>CAZFIQ010000009.1:0-12594 GCA_964519185.1 uncultured Patulibacter sp.
GCGAGCGTCGTCAGCACGCCCGGGGGCGGTACGGAGGTGGAGCTGGTGCTCCCGCGAAAGGCCATCTGAGACATGAGCTATCCGTTGCGCAAGGTCGTCATCGTCGACGACCACGTGATCTTCCGGGCAGGTCTGCGCGCCGGCCTGGGGCCGACGATCCGGGTCGTCGGCGAGGCAGGGACGGTGGAGGACGCGGTCCCGTTGATCCGCTCCGAGGACCCCGACGTCGTGCTGCTCGACGTGCACCTGCCCGACGGCGGCGGGGACGCGGTGATCGCGCCGGTCCACGCGGTGCGGCCCGGGGTGCGCTTCCTCGCGCTGTCGGTCTCCGACGCGCCGGAGGACGTGCTGGCGACGATCCGCTCGGGCGCCCGCGGGTACGTCACCAAGTCGATCGCGCCCGACGAGCTGGTCTCGGCGATCCACCGCGTGGCCGACGGCGACGCCGTCTTCTCGCCCCTGTTGGCGGGCTTCGTGCTCGACGCCTACAGCGGCAGCCCGGCGGCGGCCGAGCCGGCGGCGCGGATCGACCCGGAGCTCGACTCGCTGACCCCGCGGGAGCAGGAGGTCCTGCTGGCGATCGCCCGCGGCTACACCTACAAGGAGATCGCCGCGCGGCTGCATCTGTCGATCAAGACGATCGAGACCCACGTCTCCAACGTCCTGCGCAAGCTGCAGCTGACCAACCGCAACGAGCTCACCCGCTGGGCGGTGCAGCGGCGGATGATCTAAGGCGCTCGAACGGTCACTAGCGCCGCAGGAATTACCTGCAAATAGGCAAAAAACAAACGTTCCTTTGCAGGATCTTCCGGGCCGTGCTAAACATCTGTGACCGTCGTCTCATTTCCCGAGCGGCGGGTCGTTCGCCCGTGCTCGCATCGCCGGGCCCTTCGCCGAGCCGCTGGCCGCCTTCCGGGCGTCGCGGCGGGTGCGGGGCGCCAGCGGGCCCGGGAAGCCCCGAGGATCGGAGTCAACGCGATGTCCACACCCGTGATCACCGGCCAGGTCGTGCACGGCGACAAGCGGGGGCGGCAGCTCGGGTTCCCGACGGCGAACGTCCGCGTGCCCGCCGACGCCGTCCCGGCTTTCGGCGTCTACGCCGGGCTACTGGACGGCGCTCCGGCGGCGGTCAGCGTCGGGGTGCGGCCGACCTTCGGCGACGGCCTCGAGCCGCTGCTGGAGGCGCACCTCCTGGACTTCGACGGGGATCTCTACGGGCGGCAGGTGGCGGTCGAGCTGCTCGGCTTCGTCCGCGCCGAGCGGTCGTTCCCGGTGGTCGACGAACTGGTCGAGCAGATGCGCGACGACGTCCGGGCGGTGCGTGCGCTCGTCGCGCAGCATCGGCGGGAGGTCGCGCTGCGGGTCACCGCCGCGTCCGAGGCGCTGCGCGAGGGGCGGATGGTCGTGGTCGAGGACGACGCGGCGGGGTCGGGGGGCGCCTGGATGGTCGTGGCGGCGGAGCATGCCGACGCGTCGGCCGTCAACCGGATGGCGACCGCGGCCCGCGGCCTGGTCGAGCTGGCGCTCACGCCCGAGCGTTGCCGGCGGCTGGGGCTCGACGTGCAGTCCGGCGGGGGCCAGCGGGCGAGCGGTCGCGCGCTGACCTGCTCGATCGAGGCGCGCCGTGGGGTCACGACCGGCATCTCCGCCGCCGATCGCGCGGTGACGATCGCCGCCGCGACCGCCCCGCAGGCGACCGACGACGACGTCGTCGTTCCCGGCCACGTGTTCCCGCTGCGTACGGCCGAGGGCGGCGTCCTCGAGCGTGCGGGCTACGCCGAGACGGCGGTCGACCTGGTGCGGATCGCGGCGCTGGCTCCGGCCGCCGTGGCCTGCGCGATGCTCGGTGAGGACGGCGAGCTGGCCGACGCGGCGGCGGTTGCGGAGCACGCACGCGTGCACGGGTTGCGCGTGGTTGCGGTGTCGGACGTCGTGGGCTACCGGAGGGCGATCGCCGACGACGACGAGCGGTCGGGTCCGATCGACCTCGGCTGCTTCCGGGTCGTCGCCGTCCCGGACCGGGACGGTCGCTGCCACGTCGCGCACCTGTGCGGGGACGTCGCGGGTCGCGCGGACGTCGGCCTGCGGCTCGTCGGTGGACCCGACGGCGGGGCGCCGGGGGCGCTGGCCGAGGCGTTGTCCGCCGTGGCCCTCGAGGGGCCCAGCGTGGTGCTGCAGCTGGCCGACGGGGCCTGGGACGACGGCGAGGCCCCGGCTCCGCTGCTGGCCGCGCTGCTGCGCGGACTCGCCGTGCGTGGCGTGCGCTCGGTCGGCATCGACCGGCCGCGATTCTCCGCGGCCGACGTCGGCCGCGCGATCGACCTCGGCTGATCGGAGCTGATTCCTTTCCGTCCCGGCAACCCCGTGGTAGGCTGAAAAACTAATGCTTGTTCTGATGGTTCAACCGTGCGTGGAGGCGAGTCGCCGATGACCGATCACGTGCTGATCACCGGCGTCGGGATGACGCCGTTCCGGCGCTCCCCCGGCCGCGGCGTACGCGACATGGCGGTCACCGCGATCGGCGAGGCGCTGGCCGACGCGGGCATCGCCGCGGAGGCCGTCGAGCGGGTCTTCTTCGGCAACGCCGTCGCCGGGACGATCGCCCAGCAGGACATGATCCGCGGGCAGGTGGCGCTGCGCGAGACGGGCCTGGCGGGCCTGCCGCTGATCAACATCGAGAACGCCTGCGCGTCCGGCAGCAGCGCCTTCAGCCTGGCGTGGGAGTCGGTCGCGGCGGGACGCTGCGACGTGGCGCTCGCGGTCGGCGTCGAGCAGCTGACCCACGACGACAAGACCCGGACGTTCCTGGCGCTCCGCGGCTCGACGGACATCGACGAGATCGGCGAGGCCACCCCGGAGGAAGCCGGGACCAACTCGATCCTGATGGACTTCTACGCGGGCGAGGCGGCCGCGTACCTGCGGGAGACCGGTGCGACGACCACCGACCTGGCCCTGGTCGCGGTGAAGAACCGCCACCACGCGACGATGAATCCGCTGGCGCAGTACCGGACGCCACAGTCCGTCGAGCAGGTCCTCGCCAGCCGGATGATCGTCGACCCGCTGACCCTGGCGATGTGCTCGCCGACGTCCGACGGCTCCGCCGCCGTCGTGGTGATGTCCGCCGACTACGCCGCGGCCCACGGCATCGACGGGCGTCTGAAGGTGCTCGCGACCGAGGTCGCCGGTGGACGCGAGGCCGACCCGGTCGCCGAGGCGGCGTCCGCCGCCTACGAGCGGGCGGGCGTCGGTCCGGACGACCTCGACTGCGTCGAGCTGCACGACGCCGCGGCCCCGGCCGAGCTGATCCAGTACGCGGAGATCGGGCTCTGCGCGCCGGGCTGCGGGTTCGAGCTGGTCCGCAGCGGCGAGACGAGCCTGGGGGGCCGGATCCCCGTCAACACCAGCGGCGGCCTGATGAGTCGCGGGCACCCGCTGGGCGCGACCGGGATCGCCCAGATCGCCGAGGTCTGCACGCAGCTGCGCGGACGGGGCGCCGAGCGCCAGGTCTCCGGAGCGCGCCTGGGCATGGCGGTCACCGGCGGCGGGTGGCTCGGCGGACGCTACGCCGTGTCGGTCGCCACCATCATCACCAACGACGCCTGACCGGCCGTGGTGGGTACGAGCCGGGAAACCGCGAAGGAGCGCCGCCGATGAGCAGCAGGACCGAACTGGAGACCGTCTTCCACGAGCGACCGGCGGACGGGGTGGCCGTGATCACGCTGAACCGCCCCGAGCACGCCAACGGCGTCGTGCCGGAGCTGGTACGCGACCTGACGGCGGCGCTCGATGCGCTCGAGGCCGACCTGGACGTCCGGGCCGTGGTGCTGACCGGTGCCGGCAAGCAGTTCTGCGCCGGCGCCGACCTGCACGGGATGCTGGCCTACGTCGACGAGCAGATGGCCGTCGACGAGGAGCCCTACAACTCGCGGGTGCTGCTGCCGCTGACGCAGCGGATCCAGGCCTCGCGGCTGCCGTTCGTCGCGGCGGTCAACGGCGGGGCGACGGCCGGCGGCCTGGACCTGGCGCTGGCCTGCGACCTGCGGATCGCGTCCGACCGGGCCAAGCTCGGCGAGACCTACGTGCGGCTCGGCCTGGCCCCGGGCAACGGCGGCAGCTGGTTCCTGCCGAAGCTCGTCGGCTCCGGCATGGCCGCCGAGCTGGCGCTGACCGGCGACATCCTGTCGGCCTCGCGGGCGCTGGAGATCGGCCTGGTCAACCGCGTGGTGGCGCACGACGAGCTGCTCGACCAGGCGGTCGGGCTGGCGGCGCGGATCGCGTCGCGGCCGCGACGCGCGATCGAGGCGACCAAGCAGGCCCTGCGCGCGTCGTGGCACGTCGACCTGGCGGGAGCGATGGCGACCAGCTACTGGGTCACGTCGGCGTTGCAGGGCTCGCGGGACTTCCGCGAAGGGGTCGTCGCGACCATCGAGCAGCGCGACCCGCAGTACAACCAGCGGCCGACGGCCGGACAGGATTGAGGAGAGCAGCGAGCATGCCCCAGTCGTTCCCGATGAAGTTCGGTGTCTTCCTCCCGCCGCAGAACAAGGTCGGCCTCAACCCCAACCTGGCGATCCACCGGGTGGTCGAGCTGATCGAGCACCTCGAACGGCTCGGCTACGACGAGGTCTGGGTCGGCGAGCACCACTCGGGCGGCGCCGAGCTGGTCGCGTCGCCGGAGCTGGTGCTGGCCCACGCGGCCGCCAAGACCACGCGGATCCGGCTCGGTACCGGCGTGGTCTCGCTGCCCTACCACCACCCGTTCCAGGTCGCCGAGCGGATGGTCCTGCTCGACCACCTGACGCGCGGCCGCGTGATGTTCGGCGCGGGCCCTGGTCAGCTGCCGACGGACGCCAAGATGCTCGGCCTGGAGGCGACCGACCTGCGGCCGCGGATGGAGGAGGCGCTGGACGTGATCCTGGCGCTGTTCCGGGGCGAGACGGTCACCCGCACGTCGGAGTGGTTCGCGCTCGAGGAAGCGGTGCTCCAGCTGCTGCCGTACGGCGAGCTGCCGGTCTCGGTCGTCGGCACGGTGTCGCCCTCGGGCCCGAAGCTCGCCGGCCGTCACGGCCTGGGGATGCTGTCGCTCGCGGCGACCGACCCGACCGGCGCCGACAAGCTGCCGGTCCACTGGGAGATCATGAACGAGGAGGCCGAGCGCAACGGCCACGTGATCGACCGGCGCGAGTGGCGGCTGATGGGTCCGATGCACATCGCCGAGACGGTCGAGCAGGCGATCGCGGACTGCGAGTACGGCCTGCGCTGGCAGTACGAGTACCTGGCGCACATCAGCCCGTCGGCGATCCCCGTGCCGGCTACGACGCGCGAGCTGGCCGAGCTGATCAACGAGACCGGCCGCGGTGTGATCGGCACGCCGGAGATGGCCGTCGCCCAGATCGAGCGGCTGATCGAGCGCTCGGGCGGCTTCGGCACGTACCTCTTCCAGGGCGTCGACTTCGCCCCGTGGGCCGCCACCAAGCGCAGCTACGAGCTGTTCGCGGAGGAGGTGATCCCGCGGTTCGACGGGCAGATCGGCCCCGTCCAGACGAGCTACGACCTGGTAGTCGGCGCGTCGGACGCCAACCGCTCGGCGACCGCCGCCGCGCGGGTCGCGGCGCAGGAGCAGTGGGACCGCGAGCGAGCCGGAGCGAAGGCGAGCTAGGCGATGCACGTCCAGCAGCCCGTCACGGTCGGCACCACCTACGAAGGGCTGCGGGTCGTCGACTTCACCGGCGTGATCGCCGGCCCGATGGCGACGATGATCCTGGCCGATCTGGGCGCCGACGTCGTCAAGGTCGAGCGCCCGCACGGCGAGGACGGCCGGCACATGCCGCCGTTCTGGGACGGCGAGAGCACGCTGCTGTGGGCGTTCAACCGCAACAAGCGGAGCGTCGCGGTCGACCTCACCACCGACGATGGCCGCGACGCGGTCCGGGCGCTGGTCGACCGGGCCGACGTGCTGGTGGAGAGCTTCCGGCCGGGCAAGCTCGACCGGCTGGGGTTCTCCTACGACGAGGTCCGGCGGACCAATCCGAAGCTCGTCTACTGCTCGATCAACGCGTTCGGGCAGGGCCCCGCCGGGCACGACCTCCCGGGCTACGACCCGGTGGTCCAGGCGTTCAGCGGGATCATGCACGCCACCGGCCATCCGGGGGCCGAGCCGGCGCGCGTACCGGTGTCGCTGATCGACATCACGACCGGGATGTGGGCGGCGACGGCGATCATGGCCGCGCTGGCGCGTCGTGAGCGGACGGGGACCGGCGAGCGCGTCGAGTCGACGTTGATCGACGCCAGCATGGCGCTGCTCAACAACCAGATCCTCAACCTGATGGCGACGGGAGCGTCGCCCCAGCCGAACGGCTCGGGCTTCGCGATCGCCGCGCCGTACGAGGTCTTCCGGACGGCGAACGGCCGGGCGATGATCGCCGCCGGCAACGACCGGATCTTCCGCCGGCTGTGCGAGGCGATCGGCTGTCCCGAGGTCGCCGACGACCCGCGCTTCGGCACGGTCCAGCAGCGCGTCGCGGAGCGGGATGCCCTGCACGCGCTGCTCGAGGCCCGCACGTCGCAGTTCACCGACGACGAGATCGAGCGCCGGTTGGTCGACGCCGGGGTCCCAGCGTCGCCGGTCAACCAGCTCGACCGCACGCTCGAGCACCCGCTGGCCCGGGAGCGCGAGCTGCTGCTGGAGCCGCGCGACGCGGGAGACGATCCCCGGCGGCTGGTGCGGCTGCCGTTCGAGCCGGCGGGGGCGGAGACGACGCGGCCGCCCCGCCTCGGCGAGCACACGCGCGACGTGCTGCTGGCGGCGGGAGTCGACGCGGCGCTGGTCGACGCGGTGGTCGCGGCACTGCCCGACGACGGGCCGTCGGCGTGATTCCGTGCCGCCGCGCGTCGCCGCCGGCGCGGCCGCGGGCGGCGGTCCGGCACCGCCGGCGAGCGGGGAGATCGTCGTGGTGGGTCGGTACGCCGACGGCGGAATATAGGATCTGGTGCGTCGCCGGCCGAGGGCGTCGTGCGCTACGCGCCACGAGGGCGGCGACGACCTCGATAACGATGGGGAGCGTTCTCGCGTGAGCACAAGTCACAGTCCAGGGCGGGTGAAGGGCTCGATCCTCGAGGCGTCGACGCGCCTCTTCGGAGCGCAGGGGTACGCCGGGACGACGATGCGGGACATCGCGACCGCCGTCGGCGTGCTGCCGGGCAGCCTCTACACGCACATCAGCGGCAAGGAGGAACTGCTGCTGGAGATCGTCGAGGTCGGGATCGACCAGTTCCTGACGTTGCGGCCGGCCGACGGCAGCGAGCCAGGCGAGCCGGAGGAGGCGCTCCGCGCGCTGATCCGCGGGCACGTCGGGATCGTGGCGGAGAACCCGGAGCGGACGCTCGTCGTCTTCCACCAGTGGCGGTATCTCGGGGGCGAGAGCCTGCAGCGGGTGGTCGAGAAGCGCCAGCAGTACGAGCAGCTGTTCACGTCGCTGGTCGAGCGCGGCGTCGAATCGGGCGCGTTCGACGCGGACCTCGACGTCCGAGTGACGGTGCTCGTCATCCTCGGCACGCTCAACTGGACGCCGGAGTGGTACTCGCCGGACGGGCCGGAGACCCCGGAGCAGCTGGGCAATCGCCTGGCCGACACGCTGCTCAACGGGCTGCGGACGCGGCCCTGAGGCCGCCCCGCTCGCCGACGGGTCGGCGAGCGGCGAGCGGCCGGCGCGCTACAGCTTGGCCATGAAGCCGGAGTCGACCGGCAGGGTGACGCCGGTGACGTAGCGCGACTCGTCGGACGCCAGGTAGACCACGGCGTGCGAGATGTCGATCGCCTCGGCCCACGGCACCGGCAGCAGGTTCATCGCCGTGAACTTGTGCCCGAAGTCCTTCTCGGTCGGGTTCTCGACGCCCGGGGCGAAGGCGGCCCAGATCGCCGGGTTGTCGATCATCTTGGTGAAGGTCGAGCTGGGGTGGACGCTGTTGACGCGAATCATGTGCGGTGCCAGCTCGTTGGCCAGCGTCCGCATCAGGCCGACGACCGCGTGCTTGGCCATGTTGTAGTGGACCTGGTTGGGGAAGCCCTTCAGCCCGGCGGTCGAGCTGGTGATCACGATCGAGCCGCCCTCGCCCTGGTCGACGAGCACCGGCACGGTTGCCTGGCAGGTGTAGTAGCACCCGTGCATCTGGACGTCGATCATGTCCCGGTAGGTCTGCTCGGGCATCTCCGGGAACGCGCTCGCCGACCAGATCCCGGCGTTGGCGCTGACCACGTCGAGTCGCCCGAGCTCGGCGACGCCGGCCCGGACCGCGTCCTCCAGCTGCGCCCGGTCGCGGACGTCGGCCTTCTGCACGTACGCGCGACGGCCCGCCTTGCGGACCAGCTCCGCGGTCTCGTCCAGCTCGGCCGCGGTGCCGAGCTCGTACGGCGCCGACGCGATGTCCTCGCAGATGTCGACGCCGATGATGTCGGCGCCCTCCTCGGCCATCCGCACCGCGTGCGCGCGGCCCTGGCCGCGGGCCGCTCCGGTGATGAACGCGACCTTGCCGCTCAGACGTCCCATGTTCTCGCTCCGATTCGTGGTGTCTCGTCCTCTGACGCAGCACGCGGGCCCCGCTCAGAAAACAAAGGTTAGTTTCAACGTAGCCGTCTCCAGGGTCGGGTGTCAATCGAGACACGCGCGGCCGGTCCTCGGGCATGATCTGGGAGCGTCGGTCGTGCGTGTCCCGGACGGGTGTCCGCCCGGGCCTTGACAGCGCGGCGGTCCGCCCGCTAGCCTGAAAACAAATGATTGTTTCGTCACCGAGGGTCGCCCATGCCCGGTCGTGAATTCGCCGATCCGCCCCGCCGGAGCTTCGAGGACTTCCAACTCGGCGACGTCGTCGTGACCCGCGGGCGCACGGTCGACATCGGGGACATCACCCAGTTCGCCGGGCTCACCGGGGACTACTACCCGCTGCACATCGACGAGGAGCTCGGGAAGGCCGGGCGGTTCGGCGGGCGGATCGCCCACGGGCCGCTGACCTTCTCGATCGCCGTCGGGCTGGTCGGCCTGACGAACTTCTACGGCGACGCGATCGTCGCCCTGCTCGGCATCGACGGGATGCGGGCGCTCGCCCCCGTGCGGGCCGGCGACACCCTCCGCGTGCGGGCCGAGGCGACCACCGTCGAGGCGGGCGAGAACCCCAAGTACGGAACCCTGGGGATGACCTACACGGTGCTCAACCAGCGGGACGAGACGGTCATGACGTTCGTGCAGACGATGCTGGCGCGCCGCCGGCCGGAGGGTGGAACCGATGATTGAGACGACCACGACGCCGCTGGGCTGGCAGGACGGCGACCCGAACGAGCCGGTCTTCGTCGGCGTCGGCGAGATCCCGTCCGGGAAGTTCCCGGAGCGCGAGTTCGTCCAGGCGCTCACGCAGGTGGCGATCCGCGCGCTGCGCAACGCGGCGATGACGCCCAGCGACATCGACACCCTGCTGCTGATCCCCAACCTCCACTCGTTCCCGCACCAGGCCGACCTGGTCTTCTCGCGGATGGTCGAGGAGCTGGGCCTGAACAAGCAGGCGAAGGCCAGCTTCATGGTCCACTCGGGCGGGTCGACCAGCGACAACGTCGTGCGGGTCGCCTCCGGCCTGATCGCGTCGGGCCAGGCGAAGAACGTGCTGGTGCTCCAGGCCGAGGGCTGGGGCTCCGGCGACCTGCGCGAGATGGTCGCGTCGCTGAGCCTCAACGGGATCCCGCAGCAGTGGGAGCAGCCGACGGGGATCACGTTCAACGCGATCGGCGCGCTGATCACCCAGCGCTACATGCACGAGAGCGGATCGACCCCGGAGGAGATGGCCGCGGTCTGCGTGTCGCTGCGCAAGTGGGCCAACCTCAACCCCAACGCGATGTACCGCGACAAGGAGCTGACCGTCGAGAAGGTGCTCGGGTCGCGGATGATCTCCGACCCGCTGCGCGCGATGGAGTGCCCGATGATGGCCGACGGCGGCGTCGGGTTCGTCATGACGAGCCGCGAGAACGCGGAGAAGCGGCCCGGCGCCTTCGCCCGGATCGCCGGCTCCGGCGGGTGCGTCAGCCATTACTCGATCGGTCAGGAGACCGACCTGGGCACGCTCGCCTGGCCGATCGCGGCCGAGCGCGCCTACGCCCAGGCCGGCTGGGGTCCCGAGGACGCGGACTTCGCCCAGGTCTACGACTCCTACGCGGCGGTGATGACGATCGCGGTCGAGGGGCTCGGGCTCTGCCCCAAGGGCGAGGGCGCGCGCTGGATCGCGTCGGGCGCGACGTCGCCGGGCGGCAGCTTCCCGGTCAGCACCAACGGCGGCCTGCTCTCCGCGGGGCACACCGGGGTCGGCGGCGGTACCGCGCTGCTCGCCGAGGGCGTGCGCCAGCTGATGGGCGAAGCCGAGCCCGAGCGGCAGATCGAGCATCCGCGGCGCGCGATCATCGGGGGTACGGGCGGCAGTTACATGGACGCGCAGGTGCTGTTGCTGGAGCGCGTGGAGCAGGGAGGAGCGCGATGAGCACGTTGGTGGAGGAGTTCCGGGCCGGCCTGGACCGCGGCGAGCTGCTGGTGCAGCGCTGCGGCGGCTGCGGCAAGCTCAACCTGTATCCGCGGTTCGCCTGCCCGTTCTGCCAGTCCGAGGACCTCGGCTGGCAGGCCGCGAGCGGGCGCGGCACGCTGCTGAGCCACACCGTCCAGCGGCTGGGGTCGCCGATCGGGTTCGAGGACGAGCAGCCGTTCGGGCTGGGCGTGGTCGTGCTCGAGGAGGGCGTCCAACTGCTCGTCCGGCTGCTGCCGACCGGCGAGGGCACGTGGGACGGCTACCGCTGCGATGCGCCGGTCGAGTTCGTGGCCCCGGGCGACGCGACGCCCGCGGGCGACGAGGCCCGCCCGGTCGCGTGGTTCCGCCCGGCGACGGAAGGCTGATCGCCGGATGAACGTCGCCGCCTTCCTGGCCAAGGCCGCCCGGCAGTGGCCGGACAACGTCGCGTCGATCCACGAGGGGGAGACGCGGACGTACCGCGAGTTCTACGCGCGGACCCTCCAGGTCGGGAGCGGCCTGCTGCGCCTCGGCCTGAAGCCCGGCGATCGCGTCGCCTTCGCGCTCGGCAACGGGCCGCACGTGCTCGACGTGATCTACGGCTGCTTCGCTGCGGGGCTCGTCGTGGTCCCGATCAACCCGCGCCTGCACGCGCGGGAGATGGCCTACATCGCGACCAACGCCGAGGCCCGGGTGCTGATCCACGGCCCCGAGTACCAGGTTGGCCTGGTCGCGAACTGGGACGGCTTCCCCACCGTCGAGCGCCGGTTCTGCCTGGAGCCGGTCGACGGCGCGGGCACGTTCGCGGAGCTGATCGATCCCGCGCCGACGCTGAGCGCTCCGGTCGACGTCGACCCCGAGGACCTCTGCTGGCTCTTCTACACCTCCGGCACCACCGGCAAGCCGAAGGGCGCGATGTGGTCGCACCGCGGCGCGGCGGCGGTGATCATGAACTACCTGGCGGACGTGCACAACATCCAGCCGGGTGAGGTGGTGCTGCACGCCGCGCCGATGTCGCACGGCAGCGGGATCGTGGCGCTGCCGGCGGTCGCGCGCGGGGCGACGAACGTCGCGCTGGAGTCGAAGTCGTTCGACCCGAAAGTGCTGTTCGCGCAGATCGAGCGCCAGCGGGTCACGCACATCGCGTTCCTGGCGCCGACGCAGATCATCGCGATGCTCGACGACTTCGTGCCGGGCGAGTACGACCTGGGCAGCCTGCAGGCGGTCTGCTACGGCGGCGCCCCGATCTACGTCGAGCACCTCAAGCGCGCCGTCGAGGCGTTCGGACCGGTCTTCGCCCAGATCTACGGTCAGGGCGAGGCGCCGATCACGATCACCGGCCTCCCGCGGCAGGCGCACGCCGAGCTGCTGGCCGCCGGCAGCGACCGGATCGGATCGGTCGGCCAGACCCGCACCGACGTCGAGGCGCGGGTCGTCGACGCCGACGACAACGAGCTGCCGCCCGGCGAGATCGGCGAGGTCGTCGCGCGCGGCGACGTCGTGATGCGCGGCTACTGGCGCAACCCGGAGGCGACGGCGGAGACGCTTCGCGGCGGCTGGCTGCACACCGGCGACGTCGGGACGTTCGACGAGCAGGGCTACCTGTTCCTGCTCGACCGCGCCAAGGACGTGATCATCAGCGGTGGCAACAACGTCTACCCGCGTGAGGTCGAGGAGGTCCTGGTGCAGTTCGAGGGCGTCGCCAACGTCGTCGTGCTCGGCGTCCCGCACGAGTACTGGGGCGAGGCGGTCCACGCCGTCGTCCAGCTCGACCCCGGGGCGGAGGTCTCGGCCGAGCAGCTGACCGCCTTCTGCGGCGAGCACCTGGCGGGCTACAAGAAGCCGAAGGGCATCGACTTCGTCGAGCAGCTGCCGGTCAGCGGCTACGGCAAGGTGCTGCGGCGCGAGGTGCGCGAGCGGTACTGGGAAGGCCACGAGCGGCGCGTGAGCGGCGGTACCGGGGCGACGGCATGACCGCCGGCCCGCGGGTCGCGCTCGTCACCGGCGGTGCCGGCGGCATCGGCCGGGCCACCTGCGCCCGCCTGCACGCGGACGGGC
>CAZFIQ010000009.1:12604-22176 GCA_964519185.1 uncultured Patulibacter sp.
ACGTGCTGATCAACAACGCCGGGCGGGCCGCGGTCGAGCCGACCGCCACGCTCGCCGACGACGACTGGCAGGCGCTGCTGGAGGTCAACCTGTCGGGGGCGCTGCGCTGCGCCCGTGAGGCGCGTTCGGCGCTCGCGCACAGCGGCTCCGGGGCGATCGTCAACCTGGCCTCGATCGCCGGCGTCGTCGGGATGCGCGACCGGGCGGCCTACAGCGCCTCCAAGTCCGGGCTGATCGGCCTGACGCGCGCGCTGGCGATCGAGTGGGCCGGGGACGGGATCCGCGTCAACGCGGTCGCCCCGGGCTACGTGCGCACGGCGATGCTCGAGGAGAAGGCGGCGGCCGGGGTCTACGACCTGGACGAGATGGCGTCGCGGGTGCCGCTCGGACGGATCTGCGATCCGCGCGAGGTCGCCGGCACGATCGCCTTCCTGGCCGGGCCGGACGCGAGCTTCATGACGGGCCAGACGCTGGTGGTCGACGGCGGGATGACCGTCGACGGGCGCACCTGAGGGCCGCCCGTACCTGCGCGGCCGGGCGCCGCGACGACGAGAGGGAGAGCGCATGGGACAGCGACTGGAGGGACGGCTGGCGGTCGTCACCGGGGGAGCCCGCGGGCTCGGTCGGGCGATCGCGGAGCGGTTCGTCGACGAGGGCGCGCGCGTCGCGCTGTGGGACGTCGACGGTGCGGCCGCGGAGCGGACCGCCGCCGAGCTCGGCGGCGCGGAGCGGTCGCGCGCGTTCGCCGTCGACGTCGCGGACTCGGCGGCCGTCGACGCGGCGGCCGCCGCGACCCGCCGCTGGGGACCGATCGACACGCTGGTCAACAACGCGGGGCTCGCCGAGGCGATGGACCCGTGGGACGTGACCGACGAGCACTGGAACCGGATCGTCCAGACCAACGCGACCGGCGCCTTCTGGTGCATCCGGGCGTGTCTGCCGGACATGCGCGAGCGGCGCTACGGGAAGATCGTCAACCTCGGCTCGATTGCCGCCGAGCAGGGCCGCCCGACGACGACGCCCGCCTACGCGGCGTCGAAGGGCGCGCTGCTGGGCCTGACCGTCGCGCTCTCCCACCAGCTCGGGGCGCTCGGCATCTGCGTCAACGCGATCAACCCCGGGTTCATCCCGACCGACATCCATCGCGGCTTCACCCCCGAGCAGGTCGCCCGCTACTCCGCCGACATCCCGCTGCGGCGGGGCGGGGTGGCGGGCGCCCACGGGCGGGTCGAGGACGTCGCCGGAACGGCTGCCTACCTGGCATCGGCCGATGCCGACTACGTGACCGGCCAGTTCATCGGGGTCAACGGCGGGACGCGAACCGGCTGAGCGGCCCCGCGCGACGGGGCCGGAGAACGAGGAGGGGACGATGGAGCAGCAGGACGATCTGCGGGTCGAGCACGGCAAGGTCGACGTCGGGGACGGGGTGCGCCTGCACTACGTGGCCGCGGGGTCGGGGCCGCCGCTGGTGCTCGTCCACGGCTTCCCCCAGACCTGGTGGGAGTGGCGGCGGATCATGCCGGCGCTGGCCCGCCGGTTCCGGGTGATCGCCGTGGACTACCGCGGCGCGGGCGATTCCGACCGGCCGCCCGCGGGCTACGACAAGCGGACGATGGCCGCGGACGTGCGGGCGGTCGCGCGGGAGCTGGTCGGCGAGCAGCCGTTCGCGCTCGTCGGGCACGACATGGGCGCGTTCGTCTCGTTCGCGCTGGCGGCCCACCACCCGGATGCCGTCTCCCGCCTGGTGCTGATCGACGCGCCCGTGCCGGGCACGGCGGTCTGGGACCGGCTCGTCACCAGCCCGCGACTGTGGCACGTCGCCTTCCACGGAACCCGGGACATCCCGGAGATGCTGGTCGCCGGTCGCGAGCGGGCGTACCTGGAGCAGTTCTACGACCACCGGGCGTACCTGCCGCACGCGATCACGCCCGTCGACGTCGACGTCTACGTCCGCTCGTACCGGCAGCCGGGGGCGATGCGGGCGGCGTTCGAGACGTACCGCGCGATCCCCGAGGACGTCGTGGCGCACCGCGAGCTGCTCGCCCGCGGCCGCCTGCCGATGCCGGTGCTGGTGGTCGGCGGGGCGGCCAGCGCCAGCGGTCCCGCGCTGCGCGAGATGGCCGCGGAGATCGCCACCGACGTCCGTCACGCGACCGTCCCCGACTGCGCCCACTGGATTCCGGAGGAGCAGCCGGAGCGGCTGCTCGCCGTGCTCGACGAGTTCCTCGCGGCGGCACCGTAGCGCCGCGTCCGTCCCGGTTGGGACTGTGCATTGCGTCACACCTGGCGATGTGATATCTATCCGAAAACAAATGCTTGTTCGGACGAGGTCCGAGCGTTGGGGGGAGAGCTCGTGAGGCAACCGATCGGAGTGGGGAGCAGCGTGGAGTCGCGAGTCGAGACGCGTATCGAGGGAGCAGGGCGCGCGGCGGTCGGGCGGAGCTTCGCGGTGGAGGGCCTCCGCTGATGGCGACCGTGATCCAGTTCGCGATCCTCGGCCTGGGCATCGGCACCGCCTACACGCTGCTCGCCCAGGGTGCGCTGCTGATCTACCGCGGCTCGGGCGTCGTCAACTTCGCCCACGGCAGCGTGGCGATGGTGGCCGCGTTCATCTTCTGGCAGCTCAACGCCCAGAACGGCTGGTCGTTCGTCCCGGCGTTCGTGGTCACCGTCGGCGTCGTCTCGGCGCTCGGCGTGCTCGTCTACCAGCTGGTCATGCGGCCGCTGGGCCAGGCGTCGACGCTGGCGCGGGTGATCTCCACGCTCGGGCTCTTCATGCTGCTCCAGGGCCTGGCCCTGCTGATCTGGGGCCCCTTCCCCAAGACGATCGACTCGGCGCTGCCGACGACGCTGCTGACCGTCGGCGGGGTCAACGTCGGGCTCGACAAGCTGCTGCTGCTGGTGATCGCCGTGGCGCTGACCGCGGCGCTCTGGGCGGTCTCCCGCTACACGCCGCTCGGCCTGGCGATCCGCGCCAACGCGGAGAACCCGCGGGCGACGTCGACCCTCGGTTGGTCCCCCAACCAGCTCGGCGGGCTGACCTGGGGCGTCGGCTGGGGCCTGGCGGCCGTCGCCGGCGTGCTGATCTCGCCGCTGGTCGGGGTCAACGTCGACGCGATGCCGCTGCTGGTGATCCCGGTGCTCGCGGCCGCCCTGGTCGGCCGGATGTCGTCGTTCTGGTGGACGCTGGCCGGCGCGATGATGATCGGCGTCACGCAGTCGCTGGTCGCCCGCTACGTCGACGGCGTGCCCGGCGCGATGCAGGCCGTGCCGTTCCTGGTGATCCTCGCGGTGCTGGTGATCCGGGGCCAGGGGCTGCCGAGCCGCAGCAAGGGCGCCGAGCGGCTGCCGGCGATCGGCACCGGACGGATCTCCTGGCCGTGGGCGATCGCCGGCACGGCGGTGCTCGCGGTGCTCTTCAGCTCGGTCCTCGGCGAGGACCTGGTGATCTCGCTCGGCGTGACGTTCAGCTGGGGCATCGTCCTGCTGTCGGTCGTCGTGCTGCTGGGCTACACCGGGCAGCTCTCGCTCGCCCAGTTCGCGCTGGGCGGCGTCGCCGCGCTGGTCGCCGGTCGCCTGGTCGTCGACTCCGGCCTGGCGTTCCCGCTGGCGTTCGTGATCGCGATCGCCGTGACGACGCTGGTCGGCCTGGTCTTCGCGCTGCCGGCGCTGCGGACCCGCGGCATCGACCTGGCCGTCGTGACGCTCGGACTCGGCGTGGCGATCGGCGCGCTGATCTTCTCCAACGGCGCGCTGACCGGCGGGGTCGACGGCACCCCGGTCGGGGCCCAGTCGCTGTTCGGCATCGACCTCGACACGATCTTCTACCCGCGGCGCTGGGCGCTGCTGATCCTGGCGCTGTTCGTGCTCTGCGCGCTGATGGTCGCCAACGTCCGGCGCGGCAGCACCGGTCGCCGGCTGATCGCGGTGCGGACCAACGAGCGCGCGGCATCGGCGCTCGGCGTCAGCATCCTCGGCGTCAAGCTCTACGCCTTCGCGATCGCGGCGGCGATCGCCGGCGTCGGCGGCATCCTGCTGGCGTTCCGCAATCCGACGATCCTCTACAGCGACTTCGATCCGCTGCAGTCGATCCTGGCCGCCGGCTACGCCTTCATCGGCGGCGTCGGCTTCGTGATCGGCGCGCCGACGGGCGGCACGCTCGTCAACGGCGGCTTCGGCGGCTGGGTGCTGGACAGCGTCTGGCACGGGGCCGAGCTGGCCTGGCTGACGACGATCGGTGGCCTGATCGTCGTGCTCTTCGCGCTGACCCATCCGGACGGCCTGGTCAGCGCGCAGGTCCACCAGATCCAGGCGGTCCGCAGGCGGCTGCGGCGACACCGCGCGGCCAAGCCGAAGCCGCCGTTGCCGGCCCCCGAGCTGGAGCGCGTGCGGCCGGCCGAGCTGGAGATCCGCGACGCGGTCGTGCGGTTCGGCGGCGTGACGGCGGTGGCCGGCGTCTCGCTGACGGTCGAGCCCGGCAAGATCGTCGGCGTGATCGGCCCCAACGGCGCCGGCAAGACCACGCTGATCGACACGATCACGGGCTTCGTCCGACCGACCGAGGGCGCGGTCGCGCTCGACGGCGCGGACGTGACCGGATGGCCGGTGCACCGCCGGACGCGCGCGGGGCTCAGCCGCTCGTTCCAGTCGCTCGAGCTGTTCGAGAGCAGCACCGTGCGCGAGAACCTCGGCGTGGCCTCGGATGACAACGCGACGTCCACGTACATCACCGACCTGGTGCGGCCGAAGGCCAGCCCGCTGACGCCCTCGGCGATCGCCGCGGTCCACGAGCTCGAGCTCGAGGAGTACCTGGACGAGCGGGTCAGCGATCTGCCGTACGGTCGTCGACGGCTGGTCGCGATCGCCCGCGCGATCGCGACCCAGCCGTCGGTGCTGCTGCTCGACGAGCCGGCCGCCGGCCTCAGCTCCGTGGAGACGCAGGAGCTGGCCACCGTCGTGCGTCGCCTGGCGCGCGAGTGGGGCCTGGGGGTCCTGCTGGTGGAACACGACATGCCGTTCGTGATGGGCCTCTGCGACGAGATCGTGGTGCTCAACTTCGGCCAGCAGATCGCCACCGGTACGCCCGAGCAGATCCAGCGCGACCCGGAGGTGATCGCGGCCTACCTCGGCCGTGAGTCCGAGGCGGACGAGCCGGACGGCGGACCGCTGCCGGTCGCCGCGACCAGCACGGAGGAGACCCGATGAGCCAGCTCGTGTCCGCCCGCAACCTGGCGGCGGGCTACGCCGGCCAGCCGATCGTCCGCGACCTCTCGCTGGCGGTCGAGCCCGGTCAGGTCGTCGTCCTGCTCGGCCCGAACGGCGCCGGCAAGACGACGACGCTGCTGACGCTGGCCGGGGAGCTGACGCCGATCGAGGGCGAGGTCGCCTTCGACGGGGTCGCCGGACGCCGGGCCGTGCACCGACGGGCGCAGGAGGGGATGGGCTTCGTCACCGAGGAGCGCTCGGTCTTCATGGAGATGACCGTCGAGGAGAACCTGCGCGTCGGACGCTGCGACGTCGCCGCCGTCGTCGCGCTGTTCCCCGAGCTGGAGCCGCTGATGAAGCGCCGCGCCGGGCTGCTGTCGGGCGGCGAGCAGCAGATGCTGACGCTCGGCCGGGCGCTGGCGCGTGGGCCGCGTCTGCTGCTGATCGACGAGCTCTCGCTCGGCCTGGCGCCGCTCGTCGTCGCCCGGCTGCTGCGGGCGGTCCGGGACGCTGCCGACGCCGGCGTCGGCGTGCTGCTGGTCGAGCAGCACGTCGACCAGGCGATGCGGATCGCCGACCACGTCTACGTGCTGGAGCGCGGCAGGATCGTGCTCGACGGACCCAAGGCCGAGGTGGCCGGGCGGGTCAAGGAGATCGAGGCGTCGTACCTGACGGCGCGCGCGGAGGAGCGCGGCGCCCGCGGCTCGTCGGAGGCGGTGGCGTGATCGACCTGCCCGCCGACGCGACCCTCGCGCAGCCGCCCGCGGCGATCGAGCGCGCACGGGCCTTCCGCGAGCGGGCACCGGCTCCACCGGCGCCCGCAGACTGACCTCCGCCTCGCCGCGCTTGCGCCGCGGAGCGGGGACTGCTACAACCTGAAAACAAATGATTGTTTCGACCGCGGTCGGAACGCACGGAGGAGAGAGATGACGACCAACACGCGACGACGCGGGATGCTCTGGGGCATGGCGGCCGCGGTAGTGGTGGCCGGCGGGGCGCTCGCCGGATGCGGAAGCGACGACGACGGCGGATCGGCGTCGACCGCGGCGTCGTCCGCGGACGGCGGCGACCAGGGCACGATCCAGCTGCGCGCGATCGCCGCGGTCGGCTCGGGTCTGACCAACTACCCCGACGTCGAGGCCGGCGCGAAGGCCGCCGTCAAGTCGATCAACGACGCCGGCGGCGTCAACGGCCGGACGATCGAGCTGTCGTTCTGCAACACCCGCGGCGAGGCCAACGAGGCCGTCAAGTGCTCGCGCGGAGCCGTCAGCGACGGCGTCGCGGCCGTCGTCGGCCGCGTCGACATCTTCTCGCCGCAGAGCACGCCGGTCCTCGAGAAGGCGGGCGTGCCGCTGATCGGCAACCTGCAGACGACCGGTGACGCCGACGGCGAGAGCCCCGTCTCGTACCCGCTGAACTCCGGCAACTACGGCTCGTTCACCGCGACCCCGTACGCGTTCAAGGAGGGCGGTCGCAAGAAGATGGCGATCGTCATGATCGACCTCGCCTCGGGCCTGCAGCAGGCCAAGGTCGTCGAGCAGGTGGCCAAGAACATCGGGATGGAGTCGGTCGGGGTGATCAAGGTCCCGGCGCAGGGCGTGACCGACTTCTCCCCGTACGCGCAGCAGATCAAGGACCGCGGGGCTGACTCCGCCTTCGTCGCGCTCGGGCCGCAGGCCGGGCAGGCGCTGTTCAAGGCCGTCGACGCGCTGGGCATCGACGTCCAGATCGCCGGCACCGTCTTCTCCTACGGCGAGTCCGAGGGCCGCGCGATGGGCAAGGCCGCCGAGGGCATCTGGGCGCTGAGCCCGTTCCCGTCGCTGCACGACGACGACAACCCCGGCATCAAGCGCTTCCACGAGGAGCTCGACGCGGCGGGGATCGACGACGACCTGGTGCTGCGGCGCGCGGCGGGCCTCAACGCCTGGCTGGCCGTCTACGCGGCGGCCGAGGCGGCGAAGAAGGTCGACGGCGACGTCACCGCGGAGAGCATGACCGCCGCGCTCAAGGAGACGCGGAACGTCGATCTCCACGGCCTCGCGACGTGGAGCCCGGCCGACCTGGGGACCGACGGGACGTTCGCACGCCTGTCGCCGTCCGAGTACCGGGTCCTCGAGTTCGCCGCTGACGGCAAGCTCGACGACTCCGGCATGAAGCCGATCGCGGACCCGTTGCAGACGGTCCGCTAAGCACGAAGGAGCAACGCATGGGAACCACCACGGGAAGCCTCGGGAAGAACGCGGTCGAGATGACCGCGACCGAGCAGGACGAGGCGATCGCGCGAGCCCGCGAGCTCGCGGAGCGGTTGAAGCCCCTCAGTGAGGAGGCGGACCGCGCTGGGCAGTTCCCGCTCGAAGCGGTCGCGATGTACAAGGACGCGGGGTTCGCGGACCTCGCCGTCCCCAAGCGGTTCGGCGGCCAGGGAGGCGACCTCTGGACCGCCTCCCGCGTCGGTTGCGAGCTGGCCAAGGGCGACTCCTCGGTCGCCCTGGCCTTCAACATGCACCAGTCGATGGTCGGCATCTTCCGCGGCACGCCGGCGCTCGACGACGACGCGCGCGAGCGGCTGATGCGGAGCATCGTCCGCGACCGGCTGCTGCTCTGCGGGCCGTTCAGCGAGGCCCGCGCGGGCCTCTCCGGCCTGGCCGACACCGTGGCCGTGCCGACCGGCGACGGCGGCTGGAAGCTCAGCGGCAAGAAGAACTGGGCCACCCTCTGCGAGGGATCGGACCTGGTGTCGACCAACGCCACGATCACCGACGCCGACGGCCGGGTCCCCGAGAACCACGCCGATCGGCTGGCCGCCGAGGCGACGTTCATCTTCCCCAGCGACAGCGCCGGGGTGCGGATCGACCAGACCTGGGACACCCTCGGGATGCGCGGGTCGGGCAGCCACACGATGGTCTTCGAGGAGACCTACGTGCCGGCGGACGCCTACGCCGGGAACTTCCGCCTCGGCCTGATCGGCGAGGCCGAGTGGGCCTCGGTGATGTTCGGCGGCGTCTACCTGGGCGTCGCCGAGCGCGCGATGGAGGAGGCGGCCGCGATCCTCCGCAAGAAGCACACCGGTGCGACGGCGGCCTCCGCCGACACGGCGCTGAAGGACGTCGGCTCGGTCCAGTATGAGCTCGGGCGTGCGAAGGCGATCGTCGAGACCGCGGCCCGCGCGATCGAGACGACCGCGCAGATGGTGATCGAGGACCGCGAGCCGAAGCACGACCTGGCGGCGCGCAAGGCGTTCCTCGACGTCACCAAGGTCGCGACCACCGAGGCGGCGATCTCCGCGACCGACATCGCGACCCGGCTCGTCGGCGGACAGGCGTTCCGCCGCGGGCACGTGCTCGAGCGGCTGTACCGCGACGCCCGGGCCGGCCCGCTGCACTCCTACAGCACGCGTCAGCTGTACGACGCGCTCGGTGCGATCCTGCTGCGCGGGTGAGCGGTGAGCTGCGAGAGGATGGAGGGGCGATGAGCCTGCCGCACGGTACCCCGGAGCCGTTCCGCGTCGCCTTCGGCGACGACGAGCTGGAGGACATGTTCACGCGCCTGCGTACCGCGCGATGGGCGGACGACGTCGGCAACGAGGATTGGGCGTTCGGCGTCGAGCGCGGCTGGCTGCGGGACCTGGTCGGCTACTGGACCGACGAGTTCGACTGGCGGGCGCAGGAGCGCTCGATCAACGAGCTGCCGATGTTCCGCGTCGAGATCGACGGCACCCCGATCCACTACGTGCACGTCGAGGGGAAGGGGCCGAACCCGACCCCGCTGATCCTCTCGCACGGCTGGCCGTGGACGTTCCTCGACTGGCGCCCGGTGATCGGCCCGCTGACCGATCCCGCCGCGTACGGCGGGGATCCGGCGGACTCCTTCACCGTCGTGGTGCCGTCGACGCCCGGCTTCGGCTTCTCGACGCCGCTGGCCGAGACGGGGTTCGGCGCTCGCAAGATCGCCGACTACTACGCGGTGCTGATGCGCGACGTGCTCGGCTACGAGCGGTTCGCGGCCGGCGGGGGCGACTGGGGGTCGACGATCACCGGTGAGCTCGGCCACGGGTACCCGGAGAACGTGATCGGCGTCTGGCTGACGTTGCCGAACATCCCCGGGGTCAAGCTCTGGGACATCACGGAGCAGGACTTCGAGCCCGACGAGCGGTGGATGTGGGAGCGCTGCCTGGAGGCGCGACCGACGATCCTCAGCCACTCGACGGTCCAGCGGATCGAGCCGCAGACGCTGGCCTACGGCCTGGTCGACTCGCCGCTCGGCACCGCGGCCTGGCTGTGGGGACGCCGGCGCGACTGGAGCGACCACGACGGCGACCAGGCCGTAGGCCAGCGTCTGCGGCTCGATCCGCTGGACCGTCGAGTGGC
>CAZFIQ010000009.1:22186-32617 GCA_964519185.1 uncultured Patulibacter sp.
GGAGCGACCACGACGGCGACGTGTTCGAGGTCTTCGACCGCGACTTCCTCTGCACCAAGGCGACGATCTACTGGCTCACCAAGACGATCGGCACGGCGTTCCGGATCTACAACGAGCACTACCGCGGAGGCGGCCCGCCCGCGCCGCGGACGCCCGGCGTGCCGACGATCACGGTGCCGACCGGCTTCGGGATCTTCCCCCACGAGCTGCTGCTGATCCCGCGCAAGGTGGCCGCCCAGTACACCAACCTGCAGCGCTGGGAAGTGCTCGAGCGCGGCGGCCACTATCCCCCCTCGGAGCAGCCCGAGATCACCACGCGCGAGCTGCGGGCGTTCTTCCGTCCGCTGCGTGGCTGACGACCGCAGCGCGGGCGTCGCCGGGCCACCCGCCGCCCTCCGGGGCGGCGGGGTCGGTCGGGGCGTGGCCGTCGTCGCCTGCTGCGCGCTGCCGAGCTTCCTCGGCGGGGCGGTGGTCGGTGACGTCCGGCACAGCTTCCCGGTCTCGGACGCCGCGGTCGGGATCACCTTCGCCGCCTACTGGGGCCTGGCCGCCCTGGTGGCGCTGCCGGCCGCGCGGCTGGGCTCGCGACTCGGGGTGACGCGGACGCTGCGCGTCGCCGGGTTGCTGTCGGCCGCGGTCGGCGCCGCGGTCGCGCTGCTGGCGCACTCCGCGCTGAGCTTCGGCCTCCTCCTGCTCGGCGGCGGCGTCGCCGTCGCGCTGGCGACCCCGGCCGTCAACGTCCTGATCATGCGGGCGGTCGATCCGCGCCGCCGAGCGTTCGCCTTCGCGATCGCGACCTCCAGTCCACCCCTGAGCCTGGTCGCGGCCGGGACGATCGTCCCGCTGCTGGGGCACTGGCTCGACTGGCGGGTGCTCTACGGCGTCGCGGCGCTGATGGCGGCGAGCGCCGCGCTGGCGGTGCGCGACCGGTCGTCGGCGGCCGCGGGCGGCCCGACCCCGGCGGGCGTCCCGGGGTCGGCCGGCGGGCGGCCGCCGGCCCGGCGCTCACCGTCGCTGCGTCCGCTGGCGCGGATGATGGTCGGGGTGACGGCGGGGAACGCCACGATCGGCGTGATGCCGGCGTTCCTCGTGGTGGCCGCGCCGAGCGCGGGGATCTCGGGACGGCTCGCCGCGGTGGTGATGGCGGTCGCCGCGGCGACGTCGATCGTGGCCCGCCTGGTGATGGGCTGGCGCGCCGATCGCTCGCCGCTCGACCCGCTGATCAGCGTGTTCGGGCTGATGGTGGTGACGGTCGTCGGATTCGGGCTGATGGCGACGCAGCAGCCGGCGGCCTTCACCTTTGGCGCGTTCCTGGTGCTCGGTCCCGGGTGGGTCTGGGTCAGCCTGTTCTCGTTCGGGATCATCACGCGCTACGCGGGTGACGCGGCGGCGGCGAGCGGCGTGATCCAGACCGGGTTCTTCGCGGGCGGCGTGGCCGGGCCGTTCGTCTTCGGCGTGCTCAGCGACGTCGGCTCCTACGCGCTCGGCTGGACGGTGCTGGCGCTGGCGGTCAGCACGGCGGCGGCGACGGTGATCGTCGGCCGGGGACGGCTGCCGGCCCGCGCGCCCGCGGTCGTCGAGTGAGGTCGTGGCCGATCCAGCCGTCGCCGATCTCGGCCGCCCGGCGGATCGCCGCCTCGGAGCAGCCGCCCATGATCAGCCGCACGGGTTGCGCGGGGATCGGACCGTGGCGTCCGGCGTCGGTCGGCTTGAACCCGCTCCCGGCGATCTGTAGACTCAAAAAAACAACTGATTGTTTTTCAGGGTGAGCCGGCGAGCCGCCCTGCGGTGCGTGAGAGAGAGTGGCGGATGCCGAAGCGGAGCGAGCAGGCGATCTGGGCGGCCTTCCTGTGGCCGGGTGGGCACCACCACGGCGCCTGGCGGCTGCCCGACAGCACCGGCCACGACCTGTTGAGCTTCGAGAACTACCGCCGGATGGCGGTCGAGGCGGAGCGCGGCAAGTTCGACGTGGTCTTCCTCGGCGATCGACTCGACGCCTGGCCGCTGCCGACCGAGTACCTGGCGCGGACCGCCCGCGCGGCCCGTCTGGAGACGCTGACGCTGACCGCCGGCCTGCTCGCCGCGACCACCGACATCGGCGTGGTCGCGACCGCGTCGACGACCTTCAGCGAGCCGTTCAACATCGCCCGCCAGATCGGCAGCCTCGACCACATGTCGGGGGGGCGTGCCGGGTGGAACGTCGTCACCTCGTACACCGACGACCAGGCCCAGAACTACGGCCTAGACACGATCCCGGCCCGACCGGAGCGCTACGCCCGCGCCCAGGAGTTCCTCGACGTGGTGCGGGGGCTCTGGGACACCTTCGACGACGACGCGGTCGTGCGCGACAAGCAGTCGGGGCAGTTCTTCGACCCGGAGAAGTTCCACAAGCTCGGGCACGAGGGGGAGCACTTCAAGGTGGCGGGGCCGCTCAACATGGAGCGTCCGCCGCAGGGGCACCCGGTGATCTGCCAGGCCGGGGCGTCGAAGGACGGGATCGCCTTCGCGGGGCGCAACGGCGAGCTGCTGTTCACGATCGCCAGCAGCAAGGAGCGGGCGCGCGAGTTCTACGACAAGGTCAAGTCGGCCGCGTCGGACGCCGGGC
The DNA here is from genome assembly GCA_964519185.1 of uncultured Patulibacter sp. Taxonomy (GTDB): domain Bacteria; phylum Actinomycetota; class Thermoleophilia; order Solirubrobacterales; family Solirubrobacteraceae; genus Patulibacter. The sequence continues at coordinate 24,792 of CAZFIQ010000009.1, forward strand.
GTGATCCGGACGAGGTCAAGGTGCTGGTCTCGCTGAACCCCGTCGTCGGCGCGACCGAGGCGGAGGCGCAGGCGAAGTACGACCAGATGCAGGCGCTGCTCGACCCGGACGTCTCGCGGACCTTCGCCGAGCACTACTTCGGGATCGACCTGTCGGACTACCCGCTCGACGAGCTGGTGCCGGAGATCGAGCTGCCGGAGGTCGGCAGCGGCATGCCGCGCGCGCACCAGGAGTTCATGCTCAACAAGGCGCGCGACGAGGGCCTGACGATGCGGCAGCTGGTCAGCGGCTTCAACGGCACCAACATCTATCCGGCGTCGGCCGAGGCCGCCGCCGACCAGTTCGAGGACTGGTTCCAGGACGGCGCCTGCGACGGGTTCATCATCCAGGTCTCGCACGTACCGGAGGGCATGACCGACTTCGTCGACCTGGTCGTGCCGCGCCTGCGCGAGCGCAACCTGATCCGCGCGGAGTACCCGGGCGGGACCCTGCGCGAGACGCTCGGCCTGGCCCGTCCGAGGAGCCGCTACGCGGGCTGAAGGCCCGAGGCTCGGTGCGCGCGGATCCGGGCGCACCGGCCACCGACGACCCACGTCCACCTCCGCCGCCGTCGACGGTGGCGGCCCCGCCACGAGGAGAGAGCCATGCCGCGAGTGACCCCGACGTTCGAGGACTACCGGGACGCCTACGAGAACATCCGCCTGGAGCGGGAGAACGGCGTCCTCACCGTCACCTTCCACACCGCCGGCGACAGCCTGGTGTGGACGGGGAAGGCCCACGAGGAGCTGACGTACTGCTTCGCCGACGTCGCGGCCGATCGCGACAACCACGCGGTGATCCTGACCGGGACCGGTGCGGCGTACTGCGCCGCGATCGATCCCGCGAGCTTCGCCCTGGCCAACGCCCACGAGTGGGACAACACGGTCTTCGAGGGGCGCAAGCTGCTGATGAACCTGCTCGACATCGAGGTGCCGGTGATCGCGGCCGTCAACGGCCCGGCGCTCTTCCACCCGGAGATCCCGGTGCTGTCCGACATCGTCGTGGCGGCCGAGAACGCGGCCTTCCAGGACCTGCCGCACTTTCCCTCCGGGATCGTGCCGGGCGACGGCGCGCACATCGTCTGGCCGCACGTGCTGGGCGCCAACCGCGGGCGCTACTTCCTGCTGACCGGGCAGACCCTGGACGCGCGCACGGCGCAGGAGTACGGCGCGGTCAGCGAGGTCGTGCCGGAGGGGCAGGCGCTGGCGCGGGCGCGCGAGCTGGCGGCGATGATCATCGCGCAGCCGTTCATGACCCGCCGGGCGACCCGGCTGGCGCTCGTCCAGGGCCTCAAGAAGCTGATGCTCGACGGTCTCGGGCACGGCCTGGCGATCGAGGCGCTGGCGGCGGTCGACCACTGGCCCGAGGGCGGCGAGATGGCGCGCTAGTCCGGCGGGGTTGCCCGGTCGGCGGTCGCCGCCGGGCTAAAACAAGTATTTGTTTCGTACACTGACGAGGGCCGCGGAAGCGCCGCGGCCACGGGCCGTCTAGCGTCGGTTCGGTCGCAAACGGGAGATCACGGGCATGGACTTCACCTTCACCGACGAGCAGCAGCTGTGGTACCAGACGCTCCAGGACTTCATGGAGAACGAGGTCGGGCGGGAGTACACGCGGGCGCACGACGAGCAGCGCGAGTTCCCCGAAGAGGTCTTCCAGAAGATGGCCCGGGAGGGCTGGCTCGGCCTGATCCTCCCCGAGGCGCAGGGCGGGATCGCGGCCGATCCGATCATGTTCGCGATCTTCTGCGAGTCGATCGCGAAGTTCAGTCTCGACACGGCCGCCTGCATCATGACCTCGATGTTCACGGCGACGAACATCTCGCACAACGGATCCGAGGCGCAGAAGCAGGAGTACCTGCCGTCGTTCATGGCCGGTGAGCGGAAGTTCTCGATCGCGATCAGCGAGCCGCAGTCCGGGTCCGACGCCGCGGGGGCGATGACCCAGGCGGAGCTGCGCGACGGCCAGTGGGTCCTCAACGGCAACAAGGTCTGGTGCTCCGGCGCCCACCTGCCGAACACCACGATCTGCGTCATGGTGCGGACCGGCGAGGACCGGTACAAGGGCCTCAGCCTGATCCTGGTCCCGAACACGATCGACGGCCTGGAGATCCAGAAGATGCCGACGATCGTGCGGCGCAGCCTGGGGACGACCGAGTTCTTCCTGACCGACGCGAAGGTCCCCGAGGAGAACCTGATCGGCGAGGTCGGCCGCGGCTGGGAGTACATCGGACAGCACCTCGAGTGGGAGCGGCTGAGCCTGGCCGCGTCGTACGTCGGCAACGCCCGGACCGCCCTCGACGACACGATCAAGTACACGAAGGAGCGCACGCAGTTCGGTCGCTCGCTGTCGTCGTTCCAGGTGCTCAAGCACCGGATGGCGGAGAACGAGGCCGAGGTCACCGCGGCGCGCCTGCTGGTCTACGCGGCGGCGTCGAAGATGGCCCGCGGCGAGCGGGCGGTCAAGGAGGTCTCGATCGCCAAGTCGTACGCCGCCGACGTCGCCTTCAAGGTCGCGTTCAACGGCATGCAGGCGCTGGGCGGCTACGCGCAGCTTCCGGAGTACGACATGGAGCGCTACTTCCGCGAGGCCAAGCACGGCATGGTCGGCGGCGGGGCCCAGGAGATCCAGCGGTCGATCATCGCCAAGGAGATGGGGCTCTAGCCGCCCGTCTCGTGACGACGCTGCCGCCTTCGATTCCGCTGCCCGGGACGATCCCGGACGGGCCGCTGCCGCCGGCCCAGCCGGGCAGCTTCGGCACGGGCACCGAGAACCCGTCCGGGCTGCGACTGGCGTACCGGCGCGAGCGCGACCTGGTCCGCGGCACGACGGTGCTGGACGCGCGGTTCGAGGGTGCCGCGGGCGTGGCGCACGGCGGGATCGTCGCGACGCTGCTCGACGACGTGACGGGCGCCGTGCTGCGGGCCGCCGGTCAGCGCGCCGTGACGGCGCAGCTCGACGTCAGCTTCCTGCGTCCGGTCCTGGTCGAGCAGCCGCTGACGGTCGAGGGCTGGCTGGTCGCGGTCGACGGTCGCAAGCACCAGGTCGTCGGGCGGGTGCTCGACGGCGAGCACGCCGTCGCGGTTGCGCGGGCGCTCTACGTCGTGGTTCCGGCCGAGCACTACGAGCGGCTGGGCGTTGCGGTTCCGGCGGTACCGGCCGCATGACCATCGGCGTCGGGATCGTCGGACTCAGCGCCACGCGTGGCTGGGCCGCGACGGCGCATCTGCCCGCGCTGCGTGCGATCCCGGGGTACGAGGTGCGCGCGCTGACCGCCGGGTCGCTGGCCTCGGCCGAGCGGTCGGCGGAGGTGCACGGGGTCGCGCAGGCCTGCGCGAGCGCCGAGCAGCTGGCCGCCCGCGACGACGTCGACCTGGTCGTGGTGACCGTCCGGGTGCCGGAGCACGAGCGGCTGGTGGCGGCCGCCACGGAGGCCGGCAAGATGGTGCTCTGCGAGTGGCCGCTGGGCCGCGACACGGCCGAGGCCGAGCGGATGGCCGCCGCCGCGCGGGCGCGGGGCGTGCGCGCCTGGGCGGGTCTGCAGGCGCGGTCGGTGCCGGCGGTGCGGTTCGTGCGCGACCTGGTGGCCGGCGGTGCGGTCGGCGAGCTGCTGTCGACGACGCTGTGCGGGACCGGCATGCGCTGGGGACCGACGATCGACGCGCACGTCGAGTACCTGCTGGACGCCGCGAACGGCGGCACGCTACTGACGATCCCGTTCGGCCACGCGATCGACGCGCTGGCGTGGTGCCTGGGCGAACCGGAGATCACGGGGGCGATCGTCGACACCCGGCGCACGACGGTGCGGCATGCCGTCAGCGGCGCGTGGCTGCCGATGACCGCTCCGGACGAGCTCGCCGTCATCGGTCGGTTGCCGAACGGCGCGGTGCTCGACGTCCGCTACCGGGGTGGCACCTCGGCCGACCGGAACTTCCGCTGGGAGATCGTCGGCAGCGAGGGGGAGATCGTGGTGACGGGGGACACCGGGCACCTGCAGTTCGGGCAGGTGCGGGTGGCGCGCGCGGCCAACGGCGGCACCCTCGAGCCACTCGAGGTCCCGGCCACGTACGACCGGGCTCCCGCCGCGCCGGGTCCGGCGGCGGCGGTGGCCAACGCCTACGTCGACATCCGGGCCGAGATCGACGGTGGCCCGGCGGCGGTCCCGAGCTTCGCCGACGCGGTCCGGCGCCACCGGACGCTGGACGAGGTGGTCGCGGCCTCGGCGTGACGGGCCGGGCGTCCGGGCGGCCCAGCGCGTCGGCGCGTCACCGGGATCGGTACCGCGCCATGAAGGTCTCGACGGCCTCGGCGACCTCGTGGCGGGTCGCGTCCTCCCCGGGGTCGTAGTCCACGAGCAGCATCCGGGGCCAGAAGCAGAACGTCGCGATCATCCCCAGGAAGTGGGTCGTGGCGACCTCGGAGTCCTCGACGTGCAGCGTGCCCGCCGCCGCCTCGGCCTCGATGTAGGTCCGCACGGCATCCCAGAACGGCAGCTTGCCGAGCGAGAAGTGCCGCCGACCGAGCTCGGGGAAGCGGGGCACCTCGGCGATCACGATCCGGAACAGCGCGACCATCTCCGGCCGGGTCATCAGCTCGACGTAGCGGCGTCCGTAGGCCCGCAGCCCGGCTCGGGGGTCGCCCGTCCGCGGGGGCTCGTCGGGCTGCTCGCCGACGGCCCAGTGCTCGGTGACGATCGCGTCGAAGAGCGCGGCCTTGGTGGGGAACCGCTTGAACAGCGTCGCCGTCGAGACCCCGGCCGTCGCGGCGACCCTGGCCAGCGAGGTGCCGTCGTAGCCGAGCTCGAGGAACAGGCCGGTGGCCGCGCGCAGGATCGCCTCCCGCTTCTCGCGCTGGACCCGGTCGTGGTACTCGCTGGTCGTCGCCACGGCTCGCACGATAGCGACATGGTGAGTCGGTCGACTTGCCTCAAGGGGCGGTCGTGCTACGGTCAAGAGGCGAGTGGCTTAACTCGCTACCTGGATCAGGCAACGACCCCGAGGAGCACCATGGCCCGCTTCACCGACAAGACCGCCTTCGTCACCGGCGGGACCTCCGGCATCGGCCGCGCCACCGTCGAGCGCCTGATCGCCGAGGGCGCCCGGGTCGTGACGACCGGCCGCCAGCCCGACGGCGTCGCCCGCGTGCAGACGGAGCTGGGGGAGGCCGCTCGCGTGCTGACCGTCGACGCCCTCGACCTCGACGCGCAGCGCCGGACGATCGACCGAGCCGCCGCCATCCTCGGAGGCATCGACGTCGCCGTGCTCAACGCGGGGGTCTCGGACTGGCGCCCGGTGGACGCCTGGGACGAAGCGGCGTTCGACCGCGTGTTCGACGTCAACGTCAAGGCACCGTTCTTCGCCCTCCAGGCGCTGCTCCCGCACCTGCGACCGGGCGCCTCGGTGGTCTTCACCGCCTCCAACGCGGCGCACGGCGGGTTCGCGGGCGGCAGCGTCTACGGCGCGAGCAAGGCCGCCGTGTCGGTGATGGCACGGTCCTTGTCGGCGGACCTGATGGAGCGGGGCATCCGCGTCAACGTCGTCAGCCCCGGCCCGACCGACACCCCGCTGTTCACCAAGCTCGGGATCCCCGCGGAGCATCACGAGGCCGCGATGCGGGACGTCGTCGCCGGGGTCCCCGTCGGTCGACTGAGCAGTCCGGCGGAGATCGCGGCGGCGATCGCCTTCCTCGCCTCCGACGAGGCCGCCTTCGCCCACGGCACCGACCTGGTGATCGACGGCGGGGTGACGCGGCTGCACGGGGCCGAGGCGCCGGCGGATGCCTCGCCGCTACTGCGGACGCAGTAGCGCGATTGCCTGCGCAGAGACGACGACAGACGCAGGTGCGCTGCGGATGATCGGACATGCACCGTCATCCCCTGCAAGGAAGCACCGACGAGATGATCGAAGTCACCCACCTCACGAAGCGCTACGGCTCGCACGTCGCCGTCGATGACCTGAGCTTCACCGTCCGACCCGGCGTGGTCACCGGCTTCCTCGGGCCCAACGGCGCGGGAAAGTCGACGACGATGCGCGTGATCCTCGGGCTCGACCGGCCCAGCGAGGGGCGGGCGCTGGTGAACGGTCGACCGTTCGAGGGGCATCGAGCGCCGCTCCGCCAGATCGGAGCGCTGCTCGACGCGAAGGGCATCCACCCGGCGCGCTCGGCCCGCGACCACCTGTCGGCGCTGGCCGCTACCACCGGCATCTCGAAGCGCCGCGTCGCCGAGGTGCTCGACCTCGTGGGCTTGAGCGACGTGGCCGATCGCCGCAGCGGCGGCTTCTCGCTCGGCATGGGGCAACGGCTCGGCATCGCGTCCGCACTGCTCGGCGATCCGCACACGGTGATGCTCGACGAGCCGGTGAACGGCCTCGATCCGGAGGGAATCCTCTGGATCCGCAAGCTGCTCAAGTCGCTGGCCGACGAGGGACGCACGGTGCTCGTGTCGTCGCACCTGATGAGCGAGATGGCGCTCACGGCCGAGCACTTCATCATCGTCGGGCGGGGACGCCTGATCGCCGACATGTCGGGCTCCGAGCTCACCGCGATGACCGAGCCCTCCAGCGTCCGTGTCCGGTCGCCGCACGCCAGCCGGCTGCGTGATCTGCTCGCCGACGACGCCACCGAGATCGTGATCCGCGGCGACGACCTGTTCGACGTCGTCGGCGTGGATGCGGACGAGATCGGTGTCCGGGCGTGGTCGGCGAACTTGCCGCTCCAGGAGCTGACGCCCGCACGAGCCTCGTTGGAGGACATCTTCATCGGCCTGACCGAGGACGCCGTGGAGTACCACGGCGCCGCCGGGTCCACCAACCGCACGCACGAACGGGAGAGCTCGCGATGAGTGCCACCACGACACGTGCGGTTGCACTGACCGGGTCGTCGCCGGCCGGGGACGTATCGGCCCATGACGTCACCCTTCCCCGGGTCATCCGGTCGGAGTGGATCAAGCTGCGCTCGGTCCGCTCGACGATCATGACGCTGGGCCTCACCGCCTGCGCCGTGATCGCCACCGGGGTGTTGGTGTCGCTGCTCAGCAACGGCGTCCCGATCGCGGCCGAGGGCGAGGCGATCTACGACCCCGCCGGCAACAGCCTGTTCGGGGCGACGCTCGCCCAGCTCGTGCTCGGCGTCCTGGGCGCGCTGGTCGTGACGTCGGAGTACTCGACGGGCCTGATCCGCACGACGCTCACCGCCGTGCCCCGGCGGCTGCCGGTGCTGTGGGCCAAGGTGATCGTGGTCGCTGCCGCGGCGTTCGCCACGATGGTGGCGTCGCTGTTGGTGGCGTTCTTCGTCGGGCAGGCCGTCTACGGCGGTGGCGGGCCGTCGGCGTCGCTGACCGATCCCGGTGTGCTCCGCGCGGTGCTTGCGGCGGCGCTGTTCCCGACCGTGATCGCCGTGATGGGCGTGGGCTTCGGCGCGTTGATGCGGCACACCGCGACGGCGATCGGGCTGTTGGTCGCGATCCTGTTCGTCGTGCCGGTACTGCTCGAGACGCTGGGCGGGGCGTGGGGCCGTGCCTCCGAGTACCTACCGGGCGAAGCGGGAGAGGCGATGATGACGGTCGTCAGGTCTTCGGGCGACATGGCCCCGGGCACCGCGCTACTCGTGCTGATCGGCTGGATCGGGGTGCTGCTCGCGGCCGGCATGATCGCCCTCAAGCGCCGGGACGCGTGAGCGTCGCCGACCGGCGATGCGCTGCACGTCGACCAACGCACCGCTCGTACGGGGTCGCTGGCTTGTCTAACGTCTCGGGCATCGATCGCTCGTGGCCAGCACTGCGCCCTGTCGTC
>CAZFIQ010000010.1:0-3128 GCA_964519185.1 uncultured Patulibacter sp.
GGTGCCGCCGGGCGGTTCGGCGACCACCGACACGACCGGCGCGGGTCGGATCACCCTCGAGTTCGCCGACGACGCGGTGCCGGTGGTCGCGCTGGATGCGGTGCCGTCGCGGGTTCCCGGGACGGTGACGGTGCGCGGCGCCAGCGGCACCGTGCTCGGCGACGGCCCGGTCACCGTCGAGCTCTACCACGGCGCCACGGTGACCGGGACGCCGCTCAGGTACAGCACGACCCGCGACGCGGCGTCCGGCGCGTTCGAGCGCGTGATCTCGGGTATGCCGGCGGGGCAGTACACGGTCCGGGCGACCCAGGACGACGGGGCCGGGCACGTGGGGGTCAGCGCCGCCCGGACCTTCACGGCCGACCCGGTGGCCCCGGCGGTGTCGCTGACCGCGCCCGCGGCGGGCACGCTGCTCAACACGGCGCGACCGCGCTTTGCCGGAGTTGCCGGGACGGCGTTCGGCGACCGGGCGACGGTCGACGTCGAGATCCGCGACCCCACGCAGACGCAGCTCGTCGCCACGCTGTCGGCCCCGCGCGACCCGGTGACCGGCGCCTACGAGGTCACCCCGACGACGCCGCTCGCCGACGGCGCGTACCGCGTGCTGACGCGCCAGGTCGATGACGTCGGCAACGTCACCGCCACGACGCCGATCCAGCTCTGGATCGACAGCACCGCGCCGGCCCCGACGCTGACGTCGTCGGCGACCGGCCGGACGGCGCAGAGCGCGGCGGTCTTCACCGGCGTCGGCGGGACCGCGCCGGACGACGACGACAGCGTGCTGGTGCGGCTGCTCAGCGGTAGCGGCACGGGCGGGCCGGCGGTCGCGACCTATCGCGCGCCGCTCGACGGGGCCGGTCGCTACCGGGTCGAGTCTCCCGTCTTGGCGGACGGGGCCTACACGGTGGTCGCGGCGCAGGGCGATCTGGCGGGCAACCTCGGGTCCGCGGCGCCGGTGACCTTCGTGGTCGACACGGTCGCCCCGGCGGTGCAGCTGACGCAGCCGGAGGCGGGCGGCCGGACGGGCGTACTGCCCGTGTTCGCCGGGGTCGCGGGGACGGTGGCCGGGGACCGGGCCGCGGTCACGGTGGCGATCCACTTCGGCCCCGGTACGGGTGGCCCGGTGGTGCAGCAGCCGGTCGCCGTCCCGGAACCGGCCAGCGGTGCGTTCGCCGTCGGCGCGCTCTTCCCGCTGGCGCCGGGGGTCTACACCGCGGTCGCGACGCAGCAGGACGACGCGGGGAACGTCACGAACAGCGGCGCGCGCTCGTTCATCGTCGATCCGGCGGTCGACGCGCTGGGCGGCGGTGGGGGAACGGTTGGGGCCGGTGGCGCGACCCGCGACACGAAGGCGCCGGTGATCAGCCGGGCGAAGGTCGACGCGCCGCGGTTCCTGCCGCGGGGCGCCAAGCGGCCGCGTGGCTCGCGGCTGCCGCTCGGGACGGCGGTCCGGTACACGCTCAGTGAACGGGCGACGGTCACGATGACGGTCACCCGAGTGGGGGCCAAGAAGGCGAGCGGGAGGATCACCCGCCGCAGTGCGAAGGGCAACGTGCGCGTGGCCTTCAGCGGGCGACTCGGCCGGACCACGCTGCGGGCCGGACGCTACGTCCTGGTGCTGCGAGCGGTGGACGCGGCCGGGAACGCCAGTTCGACCAGGCGCCTGCGTTTCCGCATCGGCTGAGGGATCCTGCGGTCCCGCGGCGCGCGGGTCCGTGGCGTCGCTCACGTCCGATCGGTCTCCGAGCGCGGCCGGTCGTCCGCAGCCCGAATCGCCCGCGTAGCTGGCCGGTGCCCGCCGGCACGGTCTCCCAGCGGGAGAGCCGCGCGGAGGTCCGGGCGGGCTCCCTCAGACCGTCCGCAGCCAGGCGACGGTGTCGGCGATCCCCTGGTCGAGCGGGATCTGCGACTCCCAGTCGAGCAGCGCCTTGGCCTTCGACACGTCGGGCCAGCGGCGCTGGACGTCGACCTGGAAGGTCGGCAGGTGCTCGAAGACCAGCTCGTCGGTCCGACCGCACTGCTCCCAGATCACGCGGCAGACGTCGGCGATCGTCCGCTCGTCGCCCGCCGAGATGTTGAAGTCCTCGTTCAGGCCCGCCGCGTGGCCGGTCGCGGTGACGATGCCGTCCGCGATGTCCTGGACGTGGGTCAGGGTGCGGGTCTGGTCGCCCTGGCCGAAGATCGGCAGCGGCGCGCCCTCGGGCAGCGCCAGCACCTTCTTGATCACGTCGGGGACCATGTGCGCGATGCCCGGCTCGTCCTCGGGCATCTCGCCCGGGCCGTAGGCGTTGAACGGGCGGACGATCGTGAACGGCAGGCCGTGCTCCTGGTGCGCGGCCTTGATCTGGACCTCGCCGGTCAGCTTCGAGAAGCCGTAGGCCGACGTCGGGGTCGGGACGCGGTCGACGTCGGACTCCTTGGTCGGGAAGCTCGTCGCGTTCTCGAAGACCATCGAGCTGGAGACGTAGGTGAAGCGCTCGACGCCGACGGCGATCGCGACGCCCATCACGCTGTTGTAGAGCGACGAGTTGACGTCGGTCAGGGTGTACGGCAGCTTGTGGAAGTTGCCGATCCCGCCGACGATCGCGGCCAGGTGGATCACGTGGCTGCAGCCGTCGATCGCGCGCGTGGCCTCGTCCCGGTCGCGCAGGTCGCCCCGGTGGATCTCGCAGCCCTCGCGCATCCAGTCGGGCGCGTCGCGCTGATCCGACACGCGGACCTCGAAGCGCGGATCGGCGAGCAGGCGGCGGACGACGGCGGCACCGATGGTGCCGGCACCGCCGGTGACGAGAACGCGAGGCATGGCCGCCCAGGGTATCGGCCGCCCTCCGGGCGTGCGCGAGCGCGGATGGTGCGGCGTCAGCCGTCGGTCTAGTCGGTCTAGGGTGTCCGGCGATGCGTCTGCTCCGTCGTCGTCGCGGCCCCGCCGCCCCACCCGCGCGGGCGCCGTCCGAGGCGGAGCGGCGGATCGCGGCGCTCGAGCAGCGGGTGCGCGCGCTCGAGCTCCGGCAGGACCTCGACGAGCGGCGGCTGATGCAGCACGACGAGCGCGTCGGGCCCGGTGAGCTCGCCGGGCGGATCCAGACGGTGTCGGGCTGGGTCGCCGAGCTGCCGCCGTCGGACACGCT
>CAZFIQ010000010.1:3138-31100 GCA_964519185.1 uncultured Patulibacter sp.
CGCTGGTGTCGGTGATCATGCCCAGTCGCAACCGCCCCGAGCTGGTACGCCAGGCGGTCGCGTCGGTGCAGCGGCAGCGGCACCGCAACTGGGAGCTGCTGATCGTCGACGACGCGGGGGACGCCGAGGCCGCCGCCGTCCTGGCGTCGTTCGACGATCCGCGGATCCGGGTGATGCGGACCGACGCGCGAGCGGGGTCCGCCGGGGCCCGCAACATCGCCCTGCCCGCCGTCCGGGGCGAGCTGATCGCCTACCTGGACGACGACAACCTGATGGGGCCGCTGTGGCTGGCGGCCGTCGTCTGGGCGTTCGACGACCATCCCGCCTACGACCTCTGCTACGGCGCGGTGGCGCTCGACGGCGATCATCTCGGTCGCGACGAGCCGGGGATGCGACTGGAGCCGTGGGACCGGCAGGGCCTGCTGCTGGGCAACGTCGTCGACCAGAGCGCGCTGGCGCACCGGACCAGCGTCGCGTCGATCGGCTACGACGCGGACGCGCTCGCCGCGCCGGACTGGGACTTCGTGGTGCGGGCCACCCGCGACCGCGACGCGCTGGCGGTGCCGGTGCTGGCGGCGCTCTACCGGACCCGGCACCCGGGCCGGATGACGCGCAGCCCCGACATGGCGCGGCGCTGCGCGGTCAGCCAGCAGCGGTTCTCGCGCCGCGGGCCGCTGCGGGTGCTGGTGCTCGACGACGGGAGCGGCGCGGACCACGCGCGGATCGCGGCGTGGACCACGCCGCTCGCGGCGCGCGGCGACGAGCTCGTGCGAATTCCGTGGTCCGCGGTCGACGCCGCGGACCGGATCGACGTCGAGCTGCGGCGGACCCGGGTCGATCTGGCGCTGGTCGGCGGGGCGGCCGAGCAGCGCGAGGCGATACGACGCCGGCGGGTGCCGTACCTGGCGTGTGGGCCCGACGCCGGGGGAGACGAGCACGCGCTGGCGCTGGCGGTCCCGGCGGTCGCCGACGGTCGGCGCACGGCCCTGCTGCAGGCCCTCGACCGGGTGCGGGCGCAGTGCGCGCAGCTGCCCGTCCTGCCGCCGATCGCCGACGACCTGATCGCGCCGAACCCCGGGGCGTCGCCGCGCGGCGAGCAGCCGTAGCGGCCGTCCGGGCGGCGACGCTCCGCAGCGCTCCCTCAGACGGCTTCGCGGACCAGCGGAGCCGCCGGACCGACCAGCTCCGACGCGACCCCGAACACCGCCCGCTGGTCGAAGCAGTTCCAGGGGTCGGCGAGCACCGCGCCGGGCGCCGCCAGGTCCGCGATCCGCGCGAGCGTCGCGGCGTTCTGCCAGGTCGAGTGGTTGGTCGCCAGGATCACCGCGTCGGCCCCCGTCACCGCCTCCTCGAGCGTCAGCGTCGAGGAGGGGCTGTGCGGGTCGTGGGCGGCGACCAGCGCCAGGTCCCGCTCCAGCAGGCGGATCAGCTTGAACGACAGCGAGTCCCGTTCGTCGTCGGTGTCCGACTTGAAGGCCAGGCCCAGCACCGCGACCTTGCGCCCGCGGATGCTCTGCCCCGACAGCCGCCGCCGGATGCCGTCTAGCAGGAACAGCGGCACCGACTCGTGGACGCGGCTGACCGCCAGCAGCATCCCCGGGGCGTTCGACCGCTCCTCGCTGAAGGTGAAGTCCTTGCGCAGGCAGGTGCCGGCGGTCATCCCGGGCAGCTTCATGCCGCCGCGCGGGTAGTCCTGGTTGATCAGCTCGATCACGTCGAAGACGTTCGCGCCGTACTGCTCGCACTCCATCATCAGCCGGTTCGGCAGGGCGAACTCGGCGTAGCGCAGGATGTTGGTCCAGATCTTGGCCAGCTCCGCCTGGATCGGCGTGGTCTGGACGACCGGGGCGCCGAGCGCCAGGAACGGCTCGGCGGCGACCTCGCCGGAGCGCGGGCCGATGCCGCCGACGATGCACGGCAGGGTCGAGATCTCGGCGAAGAAGCGCGACGCGGCGATCCGCTCGGGGACGTGCGCGACGAACAGATCCTCGCCGACGCGGAACCCGCGGCGCTGCTCCAGGTAGCCGGCGACGAACTCGGTCGTGCCGGGGGCGATCGTCGAGCGCAGCGTCAGGCAGTGCCCCGCGCGCAGGTGCGGCAGCAGGTCGTCGAGGACGCTGCGGATCTGGCTGACGTCGATCTCGATGTGGCTGAACGACGGGGTGCCGAGCGTCAGCACGATGTGCCGGGCCCGCGCGGCCTGGGCGACGTCGCCCGACAGCTCCAGCCGGCCCGCGGCCCGGACCCGCTCCAGCACCTCATCCGCGCCGGGCTCGGCGAACGGCATCCGGCCGGCGTCGACCGCAGCGACGATCTCCGCGTTGGCGTCGACCCCGAGGGTCCGCAGGCCGGAGTCAGCGAAGGCGAGGGCGAGCGGCAGGCCGACCCGGCCCACGCCCACGACGGCGACGTCGAGATCCACGCAGGGAAGGCTAGATGATGGGAGCGTGGCTCAGCGCCCGGCCGGGGTGACCGGCCGCGGGGCGGCGGCGATCGGCCGCGGCGGGGGGCCGGAGCGGACGACGGGGGCCGCCGGCTGTCCGCTGCGGCGCTGGCGCAGCAGCTGCGTGGCGAACTGCCGCACGAACCGCGGGTTGTAGCGGGCGTAGCGCCGCCACAGCCGCTTCGGCTCCTGGACCAGCCGGAACAGCCACTCCAGGCCGCGCGACTGGATCCAGGCGGGGGCCTGCGGGACCAGGCCGGCGTGGAAGTCGAAGGCGGCGCCGACGCCGAGCAGCACCGGGGCGTCGAGCTGGGGGCGCATCCGCGCCATCCACTTCTCCTGCTTGGGAACGCCGATCCCGACCCAGACGACATCGGCTCCGGAGGCGTTGATCTCCGTGGCGATCTGCTCCTCCTCCTGCTCCGTCAGCGCGCGGAACGGGGGGGACCAGCCGCCCACGATCTGCAGGCCGGGGAAGCGGGCGCGGAGGTTGCGCGACAGGGTGTCGAGCGCGTGCCGGTCGCGGCCACCGTACAGGTAGACCTTGGTGCCAGTGGTCGCGGCGTGCCGGCAGTGCTCCTCCATCAGCGTCGGGCCGTAGACCCGGTCCGGCTGCGGATGGCCGAGCAGGTTGAGCGCCCAGACCAGCGGCTGGCCGTCGGGGACGGTCAGCGCGCTGCCGAGCACCGCCTCCCGCAGCTCGGGGTCCTCCTGGCACGCCATCACGGTGTGGGTGGCGGCGACGCAGACGTACGCCTGGCGACGCGATGCGACCATCGCGTCGATCCACGCGACTGTGCCCTCGTAGGTGGTGAGGGCGATCGGCACGCCGAGCACCTCCACCTGCGGCGGGGGGATCGTCAGCGCACGGAGAACGTCGGCGTTGGTGACGGGATACCTGTCGTCGTGCATATGGGAAGAGCCCGGGGCCGAGGGGGAGGCCGGCGACACGGGGTCACGAGCAAGAACCCCAGGGGAGCCCAAAGGTTGCGGTAAGGATATCGGTCGGTTGATCTCGTACGCGCGGCGGTCGCGCGTTGCTGGTCAGACGCCCGTGGGCAACGGGTACCCCGTTCGGGTGGGGGCGAGTCGCCTGCACGGCCGATTGCGTCGCCCCGCGTCCGCGCCGCGCCGGCCGGGAGCGGCGGCTAGCCTCCACGGAGATGCCGATCGCCCGCGACGCCCGCCCGACGTGACCCGCCGGGTGCTGATCACCGGGGTCACCGGCCAGGACGGCGGATACCTGGCCGAGCAGCTGGTCGCCGCGGGAGACGAGGTGGTCGGCACCGTGCGCCGTCCCGACGGCGCGCTGGCGGCCGCGGGACTCGGCCATCTGGACGGCCGGGTCGCGCTGGTGGCCGCCGATCTGCTGGAGCCGGACGGCCTCCGCCGGACGATCCTCGAGGTCGCCCCGGACGAGATCTACCACCTGGCGGCGCCGACCTTCGTGCCCGACTCGTGGAACGACCCGACCGAGGTCACCGCGGCGATCGTCACCGGCACGGCGGCCGTGATCGCCGCGGCCGGCGCGCTCGAGCGCGAGGCGCGGGTGCTGGTGGCGACGTCGAGCGAGATCTTCGGCGACGCGGGGGTCTCGCCCCAGGCGGAGGACGCGCCGAAGCGGCCCCGTAGCCCGTACGGCGTGGCCAAGCTCGCCGCTCACGGCCTGGTCGGCACGCTGCGCGCCCAACGCGACCGCTTCCTGGTGTCGGCGATCACGTTCAACCACGAGTCCCCGCGCCGGCCCGAGCGGTTCCTGCCCCGCAAGGTCACGGCCGGCGTGGCGGCGATCGCCGTTGGTCGGGCCGACGACCTGACGCTCGGCGACCAGGCCGCGGTGCGCGACTGGTCCGACGCCCGCGACGTCGTCGCCGGGATGGTGCTGGCCCTGCGCCACGAGCGCCCGGACGACTACGTCTTCGCGTCGGGCGTGCCGCGCACGGTCGGCGACCTGGTCGACGCGGCCTTCGCGGCGGCCGGCGTCGACCGTCACGTCGTCGCCGCGGACGGCACGCGGCGCGACCGGGTGCTCGTCGACCCGCGCTTCGTCCGACCGTCCGAGCGGTGGCCGCCGGTCGGCGACCCGTCCCGGGCCCGCGACGTCCTCGGCTGGACGCCGCAGACGGACTTCGCCGCGCTGATCGGCCAGATGGTCGCGGCCGACCTGGCGCGGCTGGGCGCAGAGTAGGGCCCGCGGGGAGTCGGTCCGCGCGGCTCGCTCAGACCGTCGACAGGCCGATGCTGACGGCGACCGCGGCCTGCTCGTCGTCCCGCGTCGCGAACGCCACCGGTTCCTGGTCGCGCGCCAGCTGCGGCAGGACGATCGCCGCCACGGCCAGGTGCCAGGCGTCCATCGCGCGCACGCCGTGGGCGCGGGCCAGCCGCAACGCGAGTACTTCGACGGAACCCTGAGCCGGGGCGACGGTGATGAACGGTCCTTCGGGGCCGAGGGCGTTCCGCAGGCGCTCGTGATGACCGTCGTCGCCGGAGATGCGTCCGGCTCGAGCGGCCCGCACCAGCGCGCCGGTGACCTCGATCCGGGTCCATCCCCCGGTGACGGGGACGACGTCGTGGGCGGCCAAGAGACGCCGGGCCTCGGCGTGTCCGTCTTCGTCCTCGAGCATCCAGCGGGCGACCAGCGACGAGTCCGCGTAGACGATCACAGGCCCGACCGGCGGCTGGCGATCAGGTCGGCGACCACCAGATCGGCGGTGCCCGGCGCGAGCGGGCCGAGCCGTTCACGGAACTCGCGGATCAGATCGGTCAGCGGCCGACGTTCCTCGGGAGGCACGGCGAGCTGCTCCTCCGACAGCCAGCCGAGCTCGGCCGCCCGGTGCCAGGCGTGCGCGAACGCGTCTTCGGGCGCCGGCTCGGGCGTGACCGCCTGCCGCAACGCGTCGATCGCGACGGCGTTCATGCTCCGGCCCTCGAGCCGCGCCTGGGCGGCGAGCTGCTGGTGCAGCTCGGGCGGGACCCGCAGCAGCAACTGCTTGGGAGCAGGATCGGAGGACGCCATGAGCCCCGACGATATCGAGCGCTTCGTACTGATATCAACCGCCGTCATGCGCCCGATGCTATCTCGACGGGGTCAGTGCTATCTAGGGCAGTCCGTGGCGGTTCTGGCCCGATCGAGCGGAGCGGGCGTGGCGCCGTCCGGCGCCGCGTTTCCGCCGGATCACTCCTCGTCCCGCTCGTCCCGCTCCGCCGAGCGCAGGCCCAGCGTGATCGCCGTCGCGGCGCCGGCCAGCAGGACCAGCAGCAGCAGCCCGTAGACCACGGCCGACAGTCGCGGCGTCCGGAACAGCGTGGCCCGCTCGAGGATGTCCCCGGTCGATGCCAGCAGGCTGCGCTGCGGACGGTGGAAGGTGAGCGCCAGGTCGACCCCGTCCAGGCCGGGCTGGCCGGTCAGCTCGGTCGTCGGGTTGGGGTCGCCCCCCGAGCCGTAGAGGTGAACCGACCGGGAGCCGACGTTCTCCAGGCAGAGCTCGAAGCCCGTGCCGTCGAGGAGCCGGTCGCCGAGCGGGAGCGTCGGCGTGGCGTTGTCGGCGTAGCCGCCGCGCGCGGTGCCGGTACCGACCGTCCGGCCCGAGCGGTCGCGCAGGGTCGCCCGCAGCGGCTGCCCGGGCCGGCCGACGGTGCCGACCTTCAGCCGCGCGGCGTCGAAGCCACCGCCGATCGGCACGTCGATCGGGCCCTGGCAGACCTCGTCGCCGACCCCCAGCTCGAGTGCGACGGCGCTCGGCGGGACGTTCAGCGAGAACGCGTGGTCCGAGCGCTTCAGCAGCGCGAGCAGGGTGAACGCCACGGCGCCGACCGCGACGACGACCACGAAGGTGCGGGCCGCGCTACGCATAGAAGCGCTCCAGGACCAGGCCGAGCGAGAACAGGTCGAGCACCAGCAACCCGCCGAGCGCACCGCCGATCAGCGGACCGCGGACGCGCGGCGGGGCCCAGAGGATCGCACGGACGAGCGCCGCGGCGGCGAGCGGCGCCAGCGGCAGCAGGTAGCGGCCCTGGATGAAGCCGAAGCCGCCCTTGCCGAACTCGGTCCAGTGCAGCCCGCCCAGCAGGCCCGCCGCGACGAGCAGGAAGAACAGGCCGATCATCCAGTCGACGCGACGGCGATCGCGCCACAGTCCGACCGCGGCGAGCACGCCGACGGCGGCCGTGATCAGGCCGAGCAGCGCGTAGACCCACCCCGGGAAGAGCACCTCGCGCCAGCCGAAGGCCGCCCACGCGCCCTTCAGCAGCACGTCGTAGACCGGCAGCGCCGACTGCCCGACGATTGGGGTCATCCCGGGCAGTCCCGGCAGGTAGAACTGCCACAGGTACGAGACCAGTCCGCGGAACCCGCCGCCGGCGCCGTTCCCCGCCGCCGCGACGTCGGACGCCTGGGCAAAGGCCGCCACGCCGATCGAGCGGGAGACGACGAACCAGACGCCGACCGTCGCCAGCACCGCGAGCGTCGCGGTGAGGAACGGCAGTGCCAGGCGCCGGACGTCCGCCGGACGGGTCGTCGCGGCGGCGGCCGGCGGTGCGGGCTCGGGCGCGGCCGTCGTCTCGTCGGCCGGGGCGCGCTCGTCCACGGTGGATGGCGCCTCGCCGGAGGATGCGGCGTCCGTCCGGCGCCGCCGGACGGCACGGACCGTCGCCACCACCAGCACCAGCGCGACGGCGGGCAGCAACGCGTAGCTGGTCGCCTTGACCACCGACGCGGCACCAAACGCCAGGAACAGCGCGAAGGCGCGTCCTGGCGTCACCCCGCGGTTCAGCATCCGCGCGCCCAGCCAGAGCACCAGGGCCCAGGTCGCGAACAGCGCGGCGTCCGGGGTCACGGAGCTGGAGACGAACTGGTTCATCGGCGCCAGGCCGACGGCACCGGCGACGCCGAGCTGGAGCAGCCGGCGGCGGCCGAACAGCTCGCCGGCCAGCAGCCAGGCGGCCGTCACGGTCAGCAGCAGCCAGAGCACGGAGACCATCCGCATGGCCGTGAGCCGGCCGAAGAAGTCGCTGCCGCCGGCGGCGACGTAGGCCGGGACCGTGGTCAGGTAGTAGAGCGGCGGGTTGCTGGTCGCCGGGTTGAGCCGGCCGCCGGCGTCCTTGCGCTGCTCGTCGGTCAGTGCGTCGCTCTCGGCCCGCCAGAGCTGGTACAGCGGGACGCTCCAGCTCATCTGGATACCGTCCTGAGACGCGGCGCGCCCGCCGTTGGACCGCTCGAGCGCCAGGAACTCCTCGGACGGCAGTGGGTTGGCGTCCAGCCGCTTGCCCGGCAGCGCAAAGGTCTCGCCGAGGTACTGGCTGTAGCCGACGTGGACCTGCTCGTCCGGTGCCTGCATCACCGGGTTGACCATCACCCAGGCCGTGCCGAGCAGCAGGACCGCCAGCAGCAGCGCCGCCAGCGGCGCGGGCACGCGGCGTAGGCCGCGTGCTTCGGAGTGCGGGGACGGGGCGCTCACCGATCGGTGACCGTAGCGGAGTCGCCGGACCCGCGTCGCACCGCCAGCAGCTCGTCGTAGACCGCCAAGACGCCCGCGGCGCAGCGCTCCCAGGTGAACCACGCGGCGCGCTCCCGACCGCGGGCGCGGAGCGCGTCGGCCCGCTCGCGGTCGTCCAGCAGGGTCCCGATCGCGGCGGCGATCGCCGCCGGATCGTGCGGATCGAAGAGCAGCGCGGCGTCGCCGGCGACCTCCGGCAGCGAGGTCGCGTCCGAGCAGGCGAGCGGCACTCCGCGGCTCATCGCCTCCAGCACCGGAAGGCCGAAGCCCTCGTAGAGCGACGGGTAGACGCAGACGTCGGCCGCGGCGTAGAGGCCCTCCAGGTCGGCGTCCTCGATCCAGCCGGTGAAGGTCACGCGGTCGGCCACGCCGAGCCTCTCCGCCTCCGCCCGCAGCGTGTCGTGCTCGAGCGCCGGCCGGCCGGCGATCACCAGCCGCACGTCGTCGTGGGCGGGGGCGACCTGCGCGACCGCCTCGAGCAACCGGCCCAGGTTCTTGTGGACCAGCGCGGCGGAGACGCAGAGCACGATCCGGCCGTCGCCGAGGGCGAACCGCTCGCGGAGGTCCGCCTCCGCGCTGACCGCCTCCGGGGTCCGCATGCCGTGGCCGAGCAGCACCGGCACGATCCGCTCGCGGGGAACCCGCAGCCGCTCGGCGACGGCCGCGCCGACCGCGGCGGAGATCGTGATCACGCGGTCGGCGCGGCGGGCGGCGGGGCCGACCAGCGCCTTCAGTCCCCAGCGGGCGGGGGTCGGGAAGGTCGCCGGGTACGCCTCGTAGATCAGATCGAGGATCGTGACGACGCTCGGGCGGCCGGGGACGACCGGCGGCGAGGTGGTGCCCAGCGAGTGCAGCAGGTCGACGCCGGTGCGGGCCGCGACGCCCGGCAGTCGCAGGACCTCGAAGGTCACCCGGGCCGGCTTGTTGCGGCAGTCGACTGGCAGCACGTGGACCCGGACGTTGCCGGGCCAGCCGACGGTCCGCAGCGACGGTCCCGCCTCGCGCCCGCAGAAGACCGTGAACCGCGCCTCCGGCCGCGCACGGCCGAGCGCGTCGACCAGCCGGTGGGCGTAGATCTCGCTGCCGCCGACCTCGCCCGGGACGAGGTAGAGCAGGTTGAGGCCGATGTGGAGGGTGGCGCCGTCGGGCACGCGATCGGCTCGGTCAGCGGCTGAGCATGCCGCGTGCCAGCTTGCGCAGCTCGCTGGTCTGGCCGTGCCGGAGCATCGAGATCGCCTGCAGCGCACGGCCGCGATGACCGAGGTGGCTGCGCTGCATCACCGCCGGCTGGTCGGTCCAGAGCACGTCGGGATCGGTCGGTGCGATCTTGCGGAACAGCGCCGTCCGGCCGAGGAACTCGCTGTCCAGCTTCCACGCCGGGTCGTCCTGCATGAAGTCCCGCAGCTCGCGACCGGTCCAGATGTGGACGTCGTCGAGGAGCAGATGGCCGCCCACGTTCAGGCGATGGGCCGTGTAGAACCAGTCGATGAAGGTGTGGGGGAACGAGTGGGATCCGTCGATCAAGACGAGATCGAGGGGGTCCGGGGCGAGGGCGGGGAGCACGCGCTCGCTCGGTTTGACTTCGAACGTCACGTTCGAGACGTCGATCTGCTGCTCAGCGCAGTAGGCCTTGATCCGGTCGACCTCGAACGCGTTCGGCATCACCGTGGTGTGCGTCGCCCCCGAGCTTGCGAAGACGATCGTGCTGAACCCGGCGCCGGTCTCGAGCGTCCGGTGCTCCGGACGGACGGTGTCGGCGATGAAGCGGAGCGCCGGGACGGAGAGGCCGTGGGTGAGTCGTTCCTGGCCCGTCGCCTCATCACCGTGAATGGCGGGTGGGTTGGCGATCAGGCGATCGAGGATCGAGGTCATGCGGAGAGTCTGTCAGAACTCCCTGGCCCGCCGCCGACCCCCAAGAACCGTCTCGGGGCCTCGAGATACGGCGTAGAGCCTACGCCCAATTGGGCCGGTACCAGAGCTCATAATCGAGGTCCTGTGTGCGCGTCCCGACCTTCGCGGCGGGAGTGCCGGCGACGATCGTGAACGGGGCGACGTCGTGGGTGACGGTCGCGCCGGCCGCGACCACCGCGCCCTCACCGATCGTGACGCCCCCGAGGACCGTCGCGCCGAGCGCGACCCAGGCCCGGTCGCCGATCACGATCGGCTCGTAGACGGCGTCGAACCCCGGGTCCTGCACGATGTGCTTGGCCGTCATGAACCGCACGTCGCCGGTGATGTTGACGTTGCGGCCGATCTCGATCCCTCCGCGAGCGTCGAGCAGGCCCCCCGGGCCGATGACGCTGTTGCGGCCGATCGAGAGACGCCGGGGCGAGTGCACCTTGGTGCCGAGCATGATGCAGCCGGTGCGCGGCGCTTCCAGGCGGACGCCCAGCAGCTTGTAGGCCCGCATCCGCCACGATGCGTAGGGCAGCCGGTTGACCACGTGGTTGAGGACCCACTCCGGGGTCGGAACGTAGGAGACGATGCGACGGAGGATCGGCTTCATGGAGACGGGGGGGGGGTCGTTCGAGGGACTCGCGGCCGCTCAGCGCTTGACGCCGATCCGGCCGGTGTAGTCGATGCGGTTGAGCAGCGGGCGGTCCGTGCGTCCGGCGAAGAACTCGTCGACCGCCTCGCGGGCGCCGGCCCAGTGGCCGTAGTCGTCGATGATCAGCACGCCGCCGGGCTCGAGCCGGTCCCAGAGATGCTCGAGCTCGTGGCGCGTCGACTCGTACCAGTCGGTGTCCAGGCGCAGCAGCGCGATCCGCTCGGGGATCGTCTGGGGGATCGTGTCCTCGACCTTGCCCTGGACGTAGTGGACCTGCGCGGCCGGGTAGCCGGTGGCCTGCATGTTGCGCTGGACCTCGCTGAGCGCGCCGTAGGCGAACATCGGGTCGTCGGTCGCACCCTGGTACCGGCTCCACTCGTCGGCGACCGCCTCGCCCGTGAGTGCCTGGACGTCCTTCTCGGTCGGCTCGCTCATCCCCTCGAAGGTGTCGAACAGCCACAGCTGACGGTCGGCCGACGATGCTGCCTGGAGTCCGAGCGCCGCGAGCATCGAAGACCCGCCGCGCCACACGCCGCACTCGACGACGTCGCCGACGACGTCAGCCGCCTCGATGTGGGCGATCCCCTGCCACAGCGCGTACATCCGCTCGACCGACGTCATCGTGAACGGCGCGCAGCGGGCGTACGCGGCGGTGAACGCCGGCTCGAGGTCGGGGTGGGTGGGAGCCAGGTCCGTCGGACGAACCTGCGGACGCAGCTCGTAGCCGGCGCGGCCGAGCGCACCGTGGATGCGGCGGGAGATGGCGGTGGGCAGCACGGACGGTCCTTCGGTCGTGGCGGGCGGGCTGCGGCGAGGCCGCCGGGCCGCGCGCGCCGTGCGGAGTTCCGCCATGCTTTCAGGTCCATGGCCCTGTCTGCTTCGCTGCGCTCGTTCGTCGACGAGTCCCCGATCCCCCGCGAGCCGATCGTCCAGGCGGTCGTCGACGAGGCCGCCGCGCTCCCGCCGGGCGCACGGGTGCTCGACGCGGGGGCGGGCGAGGCGCCGTACCGCGAGCTGTTCGGGCACTGCGACTACGTGACCCAGGACTGGCCCGGCACGGTTCACCCGGGGGCGGCCGCCGCCGACGTGATCGCGGACCTCCACGACCTGCCACTGGAGGACGCCAGCTTCGACGCGGTGCTGCTGACCGAGGTGCTCGAGCACGTCGCGCAGCCCGAGCGGGTGCTGGCCGAGCTGCGGCGGGTGCTCCGCCCCGGCGGCCGGCTGCTGCTGACGGTGCCGTTCGTGATCGTGCTGCACGAGGAGCCGCACGACCACTACCGGTACACCTCGCACGGGCTGCGCGGCCTGCTCGAGCGCGCCGGCTTCACGGATATCGAGGTCACGCCGCTCTGCGGCTGGTTCTCGACCGTCGCCCAGATCCTCCGCCAGCAGGGGGTGGCGACCGTTCCGCCGGGCGAGTCGGCGTCGCTCCCGCTGCGGCTGATCGCCCTCGTCTCCCGGGTCCTCGGGGGGCTGCTGCGCCCGCTGTCGCGGGGACTCGATCGGCGCTTCGACCGTCGGCGCGCCTTCCCGCTCGGCTGGATCACCCACGCCCGGGTTCCGGCCACGTCCGGCGGCGGAGGCGCCGGGTGACCGCCGTCGCGGAACCGCTGCGGGTGACCGTGCTCGGTGGCGTTCCGCCGGTGCTCGGCGGTGGCGGCCTGGAGCACCAGGCGCGCGAGACCGTCGCGGCGCTCGGGCGGCGCGGGCACGAGGCGTTCTTCGCCGCGCGCGAGCCCGCGCCGCGACCGTTCGACCTGCTGCACGCGTTCGGCTCGGAGCCCGACACCTGGCAGTGGCTGGACCACTGGCGTCGTAACCCGGCACCGCTCGTCGTCTCACCGGTCCTGGTGATCGCTCCCGGGCGCGAACGTCGTGAGCAGCTGGTCGCGCGGGTTCCGCTGCGCTCGTGGGGCCCGCGGATGCGCGCCGAGATCGTGCGCCGCGCCGACCTGGTGGTCGCGCAGACCGCCCACGAGCAGGCGCTGCTCGAACGGCTGGGTGCCGCCCGCACCGTGCTCGTGCCGAACGGCGTCGACGCGGACGTCGACCGCGCGACGGCCGGCGAGACCTCCCCGGAGCACGCGGTGCCCGACGGCTATGTGCTGCTGCTGGGCACGGTCAGCCCGCGCAAGCGCCAGCAGCAGACGGTCGAGCGGCTGGCGGGAACGCCGACCGTGATCGCCGGCGGCTTCGACGGCAGCGCCGCGGAGCGCCGGGCGTTCGAGGCGGCGGTCGCCCGGGCCGGCGCCACCTGGCTCGGGGAGGTCGCCGACCGCGGGACGGTGCTCGACCTGCTGCGCGGCGCTCGCGCGCTGGTCCACCTCTCGCAGGCCGAGGGACAGTCGCTCGCCCTGCTCGAGTCGCTCGCCGTCGGCACCCCGATCGTCGTCTCGCGGTTGCCGGCGAACGCCGAGCTGGCGGCGCGGTACCCCGAGCTGGTGCGGATCGTCGACCGGGCCGAGGACGCGCCGGCGGCGATCGCGGCGCTCGGCCCCGGTGCTCTTCGGCCCGCGGCGATCCCCCGTTGGGACGACGTGGCCGCCGAGCTGGACGGCCACTACCGCGAGGTCGTCGACCGCTGGCGTCGAGAACGAGGCCCTGGCGCGGGTGCCTGAGCTCGTGGAGGAGCCGCCGGGCGACGCGCTGCCGGCGCCGACGGCGCAGGGCGCGACCCGGACCGTCGTCGCGCAGATCGCGGCGCGGGCGGTCGGCCTGCTGGCCGTCGTCGGCAGCATGGCGATCGTCGCCCGCCAGCTCGGCACCGAGTTCGTCGAGTGGGGCAGCGTCGCGTCGCTCGTCGTGCTGGCGTCGTTCGCGCTCGATCCGGGGATCTCGCCGATCGTCGTGCGGCGGATCACCCAGACGCCGGAGACCGCGCCCAGCCCGACCGCGCTGCTGCCGGTGCGCCTGGCGCTCGGCATCGGGGCGCTGATCGTGGTCGTCGCGGTGACGATCGGGCTCCGCGGAACCGGGACGGCCCTGCTGGCGGTCGGTCTCGGCGCGCAGGTGGTCCCGCGGGCGCTGGTGCTCAACGCCACGCCCTGGCTCCAGGTCGATCAGCGGCTGCACCGGCAGGCGATCCTGGAGGCGGTGACCGCCGCGGTCGGGCTGCTCGCGCTCGCCGGCTGCGCGGCGCTGGGTACCCCGAGCTGGGTGCTGGGCCTGGTCGGGTTCACGCTGCCGGCCACGGTCCTCGCGCTGCTGATGCGTCGTGAGCTGCGGATCACGCCGTCGCGGCGCTTCCACGTCCCGGGCCCGCAGGCGGTGCGCGTGCGGGAGGTGATCCGCGAGGCGGCGCCGCTGGCGATCGCGCTGCTGATCACCGCCAGCTACACCCGCACCTTCGTCGTCTTCCTCAACGCCGGCGAGGAGGACGACGTCGTCACCGGCAACTTCCTCTTCGCGTTCCAGTTCGTCGAGCAGCTGCTGGTGGCCAGCGGGATCGTCGCCGGCGCGCTACTGCCGCTGCTGGCGGTGCGGGCGCGGATCGCGCCGCTGATCGAGGACGACGTGACCCAGCGCCTGCTGGTCGCCGTATCGGCGGTCGGAGCGCTGCTGGCGGCCGCGATGATCGTCTTCGCCGGGCCCCTGACGCGGATCATCGGCGGGCCGACCCAGGTCGACGCCGCGCACTTCCTGATCCTGCTGGCACCGATGGCGACGGCGATCGTGCCGGCGATGCTGCTCGGCTACGTCTACGTCGCGATCGGCCGGGCCCGCCGGTACCTGGCGTTCACGGTGATCGGCCTGACGGTCAACCTGATCGCCAACTGGACGCTGACGCTGTCGCACGGCGCCGAGGCCAGCGCACGGATCGTCTGGGGGACCGAGGCGGCGGTGCTGGTGCTGCCGCTGCTCGCGGTGGCGACGGCCCACCGGGGCGGCGCACGGGCGGCGCTGGCGATCGCCGGTCTGTTCGCGGCGACGGTGGTCGCGGCGGAGCTGGCGGCGGCGGGGACGATCTCGCCGCTGGCCGTCGGCGTGTTGCTGGTGCTGGTGGTGGTCGGTCTGGCGCGGCGCCACCTGTGGTGGCTGGCGGACACGATCGGCCTGCGGTGGCCCGGTCAGCGGGTGACACCGCCCGGGGAGGACTGAGGCCACGTATCCCGTCGCGGACCACGACGGCTAGCCTCCATCCGATGCGCGTCGCGTGGCTGACCCCGGAGCTTCCGTACTGGCCGGGCGGCAGCGGCGGCTCGACCCGCCAGTTCCAGCTGATCCGGCAGCTGATCGCCCACGGCCACGACGTCGACGTCGTCGCGCCGGTCCACCCCGATCAGCAGGCAGGACGAGCGTCGCTGGAGCAGGTCGGCGCGACGCTCTTCGCGGTCGATCGTCCGGACTCGCGGGTCCGCGAGGTGGCGTCGGCGGTCCGCCGTGCGCCGGATCTGCTGCCGCGGGCGCTGACGATGCCGGTCGCGGCGTGGCAGGTCGAGGTCTTCTGGCGGCAGCTGGCGGCGGCGCGCGAGGCGGCGCTGGCCCGCCGGCCGGACGTGATCCTGATCGAGCACGACTGGGCCGCCCGCTGGACCCGCGACCTGCCGCGGGGGATCCCGGTCGTCTCCGGTCTGGAGAACCTCTCGTGGGACTACTACGCGCGGCGGGCAGCGGCGGCCGGCGGCTGGCGCGGCCGCCTGCTGGGGCTCGAGGCGCAGCGGTTCCACCGCTTCGACCAGCGTCATCTGTCGGCCTTCGACCTGCTGCTGGCGATGTCGGAGGACGACCTGGCCGAGCTGCGCACCGTCAGCGGGCGCCCGGCGATCGTCACGCCCAACGGCGTCGACACCGATGCGCTCGTTCCGTCCCCGTTGCCCGACACCTCGACGGTGCTGTTCACCGGGACCTTCGGCTACGCGCCCAACGCGGAGGCACTCGGCTGGCTGCTGCGCGAGATCTGGCCGCGGCTCGCCGCGCGGGTCCCCGGGGCGGAGCTGCTGGTGGTCGGCAAGGGCGTCCCCGACGAGCTGGCGGCGCTGGCCGGCGACGACGTCACGCTGGCCGGCTGGGTCCCGGAGATGCAGCCGTGGTTCGACCGCGCGCGGGTGGTGATCGTGCCGATGCTGTCCGGCGGCGGCACCCGGCTGAAGGTGCTCGACGGCCTGGCCAGCGGCCGGCCGCTCGTCAGCACCACGATGGGCGCGATGGGGGTCGACGTGGCCGACGGCGAGCAGGTCGTGCTGGCCGACGGCGCGGAGGCCTTCGCCGACGCCACCGCCGCGATCCTCCAGGACCCGGCGCGCGCCGCGCGGATCGGCGCCGCCGGCCGCCAGGTGGCCGAGCAGGTCTACGACTGGCGGGCGATCGGGGCGCGGCTGGAGCAGGCGTTGCGGGAGCTCGTGACGAGCCGGGGTTGACCTCCGGGCCCCACGGACGGGCGTTCCGGCGCGGCCGCCGCGCGCCTGGCGCGCGGGGCTGAACCGTCGTCTAGCGTGCCCGGCGTGCAACCAGCAGCGTTTCCCCGCCCTGCGTCCCGGGGGCCCCGGTTCCCGGTTGCGGTGGCCCGGATACGCGCGGTGACGACGGTCGCCCTGGTATCCACGGTCACCGCCCTCGGCTCCGGGGTCGACCGCGCGCGTGCCGTGTCCTCCGAGCCCCCGAAGCCGACGCGCTGCGTACCCAACGAGCGGCCCGGGGTCCCGGCTCCGGAGGCCGCGACGTCGCGGTTGGGGGCCACCGGGCTGCGGTACGAGGCGTACGCGCCGGACGGGCGTCCGCGCGGTGTCGTGATCCTCGTGCACGGCGGCGGCTGGGTGGACGTCGGTCCGGGGCAGATGGAGTTCGTGCGCCGCACGCTGTCGCCGCACTGGCTGGCCCGCGGCTGGGCGACGGTGATCTCCGGCTACCGGGGCTGCCGGCAGAGCATCGACGACGTGCTCGCGCTCTACGACCTGGTGCGGGCCCGCGTCGGCCCGTCGACGCCGATCGGGGTCGTCGGCGAGTCCGCGGGCGGGCACCTGGCGCTGCTGCTCGCGGCGGAGCGCGGCGACCTGGCGTTCGTCGCCGCACGGGCGGCACCGACCAGCGCCCTGCAGCTCGGTGGCGAGATGGCCTTCGACCGCGCGACCGGCGGACAGGACGGGACGGTGCCGCGGCTGCTCGCCGCGGGCTGGCGCGGGACCTTCGGCGAGCGCGAGTGGCGGACGCGCTTCAACCCGCTGCATCGGGTCCGGGAGATCCGCGGCCGGGTGCTGCTGGCGCAGAGCGTCATCGATCCCGTGATCCCGGTGGCGCAGATGACGCGGATGCTCGACGCGCTGCGGGCCGCCCGACCGCACCAGTGGACCGAGGGCGTGCTGCTGAACCGCACCGAGCCGTTCCCGCACGTCGCGCCGACGGCGTCGCTCGCCGAGTACTACGGCGCCGAGCTGCGGATGATCGCTCCGTGGCAGACCGGCCCGCCGCGGACCCCGCCCGCGGTGTCCGGCTGGTGGGGCGAGACCGGTCCGCTGTGGCGGGGCCCCGTCGCGAACCCCGGCACCGGGCGCCAGTGCGCGGCCGCCCCGCTGCTGACGCGGATCGAGCGGCGGGGCCGGTCGCTGCTCCGGGTCGAGGGACGCGGCATGCCCGGCGCCCCGGTGCGGCTGACGGCGGGCCGGAGGACGCGCACGGTGGCGGTCTCGTCGGACGGCACGTTCCGCGCGCAGCTGCGGGGCGCCGCGGGGGCGGAGCGGATCGTGGTCGCGCAGTCGGGCACGGACGCCGACCGATCCCGCGTGCACGCGCTGACCGACGCGCCGTCGGTGCGGGCCCGCGGTGGGACCTCCGGAGGCGTGGCCGTCACCGTCCGCCATCCGACCAGCCGCACCGCCAGCCTGACCGTGATCGATCCTCAGGGGTGCTCCGTGGTGCGCCGCGCCGTCCGGCTCGGGGACCGGCGGTCGGCGACCGCCACGGTGGCCGCCGCCCCCGGCTCGTACCTGCTGGTTGCGGCCGGCGGTCGTAGCGGGCCGGCTCGGATGGTGCCGGCGGGTCCCGAGGCCCGCTGATCGTGGCGCCCTGTGCGTCAGGGCCACGCTGCCGGCGCGTGCGGTGTCGACGAGGAGTACGTTTGGTGGCATGCCCGCCCGGTACCCACCCGAACCATCCCGCCGGGCGCGCCGCGCCGTGGTTGCTGTCGTCGTTGCGCTCGCGGCCGCCGCGCCCTTCGCGGCGTCGGCTCAGGCCTACTCGCCCGCAGTCACGTCCGAGACGCTGCGCGCGCACGGCCTGACCGCCGTCTGGAACGGCGCGCCCGCCGAGGGCTTCGTACCGACCAACGCCCAGTTCGGCCTTCGCGTCCAGCGGTCGGCCAAGGCCGCGCGCTCGGCGCGGGTGCGGGTGACCCTGACCCGCACGCTGCCGACCGAGAAGCGCTCGACCGTCGTGCTGCGGCGCACGCTGCGCAGCGGCTCCGTCGGCCATCGCGTCAACGACGTCGAGTGGACGCGCTACCGCGTGACGGTGCGGATCGGCAAGCGGGTCGCACGGTCGACGTTCGTCGTGCGGCCCGTGCCGAGCCTGCCGGGCGGCGGTCCGGGAGCGGCGGTGCCCGGGTGCGTCGCGGGCGCGCACATCACGGCGCCGTCGACGGCGACGATCGGGGACCAGGTCTCGGCGCAGCTGCACAACGTCGGGAGCCGTGATCTCACCTACGGGATGGATTCCGGATGGGAGCAACACGGGAACGTTGGCTGGATCCCCGTGGACTGGCCGCCGTTCCACGCGGTGCCGGCGATCGCCCTGCTGTCGCGCGCCGGGAGCATCGAACCGATCTTCGTCCGTGCCTGGGAGACCATGACGCCGGGGACCTACCGAATCGCGCTGCGGGTCCGGCCGGGATGCGGCTCGCCACTCGTCGCGTACTCGGGGCCAATCACGGTCACGGCGCCGGAGTCGTAGGACCCGCGAGCCCGCGGGCCTACGCCAGCCGCCGCACCACGCGCCAGAACGCGCGCTGGGCGGCGGCGACGCCGGGGACCGCGCTGGCGGCGGCCAGGAACGGCGAGTCGAGGCTGCTGGTCAGGCCGTCGGCGAAGGTCCGTCCGTCGATCGTGGCGGTGGCCCGCACCGCGCGCCGGTGCCGGAGCATCGCCGGCAGCTCGCGCAGCGCCGCCGCCTGGGCCCGCAGCTTGGGTCGCAGCCAGCCGGCCTTGGCGGAGACCGGCAGCAGGAGCAGCTCGAAGACCAGCAGCGCCGGCAGCAGCAGCACCAGCAGCCGGGTCGGGTAGGTCCCGAGGATCGTCCACCAGCGGTTCCGCTCCAGGTAGAACCACTTGTAGTCGCCCTTGGCGAACTCGTAGTCGTGCTCGGCGCGGGCCGCCGGCTCCAGGCCGATCCCCCAGCCGGCCAGCCGCAGCCGCAGCGACAGGTCCAGGTCCTCGCCGTACATGAAGTAGTGCGGCTGGAAGCCCCCCGCCGCGGTCCAGGCCGGGCGGCGGATCACCATCGCCGCCCCGGAGGCGAAGCCGATCTCCGTCCGCGCGGGGGGAGCCTCGTCGATCGGCCGGTCGTTGCCGCCGGCCCAGCCGAAGCCCAGGTAGTGGACGAGGTTGCCCCAGGTGTTGACGCGGTCGCCGCCGGGCAGCGTGACCAGCGCCTGCCAGGCGCCCCAGCCCGGCTCCGCGGTCGCGGTCGCGCGCAGGGCGTCGAGGAACCCCGCCTGCGGCACGGTGTCCGGGTTGAGCAGCAGGACCAGCTCGGCCCGCGTCGCGTCGACGCCAACGTGGCAGCCCGCGGCGAACCCGCCGTTGACGCCGGTCTCGATCACCGTCGTCCAGGGGAACTCGCGCCGCAGCCGGGCGGGGCCGCCGTCGGTCGAGGCGTTGTCGACCAGCACCACCTCGTCGTCGGCCCGTAGCTGGGCGTCGAGCGCCCGCAGGGTCGCGGGGACGTCGTCGGCGCTGTCGTGGGTGACGATCACGACGGCGATCGCCGGACCCGCGTCCCGCGTCATGCGGCGTGCGGGTCGCGGGCCTCGACCGCGCCACCTGCGGGCGCCGCGCCGGCGTCGTCCGGCGGGCCGTCCGTGTCCGCGCCGATCCGCTGCTGGAGCAGCCCGACCTGCTGCGCCAGGACCTTGTTCTGCTCCGCCAGCCGCGAGATCACGACGGAGAAGTGCAGCAGCAGCAGGACGATGAAGCCGAAGGCGACCGCGAACAGCGTCGACGGCCCGTAGCTGATGCCGACCGCCTCCGAGATCCGGTCGAGCAGCCCGGTCCACAGCGACAGGCCGAGCAGCACCAGGGTGGTCAGCAGCCACAGCAGCGCGTAGCGCTCGAGCAGCCGCCGCCGGCGGACCAGCTCGAAGACCAGCAGGAACAGCCCGAGGCTGATGACGATCGAGACGATCTGCAGCTGGTTGCTCATCGGTTCAGAGGCCCGTGTTGGCGGTGACGGCGGCCGGGTCGCCCGACTCGACGTTGGGCCGGGCGCGCAGCAGCCCGATCAGGATCGCCAGCAGCACCTTGACCATGTACAGCCCCGAGTGCAGCGGGCGGATCGACGAGGTGCCGGTGGTCCGCGGGCGCATCGTCACCGCGACCTCCTCGCGCGAGAGCCGGTGGGCGTGCAGCATCAGCACCGCCTCGACCTCCGGGTAGTCGTGCGGGTAGTCGCGGGCGAACAGCTCGATCGCCTTGCGGTCGCACATCCGGAACCCCGAGGTCGGGTCGGTCACGCGCTGGCGGGTGATCAGCGACAGCAGCACCGCGAAGAAGCGGATGCCGATCCGGCGCGCCGCCGACGAGCGGAAGCCCTCCTGCTCCGCGCGCAGGAACCGCGACCCGGTGACCATGTTCAGCTCCGGGTGGGCCCGCAGGTGCGCGAGCAGCTTGCCGATCTCGCCCGCGTCGTGCTGGCCGTCGCCGTCGACCTGGACCGCGACGTCGTAGCCGTGCCGCTGGGCGTACAGGTACCCGGCCTGCACGGCCCCGCCGATCCCCAGGTTGAAGGGCAGCACGATCACCGCGGCGCCCGCCGTGCGGGCGGCCCGGGCCGTCGCGTCGGTCGAGCCGTCGTCGACCACCAGCACGTCGAAGTCGGGAGCGTGGCGGCGGAGGTCGGCGACCGTCGCCGCGATCGCGGCGACCTCGTTGTACGCGGGGACGATGGCGAGGTTCTTGGTCATACCGGGCTCGCGTCACGCTGGTCGGCGGTCACGAAGACGATGGGTCGCCGGAGGGACGCGATCCGACGAGGAGCGTAAACGATGACCCCTGGGCGGCGAGCCGTCCTGGGGGAGCTGCGCGCCCACCGAGGGCGGCCGGTAGCCTGACCCGCGCTCGTGGTCTTCTCGTCGGCGATCTTCCTGTGGGCGTTCCTGCCGCTCGTCCTGATCGCCGTCTGGACGTTCCCCAAGCGCGCGCGGAACCTGATCGTCAGCGTCTCGAGCCTGATCTTCTACGCGTGGGGTGCGCACGAGTTCGTGCTGCTGCTGATCGCCTGCATGGCGGTCAACTTCGCGGCGGGCCAGATCATCGACTCGGAGGCGATGCACGCCAATCCGCGTCGGCGCCGGGCGGTGCTGGCCGCGACGGTGATCTTCGACCTCTCGATCCTCGGCGTCTGGAAGTACGGGACCTTCTCGCTGGAGCAGATCCAGGCGGTCCGCGAGGCGTTCGGCGCCGACGCGGCGGACGTGCTGCAGATCGCGCTGCCGATCGGCATCTCGTTCTTCACGTTCCACCACATCAGCTACATCGTCGACGTCTACCGCGGCGTCCGGGGGGCCCAGAAGAAGCCGCTCGAGTTCATCACCTACATCTCGATGTTCCCGCAGCTGGTGGCGGGACCGATCGTCCGCTACAACGAGATCGCCGACCAGCTGCCGAGCGATGCGCCGCGCAACCGCTGGGACGACTTCACGGCTGGTCTGCCGCGGTTCCTCTGGGGCCTCTTCAAGAAGGTCGTGATCGCCGACGCGATCGCGCCGATCGCCGACGCGTCGTTCGCGCTCGAGCCGTCGAACCTGACCACCACCGCGGCCTGGATCGGGGCGCTCGCCTACGCGCTCCAGATCTACTTCGACTTCTCCGGCTACAGCGACATGGCGATCGGCCTCGGCCGGATGCTCGGCTTCCAGCTGCCGGAGAACTTCCGCCGGCCGTACTCGGCGATCTCGATCACCGACTTCTGGCGGCGCTGGCACATCTCGCTGTCCAACTGGTTCCGCGACTACGTCTACATCCCGCTCGGCGGCAACCGCCACGGCAACCACCGCACGTACTTCAACCTGGCGCTGGTCTTCCTGCTGACCGGGATCTGGCACGGCGCTGACTGGACCTTCATCGTCTGGGGCGCCTACCACGGCGCGTGGCTGCTGATCGAGCGGGCGACCGGCCTGCGGACCCTGCCCGAGCAGCGCTGGCACTGGGTGCGGCGGCTGGCCACCTTCCTGATCGTCGTCGTCGGCTGGGTCTTCTTCCGCGCCGACGACATGTCGAACGCGCTGACGATGCTGAGCCACATGTTCTGGCCGCACGGCGTCGGCCTGCCGCCGGAGGTCCAGGTCGCGATGAGCAACCAGACCACGGTGTTCGCCGTGCTCGGCCTGCTGACGCTGCTGCTGCCGGGGTCGTACGTGACCGGTCGCTTCATGCAGTTCGGCGAGGGTCGCCTGCCGACCCTGGTCCGCGGCCTGTCGACCGCGGTCGCCGGGCCGTACGCGGCGATCCTGGTCGCCGCCGGCACCTTCTCCCCGTTCCTCTACTTCCAGTTCTGACCGTGACCGGCACCGACGTCCCCGATCCCCAGCACGGCCGCACCGCCGGGGCGCAGCGGAAGCTCGTCCCGAGCCCGCCCGTCGGCTCGCGTGGGGGGCGCGTCGCGCTCGGCGCCGTCGGCCTGCTGCTGATCTTCGGACCGCTGGTGGTCTGGCTGCTCGGCGGGCGCGCGGAGATGATCGAGAACCGGCCGTTCTCGGCGGCGCCGAAGCTCTCGCAGGGCTTCGAGATCGCCGACCAGACGACCGCCTTCTTCACCGACCGGCTGCCGATCCGCGGCCAGGCGGTCGACCTCCGCCGCGAGGTCTCCGAGCGGATCTTCCGCGAGCCGCCGCTGGCCGCGGCGGGCGGCGGGCCGATCGGCGCCGGCGGCGAGTCGGCGACCGGCACCGCCTACGAGCAGAGCCGCTCGCAGCAGGTGCTGGAGGGCCGCGACGGGTGGCTCTACTACGGCGAGGAGTTCGTCCGCGCCTGCCGGCCCGAGCAGTCGCTCGACGAGTCGATGCGCCAGCTGCGGCGCCTGACCACCGCCCTGACCGCGGCGGGCAAGCAGGTGGTCGTGGTGATCATGCCGGACAAGAGCACGGTCGAGCGCGACTTCCTGCCGTCGGATCTGCCCGAGCGCGACTGCGCGTTCACGGAGAAGGACCAGCGGCTGGCGGCGCTGCGCGGCGCGGGGATGCCCGAGCTGCTCGACATGGCCGCGGTGCTGGAGGCGCTGCGTGAGGAGATCGGCGCGCCGGTCTACGTGCCGATCGACACCCATACGACGACCCGCGGGTCGGCCGAGTACGTCCGCGCCGTCGTCGCGCGTCTCGACCCGCGCGTGGCGCGGACCGCCGAGCTGGTCGAGGGACCGGATCCGTTCGTCTACGCCGGCGACCTGTCGGTGCTGCTGGGCGATCCGCAGCAGGTCAGCGAGCCGCTGCTGAGCTTCGAGCGGCCGGGCGTGGTCCGGGCCGACGAGGAGGTCGCGCAGCCGCTCGAGCAGTACTTCGTCACGCGCTTGCGCGCCACCGGAACGCGTCAGCGGCCGGTCGTGGACGGGCGGACCGTCTGGTACGGCGACTCGTTCACCCAGCGGGCGCTCCCCAACATCGGGGCCTTCTTCGCCGACGTCTGGCGGGTGCCCGAGCTGTCGCAGCCGGCTGCGCTCGACGATCCCGACCAGGCGGTCGACGTGCTGGTCTCGCAGATCCGCCAGGCCCGCAACGTCGTGATCGAGCAGACCGAGCGGATCGCCCTCGGCAAGGTCGACGGCTCGATCCTGCGTCCCGAGACCGTCGACCGGATCGTGGCCGCGCTCGAAGCGGATCCCGGCGTCCGCTGACCGCTGGGCCGGCGCGGGGCGGCGGGAACCCTGCGACGCGTCGTGATCGACGGTCAAATAGGCTTGCCGGATGCCGAAGCGCGCCCTCATCACGGGAATCACGGGTCAGGACGGGTCGTACCTCGCGGAGCTGCTGCTCGAGCAGGGCTACGAGGTACACGGCATGGTGCGTCGGGCGTCGACGGAGAAGTTCGACCGGATCGAGCACCTTCGCGACCGGATCACCCTGCACCAGGGCGACCTGCTCGACCAGCGCTCGCTGGTCGACACGATGCGCGCGTCCAACCCGGACGAGATCTACAACCTGGCGGCGATGAGCTTCGTCGGCCTCTCGTGGGTCCAGCCGACCCTGACCGCCGACTTCACCGGCGTCGGCGTCACCCGCGTGCTGGAGGCGATGCGCGAGACCTGCCCGGAGGCGCGCTTCTACCAGGCGTCGTCGTCGGAGATGTTCGGCATGGTCCGCGAGGTCCCGCAGACGGAGGAGACGCCCCTCTACCCGCGCTCGCCGTACGGCGTGGCCAAGGTCTACGGCCACTTCATCACGATCAACTACCGCGAGTCGTACGACCTGCACGCGACCAGCGGCATCCTCTTCAACCACGAGTCGCCGCGGCGCGGCCTGGAGTTCGTGACCCGCAAGATCACCTGGCACGCCGCGGCGATCAAGCTGGGCCTGCGCGACAAGCTGGCGCTCGGCAACCTCGACGCCAAGCGCGACTGGGGCTACGCCAAGGACTACGTCCAGGCGATGTGGCTGATGCTGCAGCAGGACAAGGCCGACGACTACGTGATCGCGACCGGCGAGACCCACACCGTCCGCGAGTGCGTCGAGGTCGCCTTCGACGAGGCCGGCCTGGGCGACTGGCAGCAGTACGTGGAGATCGACCCGCAGTTCGTGCGGCCGGCCGAGGTCGATCTGCTGATCGGCGACCCGGCGAAGGCCAAGAAGGACCTGGGCTGGGTCCCGGAGACGAGCTTCGAGCAGCTGATCCGCCTGATGACGCAGGCCGACCTCGAGCTGCTCTCCGCCTGA
Organism: uncultured Patulibacter sp.; assembly: GCA_964519185.1. Taxonomy (GTDB): domain Bacteria; phylum Actinomycetota; class Thermoleophilia; order Solirubrobacterales; family Solirubrobacteraceae; genus Patulibacter. The sequence continues at coordinate 27,696 of CAZFIQ010000010.1, forward strand.
TGGAGGTCCGCGACACCACCCTGCCCGGCGCCAAGCTGCTGGTGCCGCGGGTCTTCGCCGACGACCGCGGGTTCTTCTGCGAGACCTTCCGCGAGAGCGCGCTGGCGGACGTCGGCATCCACGACGAGTGGATCCAGGACAACCACTCGCGCTCGTCGTACGGGGTCGTGCGCGGGTTGCACTTCCAGATCGGCGACGGCTGCGCCAAGCTGGTCCGCTGCGGCCGCGGCCGGATCTGGGACGTGATCGTCGACCTCCGGGCCGGGTCGCCGACCTACGGCCGGTGGGAGGGCTTCGACCTGACCGACGAGAACATGCACGTGCTCTACGTGCCGGTCGGCTTCGCGCACGGCTTCTGCGTGCAGAGCGAGGTGGCCGACGTGCTCTACAAGCAGACGCGCTACTACTCGGGTGACGTCGAGCGCGGGATCGCCTACGACGACCCGCAGGTGGCGGTCGCGTGGCCGTTGCCGGCCGACGAGATCGTGGTCTCCGAGCGCGACGCCACCGGCCCGCGGCTGGCCGACGTGGCCGACGAGCTGCCCTTCACCTTCAGCTAGCTCTCAGGCGTCGGTCCCGGGCCGGTCAGGTCAGGTCGGCCGCCCACTGCCTCCCGGCGGGCCGGCGTACGACGCCGCCTCGACGGCGTGCTCGGCGCGCCGTCCGGCGGCCGGAAGACGCCGCGCGCTGCCCGGTCGTGATTGCGGTGGCCGGCCGCAGGCCCGGCGTCGGGCGGGGGCCATGAACTGCGGGGGCGAGGATCGGCCGCTGCCGGGGTCCTCCGGACATGAACGCCTTCCGTGGTTCCCTCCGTCGCGCTGCGACCCGTGGGCTGGCGGTCGCCGCGCTCGCGGCCCCGCTGCTGCTCACCCCACCGGCCGCCGCCGACCGCTACGAGGTCTGGTCGTGCCGCGGCCCCGACGGTGCCCCGACGCCGGTACGGGACGGGAGTGGGGGGTGGGAGTCGCGCTCTGTCAACTCCGACACCGTTACCGGCACGAACCTACTTCGCGACTCGTGCGTTGACGGCGGCGCCCTTGAGATCGATCACGTTAGGACCGGGTCGCAAGCGAGCGGCACCCGGTCTGATTGGAGGTTTCGGGTTCCCGTTGACACCGAGATCGCCAGCCACCAGACGGTCATCTCGGGTCGCCTTCGGGGGACGCGACCGAGTCAGGGTTCTGCGCGCGGAACCCTACTCGTCGGCCAGGAGATTCCTGGCGGGGAAATCAGAGAGTTCCTCAGACTTACAGGTGGGGTGGCTTCGCACCTTGGTCCCGGAGACGTCGAAGTTGAGACACGTGTCGTCGAAGGGCCGTCAGCAGCAGGTGCTTCGGATCTGTTCGTCGGCATCGGATGCGCCGGCGAGCCGCTCGACCGCTGCTACGCCGGGGACGACGGCTCCGCGGGGGAGCTCTCGATCTCCCAATCCCGCATCACCCTCGTCGATCGTCACCCGCCGGTCGTCACCTCCGTCCAGGGCGACGCGGTCAGCGCCACGGTCTGGCCGCGGTCCGGGGTCGGCCTGTCGCTGGCCGTCACCGACCGCGGCGGCGGCGTGCTGCGGGTCGGCGTCGAGGTCGACGGGGGCGAGCCGCGCTGGCACGCTGTTGCCGCCGCACCGTGCACGGTCCTGCCGGGGACGGTCCGCGGCTTCGCCGTGCCCCGCCCGTGCCCGACGGCGGTCGGGGTCGACGTGGCGATCCCGACCGCCGACTGGGGCGAGGGCCCGCACGCACTGCGGGTGCTGGTCGAGGACGCGGCCGGCAACCAGACCACGGCGTACGGGCCCGTCACCAAGCGGATCAGCGCCCAGGTCGGGCCCGGCGGCGATGCGGTCGGCGGTCCCGACGGCAGCCCGCCCGGGCGCGTCAACGCGGCGGACCCCGGGAACTCCGGCGCGCTCGCGTCGCCGTCGCTCGGCGGCCCCGGGCCGGTGGCCGTCGACCCCGGACCGCCGAACGGCAGCCCGGCGCCGGCCACGGCACGGATCGCGGCACGCTGGGAGGGCAGCAGCTCCCGGCTGCGGCGGGCGCGCTACGGCGAGCGACCGACGCTGACGGGGCAGCTGACGACGACCGACGGGCTCCCCGTGCGCGGGGCCGCGGTGCGGGTCCGGGTGACCCCCGAGCACCGTGGCGCTCGCGTCGAGCACCACGCGCTGACCACCGACGATCGCGGTCGCTTCCGCTGGCGGATGCCGACCGGCGTCGGGTCGCGACGGATCGAGCTGCGGTACCACCGGCACGTCGGCGACGCCACCCCGGTCGCCAGCACCGCGGTCCGGCTGGAGGTGGCGGCGGCGGTGCGGATGACCCTCGACCGGAGCGTCGCCCGGCAGGGACAGTCGGTTCGCCTGGCGGGGCGCCTGGTCGGCCGGCCGCTGCCGCGGGTCGGCAGCGTGGTCGAGCTCCAGGCCCGCAACCCCGGGCGCAAGTGGATCACCTTCCGGACGATCCGCGCCGACCGGCACGGACGGTTCGCGTCCCGCTACCGGTTCCGGATGCCGGGGCCCGCCACGTTCCAGATGCGCGCGCGGGTGCGCAAGGCCGGCGACTATCCGTACGCCACCGGGGTCTCGCCCCACCGCACGATCCGGGTGCGCTGACCGCCCTGCGCCCGCACCGGCCGCCTCGCAGCCCGTCCGGGCTCGAGGCAGGCCGGTGCCGCCGCGTCGCGGGATGCGGTCGGCCCTCGCGACGGCGTCGGGGCTTCGACCGCGCCGCGCCGTGCACGGCGTGCGACGTGCTTGCGGGGGCGGGGCGCACGCCCTGCCGTCGCGGTTCCGCCGATCATGCCCCGGGGAGGCGGCGGCACCGACGAGCGCCAGCGGCCCCGGGCCGCCTGGCGTCCCGTCGCGGTCCGCGCTGCGCCGCGGTTGCGAGGCTACGCTCCGGTCGACGGATCCGCCATCCTGTCGGACGATGGACCGCACCACGCCCCGCCCGGTCGACGACAGCCCCGCGCCGGAGCCTCGCCGTCTGGGCTGGCTCCGACGGCGCGTGCAGACCCGGCCGGAGCGGATGCTGCTGGCCGCCCGGATCGCGCTCGCGGCCAACGTCGGGATCATGCTCTCGGGGGCGCTGGTGCGCGTCTCCGGGTCCGGCCTCGGCTGCTCGAACTGGCCCAAGTGCGACACCCGCGTCCTGCCGACCGAGGTCCACGCTCCGACCTTCATCGAGTTCGGCAACCGGCTGCTGACCTTCGCCGTCGGCGCGGCGGCGATCTTCGCGATCTTCTGCGCGCTGACCCAGGTCCGGTACCGCCGCGACTTCACGGTGCTGTCGGTGCTGCTGCTGGTCGGCGTCGCCGCACAGGCCGTGATCGGCGGCCTGAGCGTGCTCTACGACCTCGACTGGATCTGGATCAGCGCGCACTACATGGCGTCGATCCTGCTGCTGCTGG
>CAZFIQ010000010.1:31110-32053 GCA_964519185.1 uncultured Patulibacter sp.
GGTGCCCGCGGTGATGCTCGTCTGGCGGGCCGGGGAGGACACCTCGGCGCCCCGCGATCCGGGCGCTCCCGACCGGATCGTCCGCGGGTCGGTACTCGCGCTGCTCCCGCTCGGCGTGCTGACCCTGGCCGCCGGCACCCTGGCGACCGCCTCCGGACCGCACGGCGGCGGTGCCGGCACCGGCGACTACGTCGAGCGGTTCGACATCCACGGCACCGGCACGCTCGAGTGGGTCGTGCAGCGGCACGGCGTGATCTCCGCGATCTTCGGGATCGCGATCGTCGTCGCCTGGGTGCTGGCCCGGACCCGCGGGGCGGGCACGCGCCTGACCCTGACCCTGACCGGCGCCGCGCTGCTGGTCGCCGTCCAGGGCGTGATCGGCCTGATCCAGTACGGCCTGGAGCTGCCCCACGCGCTGGTCTGGGTCCACGTGGCGCTGTCGGCGATCACCTGGGTGACCGTCGCCTGGGCCTGGCAGAACGCCCAGCTCGCCCCGTCCAGCGACACCCCCTAGCCCGCCGACGCTGCCGGCCCGGCCGGGCCTGCAGCGTCCTACTCGGGCCGCGGGCTTCGGAACGCACGGCTCGGCGTCTTGCAGCGCGTAGCCCGCTGAGCGCGCTCCGGGCGTCGTGGAGACGGAGCGCGCAGTCTGTGCTTCGCGCCGGGCTTGGCGCTGCACGTCCTCGGCCCGCGCAGGGTCCTACTTGCTGCGCGGGCTTGGAACCGCAGCGGCAGGAGCGCTGCAGTGCCCGACCTTCCAGGCGAGCCCGGCGCTGCACGGCCCAAGACCGTGCAGCGCCCGACTCCGGCCCACCGGCAGCCGTGGACCGCTCCGCCGTTGCCGGACTGGCGCGGTGCGCCGGTCGACTCGGGGGCCGACCGCCGACCGCCGACCGCCGCTGCCGACGACCGCCGACGACCACCGACCGCCGCCGACGACCAC
>CAZFIQ010000011.1:0-5549 GCA_964519185.1 uncultured Patulibacter sp.
GGAACATTGCCGAGCATCGCTGGGAAGTGGTGGTCGTTATTCTGCTGACGTTCAATGTGTTGCCGCTGGCGATCGGTCTCTGGTTACTGGCTCTCTTGATCGAACAGTATGGACAGAGCGACTGGGGAAGAATCTTCACCTTCGCCTGCGCTTGCTTCGGCACTTTTTTGACCACTTTCGCGATTACCTTGAACAACCACGTTCCCGCCGCCTGCGGCGTCATGATCGCCCTTTACGCAGTACTTCGCGGCACGGGTCCGTTGTCGGTGATTGTGGCCGGGCTGGCAGCGGGGTGGGCGATGTGTCTGGACTTGCCGAGTGCCGCTTTCGCGGGAGCTTTATCGGCGGTGATCTTCATGTATTCGCCGAAGCGACTCTTGCTCTATCTCCCCGCGCTGGCGATCCCGCTGGCCTGGCTGACCGTTCGCAGCGACCTGCCCGGCCGCCGGGCCTGGACGGTGCTGATGACGCTGCCGCTGGTGGTGCCGAGCTACGTCGGCGCCTACGTGCTGGTGGCGGCGCTCGGTCCGCGCGGACTGGTCCAGGAGACGCTGGCCGGCCCGCTCGGGATCGACCGCCTGCCGAGCATCTACGGGTTCGGCGGTGCCTGGCTGGTGCTGACGCTCTTCACCTACCCGCTGGTGCTGATCCCGGCCCGCGCCGCGCTGCGGCGGCTCGACCCGGCGATGCTCGAGGCCGCGCGGGGTCTGGGCGCGGGACCGTGGCGGATCGCGCGGACGGTCGTCGTTCCGCAGATGACCCCGGCGGTGGCGGCCGGATCGCTGATCGCCGGGCTCTACGCGCTGAGCGACTTCGGCGCGGTCTCGATCCTCCGCTTCGACTCGTTCACGCGGGTGATCCACCAGTCCTACCGGGCGAGCTTCGATCGCACCTCGGCGGCCGTGCTGGCGCTCGTGCTGATCGCGCTGATGGTCGTGCTGGTGCTGCTCGAAGCGCGCGTCCGGCGTCGCGGCGGCCACCACCGGATCGGCCCGGGCAGCGCGCGCGAGGCCACGCCGGTTCCGCTCGGACGCTGGCGCGTTCCGGCGCTGGCGTTCTGCGGCGTGCTGGTGACGATCACCCTGGTGCTGCCGGTCGGGGTGCTGGTGACCTGGGCCGCGCAGGGCACCGAGACCGTCGGCTGGCCGGCGATCGGGACCGCCACCGGCAACTCGCTGCTGACCGCGGGACTGGCGGCGCTGCTCGCGGTCCTGCTGGCCTTCCCGGCGGCGCGGCTCGGGGCGCGCTACGGGGCGCGCCGGGTGGTCCGGCTGGTCGAGGCCGCGCACCACGGCGGCTACGCGCTGCCGCACATCGTCGTCGCGCTGGCGCTGGTCTTCTTCGGGATCCGGGTGGTGCCGTGGGCGTACCAGACGCTCGGGATGGCGGTCTTCGCGCTCGTCCTGCTCTACGTCCCGCTGGCGCTCGGGGTGCTGCGCGCGACGCTGCTCCAGGTGCCGCCGACGCTGGAGGACGCCGCCCGTGGCCTGGGCCGCTCGCGCTGGGGCGTCGCCACGTCGGTCGTGCTGCCGCTGTCGTCGGCCGGCGTGCTCGCCGGGCTGGCGCTGGTCTTCCTGACCGCGATCAAGGAGCTGCCGGCGATGGTGCTGCTCGCGCCGACCGGGTTCGACACACTGGCGACGATGCTCTGGCAGCAGACCAACCTGTCCGTGTACGAACGGGCGGCGGTGCCGGCGTTGGTGCTGCTGGCGATCTCGGCGCCGCCGCTGGTGCTGCTCACGATGAGGCAACGATGACGATCGAGACGACGGGCCCCGCGGCCGACCGCGCGTCGCAGCCGGACGGCACGCCGCCCGGCGACGCGCTGCCGGCGGTCGCCTGCCGGGGCGTGCGCAAGGCCTTCTCCGGGGTCCCCGCCGTGGCCGGGGTGGACCTGGACGCCGCGCCCGGCGCGCTGACCGCGGTGCTCGGGCCGAGCGGTTGCGGCAAGACCACGTTGCTGCGGATGATCGCCGGGTTCGAGGCGCTCGACGCCGGGACGATCGCGATCGAGGGCCGGATCGTCGCCGACGGCCGCAACGCGACCGGTGCCGACCGCCGCGGGCTGGGGATGGTCTTCCAGGACTACGCGCTGTTCCCGCACCTCGACGTCGCGCAGAACGTCGGCTACGGCCTGGGCCGCCGCCCCGACCGGGCCCGGGTCGCGGAGATGCTGGAGCTGGTCGGCCTGGCCGATCACGCCCGACGCCGTCCGCACGAGCTGTCGGGTGGGCAGCAGCAGCGGGTCGCCCTGGCCCGCGCGCTGGCCCCCGCGCCACGGGTCGTGCTGCTCGACGAGCCGTTCTCCAACCTGGACGCGCGGCTCCGCGGGCAGCTGCGCCGCGACCTGCTGCGGGTGCTCGACGCGTCCCGGACCAGCGCGCTGCTGGTCACCCACGACCAGGACGAGGCGCTCAGCCTGGCCGACCGGATCGTGCTGATGCGCGCGGGCACGGTCGAGCAGACCGGCACGCCGGAGCAGGTCTACCTGCGGCCCGCGACCCGCTGGGCGGCCGAGTTCCTGGGCACCGTCGACGTCCTGGCCGGGGTCGCCGAGGACGGCCGGATCGTCACGCCGGTCGGCCCGGTCGCGGACCCCGGACGGCACCGCGGCGCGGTCGAGGTCGCGCTGCGACCGGAGCAGCTGCGCCTGTCGCGCGACGACGAGCACCCGGAGGCGCGCCCCGCCGTCGTCGTGTCGCGCGAGTACTTCGGCCGCGACCAGCTGGTGCTCGTCGAGCTGGCCGACGGCCAGCGGGTCCGCCACCGCGGCCCGGGCGTGCCGGCCTGGCGCCCGGGGGACCGCGGCTTCGTGCGGATCGCGGGCCCGGTCAGCGTGATCGGGAGCTGACCGGCAGCGGCACCGTCGCCGCGACCACGAACCGCCCGTCCCGCGGCTCGGCCCGGAACGTCCCGCCGAGGCCCTCGATCCGCTCGCGCATGCCGACGATCCCGAGGCCGCTCGACGGCCCGGGCGCGATCGGCGGGCGGCCCAGCCGGTTGTCGACCTCCAGCACGACCGTCCGCGGAGCGATCCGCAGGCGGACGGTGGTCGGCACCGGCCCGGCGTGCCGGAGCACGTTGGTCAGGCTCTCCTGGACGACCCGCCGCAGCGCGACGGCGACGTCGGGTGGCCAGCCCTCGATCGCGCTGCCGCCGCCGCGGCCGGCGTCGAACGCGACCGGCAGCCCGGAGCGGCGCGCTTCGTCGATCACGTCGGCGATCGACGGGGGCTCCGACGCCGGCCCGTCGTCAGCGACCGCGGCCGCGTCGTGAGCGACCGCCGGCGCGGCCGGGCCGTGACCGCCGAGCGGCGCCTCGGTCTCGTCCTCCCACGGTGCCACCAGCTGCTCCAGCTCGCCGACGGCGCCGGCGACCACCCGGCGGATCGCGGTGATCGCCTCGCGGGCCCGGTCGACGTCGTGCGGCAGCGCGCGCTCCGCGCCCCAGGCCTGGACGCTGACCAGCGACAGCCCGTGGCCGACCAGGTCGTGGAGGTCCCGGGCGACCCGTCGCCGCTCGTCGTCGACGGCCTGCTGCGCCGCGATCAGGTCGTCGCGGGCCGTCGCCCAGCGCAGGACCGTCAGCCGCGAGGCGTCCTCGGCCGCGTCGCGCACCGCGGTCGAGATCAGCCACGGAACGACGAGCGACATCGCCATGATCACGACGTCGCTGAAGCCGATCTGGTCCGACCACGCCAGCATCACCGTCGCCGCTCCGACCGCCGCCAGCGTCACCGCCACGGCCTGCTGCTGCCGGGCGTCGCGCAGCCAGAGCGGGGTGACGAAGGCGGTGAACGCCAGCAACGGCAGCGACGTCGCGTCGAGCCCGACGAAGCCCACGATCCAGGCCCGGACGAACGCGACCACGGCGAGCAGCATCAGGAAGACGGTCCGGCGGGTCCAGGCGGCGGTCACCGCCAGGCCCGTCAGCAGCGACGAGGCGGCGATCGCCAGCGCGGACGGGTCGTCCCCGAGCGGAACCGGCAGCGAGTCCCCGGTCACGATGTCGACGGCGGTGGCGATCGCGGCCACCAGGCCGGCCGCGATCCCCACCGGACCGGGCCCGCGGTGCGGCGCCCCGGTCAACGCCGGGACGTGGATCGTCGTCGTGCGCGTCCGCAGGTCCCACGGGCGACGTCGGCGCCGGACGCGCACGGTGCCGCTGTGCAGGCGGGCGCGCTCCGCGCAGCGGGTCAGCGCCAGCCGCTCGTCCGCGGTCACGGGCCCGCGGCCGTCCAGCCGGATCCACGCGCCGCGGTCGGTCCGGCGCAGGTCGACCCCATGCGGGCGCCAGCCGCTGCCGGCCACGATCTCCAGCACCCGGGCGGTGGCCAGCGTCGTCGCGCGCTCGCCGTCGTCGCCGCGGTCGCGGACGGTCACGGGCACGGCCCGGCTCCGCAGCGCGGCGATCGCGGTCGCCAGGCCGTCCGGCTGCGGGCTGCCCCCGTCGTCGCCGTCGTCGGGCCGGAGCACGGCCAACGCCTGCCGCATCTGTCCCATCGCGGCGCGGACCGTGCCGGCGATCGTCCGCAGCGCCTCGGCGGCGGCGGTGGGATCGCTGGCCAGCAGCGTCTCGGCGCGGCGGGCGTCGGCGCCGATCCGGCGGGCGGCGCGCAGCACCGCGACGTCGAGATCGCGGGCCAGGCGCCGACGTTCGGCGTCGACCTCCGAGCGGCGCAGCTCGGCGCTGGTGTGCCGCGCCGTCCGCAGCACGCTGAGGGCGTCGGCGCGACGGACGCGGACGCCGCGGGTCGCCCGCGCGGCGGCCCAGCCGAGGGCGCAGGCCAGGCCGATCCCCAGCGGACTGATCCCCAGGGTCGCGGCCACGGCCAGGGCGATCAGTCCGACCAGCGCCACGATCGACCGCCACCGATCGAGGATCGTCGTGCCGGCCACCCAGCCCGCGATCACGATCCCCTGCATCGGGCTGACGCTCTGATCGATCACGCCGTAGCGGAACTGCACCGCCGTGCCCGCCAGCAGGACGGCGGTGACCGCCCACGGCCAGCGGTCGATGACCGCGATCGGGGTCAGCACCACGATCACGAAGGCGATCCGGGCCGCCAGCGGCCAGTCGCCGCCCAGGCCGATCGCCTCGCCGACGCCCCACGCGACCAGCGCGACGGTCAGCACGATCCGCGGCGGCAGTCGGCGCAGCCGCGCGGGCGTGGCGCCGAGCCCGGCCACGTTAGGGCTCCGCGGCGGTGTCGTCGCCCGGGCGGATCAGCCCGGACTCGTAGGCAAAGACGACCGCCTGGGTTCGGCTGCGCAGGTCGAGCTTGGCCAGCAGTCGCGTCACGTGCGTCTTGACCGTCGCCTCGCTCAGGTGGATCGCGTCGGCGATCTGGGCGTTGGCCAGGCCGCGGGCGACCTGCAGCAGCACCTCGTGCTCCCGCTCGGTCAGGGTCGACAGGCGCGAGGCGTCGTCGGAGCTCGGCGTCGGCCGGGCGACGTAGTGCTCGACCAGCCGGCGGGTCACCCGGGGCGACAGCAGCGCGTCACCCGCCGCCACGGTGCGCACGGCGTCGGCCAGCCGGTCCGGGTCGG
>CAZFIQ010000011.1:5559-28517 GCA_964519185.1 uncultured Patulibacter sp.
CCGTCCATCCCGGGCATCCGCACGTCCATCAGCACCACGTCCGGCCGCTTGAGCCGGGCCAGCTCGACCGCTTCGCGTCCGGAAGCGGCCTCGCCGACGATCTCCAGGTCGGGCTCCGCGTCGAGCATCGAGCGGAGCCCGCCGCGGATCAACGCCTCGTCGTCCGCGATCGCGATCCGGATCATCGGGCGGACTGTGGTCGACTCGCGGGCATCGTCCGCCGAGCCTACGGGCTCCGCAGGACCGAGCAGCGCCGAGATCGTCCGTCCACCGCCCCGCCGCACCGCGATCACCCCACGCGCTGGAGCAGCACGTGCCCGTTCCACTCGACGGTGGTTCGCGTGGTCTCCGCGGTCCGCGACCAGCGCGCCGCGATCGGCAGCCGCACCAGCCGGTGACCGCGGAGCGACGAGGCGCGGTAGCGGATCAGTGACGCGTCGGAGAACCGCTCGTCGAACGGCGGCGGGTCGACCAGGTCCTTGGGGCAGCGGAACGCCGGGCCCGCGAGGTTCCAGTTGATGCTCAGCTCGTCCTTTCTGGGGTCGGTGGCGATCAGCGGCGCCAGGCGGGTCGGCGCCAGCGGTCCGTTCTCCACCAGCGCGCCGCACCCGTACTCGGTGCCCGTGCTGGAGATCCAGGCGCCGGTCGAGCGGCTGGTCCAGTCGACCGAGTGGGCGGTCGCGGTCGTGATTCCGACCCCGCCCGGGCCGGCCTTGGGCAGCCGGAAGCGGCCGCTGAAGCCCTTGCGCGCGCTGATCCAGACCTCGCCCTCGCCGTTGAACCGCATCTCGTCGTCCTCGGCGAGCGCCTCGATCTTCATCGACCCGAGGATCGAGACGTCGACGATCCGGAACTCCGGGGGCGCGGTCCACCACGCGACCCGGCCGCGGTCGCGGAACCGCCCGCCGCAGAGCCGCTTCCGCTCGGCCTTGCGCTTGACGCACTTGGGGTTGGTCGGCTTCAGCAGCGGACCGCGGCCGGCGGTCGAGCGGGACGTCGCGGGGCGGTCGACCGCCGCCACGGGCAGTCCGCCGCTGACCGGCGGGGCGGCGGACGGATCGGGGGTCGTCGCCCCGGCCGCCGGGACCACGACCGCCAGGCCGACGAACGTCAGCCCGAGCGCCAGTCGGCGTCGCGCGGAGCCGCTCATCGCAGCGTCACCTTCCGCGTCGTCGCGCCGCTCGCGCTCAGCGTCGCGGCGATCCCCCGCCGCTGCTGGCGCACGGCGTCGGCGGCCTTCCGGCCGAGCCGCAGCCGGACGGTCGTCGTGCCCTGCTTGGACGCGCGCGCCGAGCCGCTGGCGAGCGTGACCGCCTTCCGACCGAGCTTCAGGCGCTTCGCCCCGGCGGCGTTCACCCGCAGGCGGACGGTGATCCGCTGACCTGCGGCCAGGCCCCGGACCCGGACGCTCAGGCCCTTGCGGGCGACCGTCCGGCGGTTGCTGGCGCCGACGACGGCAAGGGTCGCCGGCTTGGCCTTCGGCGACGACGGCTTCGGTCCGGGTCCGGGTGCGGGTGCGGGGCCGGGGCCCGGGCCCGGGCCGGGGCTCGGGCTCGGTCCGGGGAGCGGCTGCGGGTCGATCGCGGCCGGACCCCAGTCGGGCTCGGTCGCCCCGGGCACGACCAGGCCGCTGCCGAAGCGGCCGCACTGCGCGGCGTCGGTCGGCACCGTCCGGGCGACGTGCAGGCCCTCGGGCAGCGTGAACGCCAGGCCGCTGCCGTCCGGCGACCAGGTCGGGCTGTGGGTGCCGCGGATCGGCGCGGTGACGCAGACCCCCTCGGGACGCGCGGGGGGCAGCGGTCCGCCGGTCGCGTCGCCGGCGACGTTGAACCAGATGATCCGCCGGACCGATCCCGGCCACTCGCCGTCGTAGCCGTGGACCGCCGCCAGCCGGCGGCCGTCGCGGGAGGCCGCGGCCTCGCCCAGGTCGCTGCTGTCGTCGAAGTAGTGACGGTCGTCGAACCAGTGGACGGCGGTGGAACCGGGCGCGAGGTCGAGCAGGTTGACGTGGAAGTTGTAGCCGCCGGTGACGAGCAACCGGTGGTTGCCGACCCAGCGCGGGTGGCCGAAGGTCGCCGAGGCGAACGTGCCGGCGGGGGTGAACCGGTCGGCGTACGTGACGCCGGTGACGGCGCGGGCCCCGCACTCCCAGGCGATCGGGCAGGAGTAGGCGGAGAACGAGTACGCGATCCGCGTGCCGTCGGGGCTGATCGCGACCGACACCGGCGTCCCGTCCACCGGACGGCTGGTCGTGTCGATCAGCGGCGGCGGGTCGATCGAGTTGAGCAGCTGCCCGTTCTGCTGGATCCGCTTGATCAGGTGGCCGTGCGACACGGCGATCGTGCCGTCGTCGGCCTGGCTCGGCGAGCGGTACGGGTGCTCGGCGGTGCCGTCGCGGGTCACCTGGTGCTGGCGGCTGCCGTCGGGCGTGGTCAGCCAGACGTTGGCGTCCTTGACGAAGGCGATCGACTGGGCACCGGCCGCCGGGGCGCCGGTCAGGGCCAGCGCGGCGACGGCGGCCGCGATCGCGGCGCGGGGGACGCGGCGGCCGGCGGCGCGGCGCGGCGTGGTGGGCTCGAGGGGGAGCTGGTTCATGGGCGGAATCGGGGTGGTGGTCGGGTTGGGGGATGGCAGCGGCGGGCGTGGTGGGCGGTGGGTCGGGAGCCCCGAAGGGATCCCGACCAGCGGCCCCCGTGCCGCTGGTCGGGCTTAGACGACGACGGCGTCTTAGACGACGTCTTAGGTCCTTCGGGTCCTCAGCGCCGGGCGACGGTGACGGTGATCCGCGTGCCCGGGGACAGGCGCTTGCCGGCCTTCTGGGAGATCCGGATCACGCGGCCGGTGCGCACGGTCCTCGACGTCGCGCGGACGGTGCGCACGCGGCAGTTGGCGCGGGTCAGCCGGGTCCGGGCGGTCCTCAACGCGGTCCCGCGCTTGATCCGCGGAACGACGCAGCGCCGGGCGGCGCCCGGGGCCTTGGGCGCCGCGGGGCCGCTGTCGCTGGGCCCGGGGCCGGGGAGCGGCCCGGGGCTCGGCGACGGCGCGGGACCGGGAAGCAGCGGGCCACCGGGCGTCGGGCCCGGCTGCGGTCCGGGGCCGGGCGACGGATCGGGGTCGCTGCCGCCGGGACCGGGGTCGGGGTCACCGCCGCCAGGACCGGGATCCGGATCGGGATCCGGGTCCGGATCGGGATCGGGATCGGGGTCCGGATCGGGATCGGGATCCGGGTTCGGATCGGGATCCGGGTCGGCCTCGCGGATGATCGTCACGCTCGCGGACCGGCTGTTGCGCGCTCGGTCGGTCGCGGTCACCGTGAACCGCCAGGTGCCGACCGTGAGCGGGGAGATCGTCCAGGTGGTCCCGGACCGGCACGGCGCCGGGACGGTGACGGACCCGTCGGGCCGGGTCGTTGCGCAGACGACGGAGTCCAGGTTGGCGTCGCTGGCGCGCAGCGTCAGCGTGTGTGATCCGGCGCGGGTGCGGACGGTCGCGGGGCCGTCGATCGACGTCTGCGGGGGCGTGCCGTCCACGTTCAGGGTCCGGGTGGCGGGCGCGGAGCGGTTGCCGGCGGCGTCGACTGCCACCGCCTCGAGCGTGACCGGACCGTCGGGCCAACGGCCCTCGAGCGCGACGTGGCCGCCGAACGGCGCGGTCGTCGCGGTGTCCACCAGCGTGCCGTCGACCCGGTACTCGACCCGGTCGACACCGACGTTGTCGCGGGCCTGCACGTGGGGCGACAGCACCCAGCGCGCCGGGCCGTGCACGCCCTCCGCTGGCGCCGTCAGGGTGATCGTCGGAGGCGTGGCGTCGACGAACCGCGCGGACACGGTGGTGCCGTGCTCGTCGGGCATCGCGTCGCACTCACGCGGACGCCCCGGGACGTCGAAGCAGCCGCTCCAGCGGTCGAAGGCCCAGCCGGCGTCGGGTGTCGCGACCAGGCGCTGGAGCGGGGCGATCGTGTCGTCGGGCCAGAAGTAGGTCCCGGAGCACGACCCGGCCGGGCAATCGATCTGGGGGCCGGTGACCCGGCCCTGGCCCTCGACGGAGACCCCGACGGTGCCGCGCTCGATCGCCTGAGCGGCGGTCGGGACGGTCAGGCAGACGAGGGTCGCGGCGAGCGCGGGCAGCAGGCGGCGCGGCCGGCGGGCGCGTCCGCCGGACGGCGGCGAGGGCGGCGGGGGAGCAAGCATGCCGCCGACGCTACGGTCGGCGGCCGGCGATCTCGTCCCCCGGAGGTCGCGACCGCGACCACCGAAAGTCGCGGATCGCAGACCGCTACGTCTGGAGCAGGTAGGCGGCGACCGCGTCGGTCTGCGACAGCGCGTTCAGGTGACCGCCGGGCAGCACGTCGACCTCCAGGCCGAGCCGCGCGCGGACGACCCGACGTTGGAACGCGAGCGGGAAGAACCGGTCGTCGGCCGCGACGGCGACGCGGGTCGGCACGGCCGGCCAGGCGCGGAAGTCGCACGTCGCGTCGAACGCCGCCGCGGATTCCGGGCCGTCGGCCGCCATCAGCGCGGCGATGGCGTCGGGATCGAGATCGTGCAGGAAATCCCGCTCCAGGTCGAACCCCGGGTCGTCCCCGCGGGCGATCGCGGCCGAACGGCGGGCGGCCTCCGATCCGGTGGCGGCCCACCAGTCGCGCGGTCGCTCGCCCGGGACGGGGACCATCGGGTTGACCAGGACCAGCGCCTCGAGCGGGACGTGCTCGGCCACCAACGGGGCCACGAACGCCCCCATCGACTGCGCGACCAGCACGACTCCGCGCCGGTCGCCGATCGCCGCGACCGTCAGCGCGCGGTAGGCGTCGAGCCCCGCGTCCTCGTCGGCCCCGGGCAACTCGATCGCCAGCGCCTCGTGCCCCGCTGCGGCGAGCCGCGGCACGACGCGCTGCCAGTAGGCCGCGGCGCCGCCCGCACCCGGGATCAGGACGAAGCAGCGGCGGGAGGATTCACGGGCGTCGGACATCGGCGGCGATCGGTCGGTCGTTCCGGAGACCGCCGAGCGGCCCGAATCTCATCGGCGAGCCCGGCGCCGGGCGCGGCGTCGTCCGGTGGAGAGGCCCGTAACGTGTGGGGCGGCTGGACCGCCCGCGGTCCGACCCCGCTCGCCATGTCCCCGCTCCGTCGTCTCGACCTCCGCCGCCTGCTGCCGTCGCTCGCCGTCGCGGTCGGTGGGCTGATCGGCGGGCTGATCGCGCTCTGGGCGTTCTCCGCCGGCTACCGGCTGTCGGCCGGGACGATCACGATCTCGGTCGCGCCGTTCCGCCACGGAGCGCTCGACCTGTACGTGCCGCTCGTCGACTGGGGCGTCCGGTTCCCGGGGGTGGCGATGCCCGCGCGGCTGCAGGTCGGCGTGCAGGCGGTCGATCGCGAGGCCGCGGCGGCGATCGCCAGCGGCGGACTGGGCGCGATCGACGCCCTGCGCACGGAGGCGACGGCCGCGATCACCGAGTACCTGAAGCTGCTGGCGCTGATCGCGGCGGCGGCGTCCGCGGCGCTCGCGCTGCTGGTCGCCGCGGCGGTCGGGCCCCGTCGGCGTCCCGGCTCGCGCGATCCCGGGACGCCGACCCCGCCGCCGGTCGCGGCGACCCGCCGGGCCCGAGTCCGGCGGGCGGCGGGCCGGGCACGCTGGTGGGTCGCCCCGCTGGTGGCGGTGTCGGTCGGCTGGATCGCGGCGATCGCGCTGCTGCTGGCCCCGCGCGGCGACCTGCCCGATCCCGTCTACTACGCGCACGGGGCCGACATCCCGGTCGCGCTCGAGGCGCTGGCGTCGGTCGGTCGCTCGTCGGGCGAGGTCAGCGCCAGCTTCGAGGACCAGATCCAGGGCCTGGCGCGGCTGGTGGTGGACCCCGGACGCCGCCCCGACCTGTCCGGTCGCCCGCGCCTGACGATCGCGTCGGACATGCACAACAACATCCTGCTGGCCCCGACCCTGGCGCGCGCGGCGGCCGGCGGGCCGGTGCTGTTCGCCGGGGACCTGACCGACACCGGTTCGCCGCTGGAGGTCTCGGCCGTCCGCTCCGTGGTGACGACCGGCGACCCGTTCGTGATGATCGCCGGAAACCACGACTCCGACGCGTCGCTGCGGGCCCTGGCGGGCGAGGGCGCGGTGGTGCTGACCTCGCGCGGCCGGCTGCTGAGGGACGGCGGCTACGGCGACATGACCGTGCGGGTCGGGGGGCTGCGGGTCGCCGGCTACGGCAGCCCCAACCTGCGCCGCGCGAGCGACGCGTACCGTGACCGCGGCACCACGATCGACGACGGCGACAAGGCCGCGTTCGCCGCGTGGTTCGCCACGATCGAGGACCGGGTCGACGTCGTGATGGTCCACGAGCCCGCGCTCGCCGACCCCGTGATCGCGCGGCTTCGCGAGCAGCGCCAGCAGGCGGCGGACGCCGCTCCCCCGCTGCTGTTCGTGCTCGGAGACACCCACCGGCCCGCCGTCGACAGCGCCGACGGGGTGCTGGTGGTCAACGGCGGTACGCTCGGCGCGGGCGGGACCGGCAACCTGGACGAGGGCCAGAACGCCAGCCTGGCGATGGTGACCTACGAGCAGCGCCCGTTCACGCCGCTCGCCGCGGACCTCGTGACGCTCGATCCCGGGACCGGCGAGACGGTGGCGCGGCGCGTGCGGATCGACGGCTCCGCGCCGCTCCGGGTCCTCGATCCGAGCGTCCCCGGCGGCTGACCGCCGCTCAGCCGGCGGGCTCGGTCACGCGCTCCGCCGCGTAGAGTTCCTCGATCACGTCGGCGTAGCGCTCGCCGATCGGCTTGCGGCGCAGCTTCATCGTCGGGGTCAGCTCGTCGCTGCCGGGCTCCCAGGCGTCGGGCAGGATCGCGAACCGCTTGATCTGCTCGACCCGTGCCAGCCGCTCGTTGGCCGCGTCGATCGCCCGTTGGATCTCGTCGCGGATCGCCGGGGCGGCCGCCAGCTGCGCGATCGACTGCCCGCCCAGCCCGTGCTGGTCGGCGAAGGTCGCGGATGCCTCGGGCTCGAGCACGATCAGCGCGACGTTGTACTTGCGGCGGTCGCCGATCGCGACCGCCTGGCCGACCAGCGGACTGGCGGCGCGGATCGCGCTCTCGATGTTCGTCGGCGACATGTTCTTGCCCGCCGCGTTGATGATCAGCTCCTTCTTGCGGTCGACGATCGTGACGTAGCCGTCGGCGTCGATCGTGGCGATGTCGCCGCTGTGCAGCCAGCCGTCCGCGTCGATCGCCTCGGCCGTCTTGCCGGGCTCGTTGCGGTAGCCCTTCATCACCGTGGGGCCGCGGACCAGCAGCTCGCCGTCGTCGGCGATCCGCAGCTCGACGCCGGGCAGCGCGACGCCGACGGTCCCCAGACGCCGTGCGTCCGGCGGGTTGATCGTCGCCAGCGCCGACGTCTCGGACATCCCCCAGCCCTCGCAGATCGCCAGGCCGAGGCCGGTCATCAGCTCGAGCGTCTCGAGCGTGATCGCGGCCGCCCCGGAGATCGACAGGCGGACCTGATCCAGGCCGATCCCCTCGCGGATCTTCGACAGCACCAGGCGGTCGGCCAGCTTGTGCTTGAAGGCCAGCGCGGCGGGCACCGATCCGTCCTTCTGCTCGGCCCGGACCGCTGCGATCCCGGTCGCGATCGCCCACTCGGCGAGCTTCTTCTTGACCGGGCTCGACTCGGCGGCGATCTTGGTCTCGATGCCGGTCTGGACCTTGTACCAGATCTGCGGAACCGCGCCGAAGACCGTCGGGCGGGCGTCGGTCAGGGCCGCGAGGATCTGCTTGGTGTCGCTGACGCAGGTCAGCTGCAGGCCGAAGGCGACCTGCCCGTAGTGCGATCCCCAGCGGTCGGCGACGTGCGCGTGTGGCAGATAGGTGACGATCCGGTCGTCGGGACCCATCCCGATCTCGCGGTTGCCGCCCTCCAGCTCGGCGAGCATGTTGGCGTGGGTCAGCTCGACGCCCTTCGGGTCGCCGGTCGTCCCCGAGGTGTAGATCAGCGTCAGCACGTCGCTCGACTCGACCGCGCGCCAGGCGCCGTCGAAGTCGAAGCCCGCGTCGCCAGCGGTCTCCAGCTGCTCGAAGCTGATCGTCCCGTCGAGCGGTCCGTCGACGCAGACCACCGTCTCCACCTGGGTCCGCTCGACGGCGGGCAGCAGGCGGTCGGCGAACTGCCGCTCGCAGACGACGATCCGCGCGCCCGAGTTCGACAGGACGTGGACGATCTGATCGGTCGCGAGCGTGTTGTAGATCGAGAACGAGGTCGCGCCGAGGTGCATCGCGCCGACGTCGGCCAGGTGCATCTCGGGGCGGTTGGTCATCATGATCGCGACCGCGTCGCCCCGCCCGATCCCGTGGGCGGCGAATCCCCCGGCCAGCGCGCGGACCCGGTCGGCGTAGCTGCGCCAGGTGATCGAGACCGCACCCCCGGGCGTGCGGAGGGCCACCCGGTCCGGATGCCGCGCGGCGGTCCGTTGGAAGGCCTCGCACATGGTCTTCACGGGCAACGTCGGGCTGGTCATTCGGTGCTCCCTGGGGGTCGCGTCGGATGGCGTACGGGTGTTCGAACGAACCTACCAGTGGTAGATCGGGCGCGGAGAAGTTCTTCCGCCGAAACGCCGCGGAAAAGCCCGTGGCGAAGCGGGAATCGGGGGGCGCGCCGCCCCCGGTCCGGGGCTCCCGGCCCGTGGTCCCGCCTCACGCTCGCTGCCGGAAATTCGTTGATGGGAGCAAGATTGCTACCCACAGTACTCATGTGCTTTTGGTACCGTCCCGGCCGATCCGCGGAGTGGAGAGGCATGTGTCCGAGCTCTGGTCCCGGTACGCCGGGATCGCCCGATAACGCCGGTGAATCCGGGACCAATCAGCGATCGGCGACGACTCGCCGGGGGCGCCACGGCCTGTCCGCGGAGCAGCTCGAGATCTATCGCCGGGAGCGGGTCCTGGCCGCCACGGTGAACATCGTTGGGGTTGCGGGGTACTCCGATCTGTCGGTGGCGTCGATCACCGAGGTCGCCGGGGTCACGCGCCAGGCGTTCTACGCGCTCTACCCGTCGCCCCAGGCGGCGTTCCTCGACGCCTACGCCGCCGCGATCGGTGCCCTGCTGGAGCGGCTCGGCGCCACGCACGTCGGCCCGGACGTGCGCCCCGATGCCGCGCTCGTTCGCGGCGTCGAGGCCGCGGCGGACTACCTGGCCGACGAGCCGGCCCGGGCCGCGCTGGTGCTCGTCGAGGTCCACGCTGCGGGCCAGGAGGCGGTCGAGCTGCAGCGCGCCGCGCTCGACGCGATCGTGCGCGGTGCGGCGGGCCTGCTGCGGCGGTCGGGCGTTCCGGAGGTCGACGCCGAGCGGGGGGCCCGCTTCGGCGTCGGCGCGGTGCACGAGGCGCTCCGCGCCCGGGTCACCCGCGGCGACCTGCGGGAGCTGGTGGCGATCGCTCCGGAGCTGTCCGCGTCGGCCTTCCCGATGGCGACGGCGTAGCGCCGCCGGTCCTCAGCCGCCGATCCCGATCACGCGCGGCAGGCTGAAGGTCGCCCGCAGGCGGGTCGATCGGGCCGTCGCCGGGACGCGGGTGCGGGCGCGGTAGACGGTGGCGGCGACGCCCGCCGGGACGGTCACCCGCACGCGGAACCGGCCGTCCGGCCGCGGGGTCGCCCGGCCGACGGTGCGGAACCGGCTGCAGCCGGTGCGTTGCTCGACCAGCACCGGTTGTGGCGTCCGGCCCTGCGGGCCGACCACTCGCCCGCTGAGGGTGACCTGGCGCCCGCGCGCCGAGATCCCGGTCACCTGCGTGCGGCGCGCGAACTTGAGGGCCGGCGTGCGCCGGCCGTCGACCACCGCGTAGTAACGCGCCCGGTTGCCGTCGCGGATCGCCGCCGGCGGCAGCGGGACGGTGGTGGTGAACAGGCCCTTGGCGTCGATCCGCGCGCGACCGACGCGACGCGAGCCGTCCGCCAGCACGATCGTCGCGTCGCGCCCGGCGAACCGCCGCTCGGTCGCGCCGTGGATGCGCGTCCGGCCGCGGTCGCCGTAGACGTCGATCAGCGTCGCGGGTGCGCGGCTGCAGCTGAGCACCGCCGCCGCCTCCGGCGATCCGTAGCGCTCGTCGAGCGGTGGGGTCGGCGTTGGGCCGGGCCCGCCCTGCCGGGGTGGATCGGCGGGCGGACGCGGCGGCGTCGGCGGGTCGGCGGGCGGTTCCGTCGGCGGGTCGGCCGGCGGGACGCAGGCGATGCTCCCGGTCGACGCCCGGGCCTCGGCGAGCGTGCCGGCGAGCACCGGGCGGGTCAGCGCCGTCACCGTCAGGCCGACCGCCTGCTGGGTCAGCGTGCCGGCGCTGGTGGCCTGCTGGTTGGGCGTGATCTGCACGCGGACGAGGTTCGGCGGGAGGCTGACCGGGGTCGCGTCGAGTAGTGGCTGCAGTGTCGTCGTCACGCCGCTCACGATCGAGCCCAGCGTCTGGCCGCCGGTGAGCGCCGCGATCACGGTGTTGAGCGCTCCGAGCACCCCGGCGTCCGTCGTGTGCAGGAGGGCGTGGAGGCTCGTCTGCCTGCTCCCGCCGAGCAGCTGCACTGCCGCCCCGAGGAGGCCGTTGGTCTCGACCCGGATCGACCGCAGCACGTCGTCCACGGTCAGTAGCTGCCCCAGGCTGAGCCTCGCCGTGTCGAGTGTGGTCACGCGCTCCGCCGTGCCGTTGGCGTCGACCGTGACGCCGAGCGCTCGCAGGTTCGTGATCCGGGACGACCCGGAGGGGGCCTGCGCGACCCCCGCCGTCGAGCAGGCCGTCAGCGCCGTGGCCTCGATCAGCCCGGCCTCGAGCACGTCCGGCAGCGCGGTCGTCAGGGCCCCGGTCAACGATCCTGCCAGCGGGCCGATCAGCGCGCTCGAGTCGACGCCCGTGATGCCGATTCCGCCGAGCAGTCCCGCTCCGCCGATCAGCCCCGCGAGCGGTCCGGAGGACAGCGGTCCGAGCAGCCCGGAGACCAGCCCGTCGACCTGGCCGACGATGCTGGTGGAGGAGCCGTCCAGCAGCGGGCCCGTCGCGCCGCCGAGCAGCCCGGCGATCTCGGTGCTCGCGCCGATCCGCACGCCGGTGACCTGGGCCGTCGCGGTCGCGCTCGTGGCGGTGACGACGCGCGTGTGGGCCTCGACCGCCTGGACGGACAGCGACGGCAGCGGCAGACCGAGCAGCGTGCCGTCGGAGTCGGCGCAGGGGACCGCGCCGCCGTCGGCATTGATCGGCGTGATCGCTGGTCCGCCCAGCACCGAGAGGCGGAGCGCGCTCGCGTCGCAGGCGGCTGGTCCGGCCGCCGTGGCGGAGCCGGCGGCGAGCCCGAGGGCGACAACCCCCGCCGTGGCGGCGAGGGTTGCGCCGATGGGTAGCTTGCACCGGGGTGCTCGCGACATGTGGGGGATCCTCTTGCTGGAACGACAGGGTGTCGGGCTCCGGGGAACTCCGAGCCCTGTGGTCCGCAATCGGCACCCCGGCCGGAAACCTTGAGCGGCGTCCGGGACGCCCTCGTCCGGCTGCGATCCGCGTCGGGGCCGCGCGCCTCCCGGGCGGCGACCGCGTCCCGGGCGGTCCGTCAGATCCGCACGACGCTGCTGGCGACGTCGCGCGCGTAGTCCGCGTAGTGCGGGACGTAGCCCTCGTCCCGTCCGCCGAGCACGTACAGCGGGTCGTCGACCTCGTCGGGTGAGTAGGCCTCGTTGCGCAGCTCGACCTTGCGGCTCTTGAAGGTCGAGGTCTGCGCGACCTCGTCGATCAGCCGGACGAACAGCGGCACCGCATAGGCCGGAAGGGTGTCCAGCACGTGCCGCGCGACGTCCTCCCCGTCGAACTCGGCGTCCGGCCGCAGCTTCAGCGCCACCATGCCGGCCCGGCCGTCGGCGCCGGGGACCTCCACGCCGTAGGCGACCGCGTCCTCGATCGCCGGGTGGCGCAGCAGCGCCGCCTCGACCTCCGTCGTCGCGACGTTCTCGCCCTTCCAGCGGAAGGTGTCGCCCATCCGGTCGGCGAAGGCGATGTGCTTGAAGCCCTGGTTGAGCACCAGGTCGCCGGTGTTGAACCACTGGTCGCCGGACTTCAGCAGGTCCCGCAGGATCTTCGCCTCGGTCGCGTCCGGGTCGGTGTAGCCGTCGAACGGCGCGCGGCTGGTGATCTTGTTGACCAGCAGCCCGACCTCGCCCGGCTTGACGCGACGCGCGAAGCCGTCGGGGCCGCGCTCCGGCAGCTCGGTCATCGGGTCGACCGCGATCACCGCGAACGGCAGCGGACAGCCGCCGGCGGTGCGCTTCAGGTTGAACGCGTTGAAGAAGACCAGGTTGCCCTCGCTGGCGCCGTAGAACTCGCCGATCCGGGGGATCGCGAAGCGCTCCTGGAAGTCGTCCCAGATCTCGGGCCGCAGGCCGTTGCCGACGATCACGCGGAGCCGGTGCTGGCGGTCCTTCGGCGACGGCGGCTGGTTGAGCAGGAAGCGGCAGAGCTCGCCGATGTAGCAGAAGGCGGTGGCGTCGTTCTCGCGGATCTGCTCCCAGAAGCGGCTGGCGGAGAACTTGCGGCCGATCGCGAAGGTCGCGCCGGCCGAGATCACGGTCGACAGCGAGACCGTGATCGCGTTGTTGTGGTAGAGCGGCAGGCAGCAGTAGAGCGTGTCCTGCGGCTTCAGGCGGACGTTGACGTCGCCGAGCGTCGCGCCGGCCTTGAGCCAGCGCAGGTGGCTCATCCGGCTGGCCTTGGGCATGCCGGTGGTGCCGGACGTGAAGACGTAGAAGGCGGTGCTGCTGGCGACCACCTGCTCGACGCTCGCGGGGTTCTCCGTGCTGACGCGGTCGGCCAGCGCGTCCAGGTCCTCGAGCCCGGTGACCGCCCGCGCGCCGTCGGCCAGGCCGAGCACCGTCGGGGCGACCTCGACGCTGACGGTGTCGAGCGCCTCGGCGACCTCGCTGCCGACCACGACCACCGTCGCGTCGAGCAGGCCGAGGCTGTGGTCGAGCACGGCCCCGCGCTGGTTGTGGTTCATCAGCCCGGCGACCGCGCCGAGCTTGACGACCGCCAGCGCCACCAGCAGCGTCTCGGGGCGGTTGGTCAGCAGCAGTCCGACGACCGATCCGGAGCGCACGCCGCGGTCGGCCAGGACCGCCGCGTACTGGTTGACCCGGGCGTTGGCCTCGCCGTAGCTGATGTCGTTGCCCTCGAAGCGGATGAAGGTCCGCTGTGGGTGCTTCGTGGCCTGTCGTTGGAACGCCAGGCCGATCGACTTCCGCGAGCCGCCCTTGAGGGTCGCGAACTGCTTGCCCCCGCGCAGCAGGCTGGGGAGGTCGCGGTTGAGGGCGGGCCAGGCCCGCAGGATGTCTCTCCCGCGGACCGTCGTTCGAGCGTCGGCGGTGTCGCTGCTCGCGTGGGATCCGGGGTCCTGGCGGTGCATGCTCGTGAACTCTCTCATGAACGGGCGATCGAGGCTACTTGCGGTAGGTACGCGCCCAGCCAGCGTTCCGTCTCGGCGTACACGCGGGCGCGCACGGGTGGGGGCGAGAGCACCAGATCGTGCATCCCGTCCTGGATCCGCGCGATCGTCACGTGGGGTCCGATCGCCGGGGCCCAGCGGGCGATCCGGTGGGCGTCGAGCACGCTGTCCGAGCGGTGCAGGACGTCGTCCCACTCCGACGGCGAGCTGCTGGCGGTCGAGCTCATCACCAGCACCGGGGCGCGGACGTCCAGTCCAGCGTGCAGTCGCCGCTGCCCGCGCATGACGGCGTCGAGCCAGGCCGCGCGGACCGGGACGCCGGCGATCGGCTTGAGCGTCAGGTCGAACTCCCATTCGCCGCGGTGGTCGCGGTGGATGCTCTGGGCGTAGAGGTCGGAGAGGCCGCGGGGGATCACCTGGTACGGCCGTCGCGCGGCGATCGCGGCGAGCAGCCGATCGGCGGCCGGTCGCGCGGCGCCGGGCAGGTCGAGGTCGAGGAACGGGCTGTTGAGGATCAGCGCGTCGGGGCCCTGCGCACCGCGGTCGTGGGCCCACAGGGCGCCGGTCAGGCCGCCGGTCGAGTGCGCGTTGAGGACCACCCGTTCGTGACCCGCGGCGCGGATCGTGGCGATCGCCAGGTCGAGCTCCTCGTAGTACTCCGTGAGGTCCCGGACGAAGTACGGCGTCTGGTGGGGCAGCAGGGAGCGACCGGCCTTGCGCAGGTCGAGCGCGTAGAAGGCGAAGTCGCGCTCGCGGTGGAACGCGGCCAGCTCGCGCTGGAAGAAGTAGTCGACGTAGCCGTGGACGTAGAGCACCGCGGTCTGCTCGTCGGCGACCGGCTCGGCGCGGATCAGCGTCGCGACGTTCGGACCCTCGGCGTCGGCGGCCAGCGGAAGCTCGATGACGGTGTATCCGTCGCCCAGCAGCGGGTCGGTCTGCTCCATGCCCGCAGTCTGACGACCTGACCGCAGACTGCAACCGGCGGCCGGCCGGCGGGCCGCTCAGCGTCCGCCGGCCTGACGCTCGGCCTCGATCCGGGCCTCGTCCTCGGCGCGCGCCACGATCTCCTCGACGGCTTCCACCGTCGCCTCCTGCTCGGCGATCAGCAGGGCGTCGTGCCGGTCCTCGGCGGAGCGCGGCGGTGCGTCGTCGATGATGCCGCCGACCAGCTCGCGGGCCCGCTCGAGGACCCGCGTGATCCGGCGGTGCGGGCCGTAGCGGCGCTCGGAGCGGGCCTGGCGCTCGGGGTCGCGGGCGCCGTACCGCCAGCGGGCCCACGGCGAGGTCGGCTTGGCCAGCCGGATCACCGCCCACAGTCCGATCGGCGGGAAGACCAGCGTGGCGAAGCCGTGGAGGAAGCGACCCTTGGCGAAGCAGACCGCGCTGATCGCGACCACGCCCAGGCTGTAGCCGATCGACGCGAGCGTGGCCAGGACGTCGTCGCCGGTGAACTGCAGCGGGTTGACGCCGAAGAAGACCAGGCCCATGAACGCGGCCGTGACCGCGACCGCGTCGATCGAGGTTCGGCCCTCGCGCGCCCAGTAGACGTCGCGCAGGTAGATCCACAGCGCGAACTCGTCGAAGGTCAGGCCGACGCCGACCCCGAAGAGCACCGCGGCGACGCCGAACCACGGCATCTGGCCGCCCAGCGCGAAGCCGATCGTGCCGCCGGCCATCATCAGGACGATCCCCCAGACCAGGTGGTGGAGGTGGACGCCGCTGTCGGTGACCACGCTGCCCGGCCACCACGGGAACCGCTCGCTGCGCGACATCCGCGCGCTGGTCCGGATGAACAGGAACGAGCCGAGGAACGCCGCGAGCACCAGGAACGCGCCCTCGCGGCCGGGCTCCTGCACGTAGTCGCGCCAGAGGTCCGCGGGGAAGGCGGCGATCACCGTCACCCCCTGACGGTACCGAGAACGTCGCGCGCGGACCGGTCGATCGTCTGCGGGCGGCTACCAGTCCCCGCCCGGTCGGCGGCGCTCCTGCTTGACCTGGCTGCGCTTGCCCTTGGCCTCCAGGCGCCGCCGCTTGGAGCCCTTGGTCGGTCGCGTGGCCTGGCGGGACTTGGGCACGTGGAGCGCATCGCCGATTCGATCGGCCAGCCGCTGCAGCGCCAGCTCGCGGTTGCGGGCCTGGCTGCGCGCGTCCTGCGCGACGGCGCGGACGACCGGTCCGCAGCGGTCGAGCAGCCTCGTCCGTTGCCCCGGATCCAGCGCCTGGCTGGCGCGCACGTCGAAGCTGACCTCGATCCGCGACGACGTCATGTTCGCGTGCTGCCCGCCGGGGCCGGAGGAGCGGCTGGCCCGGATCACGATCTCGGCGAGCGGGATCCGCAGGGCGGGCCCACGGGTCAGCTCGATGCGAAGGTCTGGTTCCATCGTCCTCTGCAGCGTGGCAGGATGTAGGCATGAGCGACCTCCAGCGCCGTTCCGGCTCCCGTCTGTCCCGCAAGCAGCGCGAGGACCGCGCCTACAAGCTGACGCTCGCCACCGGCGGCTTCGGCGTCGTCGGTGCCGTCCTGCTGGTGCTCGGCGTGATCGGCATCGGCAGCGCCGGCTGGGGCATCATCCTGCTGCTGCTCGCCGGCGCCTCCGGCTTCATGCTGAAGAAGACGCTCGACGGCTGAGCGCGGCGGGGCCGTCGGCCCCCGCGGCCGCCGCTCGTCGTGAGCGGCGGCGGGGAGGCTTGCGAAGCTGCGGACGCTGCCGGAGGACTCCGAGGACCGTCGACTCGGCAACGATCCACTCGGCGGCCTTGGGGCAGATGGCTCCGGTGATGCCGATGATCCGCTCGCGCTCGGCCGCGAGATCGAGCGCGAACAGCGGCTCGTGGTGGGCGACACGGTTGCGGAGGTCGTTCGTCTGTCGGACGGCCGCGGCGATCGCCTTGCGGTCGCGCCCTCTTCGATGCGGGAACGCGTTCTCCAGTCCCCGCGGCCACAGCGTGCCCCGGTAGCCATCGGTGAGCAGGAACCTTGCGCAGCACGACCTCGAACAGGCCCAGATCGCGATGGAACGCCGCTGCGACGTCGAGGTTCCAGCGGTAGAGACCGAAGGCGTCGGCCGACAGGTTGCCCGGGACCGCAGCGGCGTACCGGTCCAGTCGACTCGCTGAGAGACGGTGCCGAAGAGTCTCGGCCGGCGGGCGGTGCTGGTGACTCACGGCGGTCGTACCTGCTAGGATTCGTCGCGAAGACTTGGACTGTTTTCCCTGCTCCTGAGCAGTTTCAGGGGCAAGTCGCCAAGTTTCGGGTTGAGAGGCCGCCTTCGGGCGGCCTCTCCCATTTCCGGGCGCGGGCGACGGAAGTGTACTTCCTACGCGTCCGAGCGTCGATCCTCCTGGTCGTGGCCGTGGGACCCCGGCAACCGTGCGCGCCGGGTCCCGGTACTGCCGTGGGACCTATCCCGGTAGGGATGCGGTCCGTGCCGGCCGCTGGCCGGCGGATCTCGCCACCGGGCCCCTCGATCAGGCAACCAGCCTGGTTCTCAGGACCCGTCGACGACCTCCTTGGCCCCCGACCACCACGAACCCACGTCCCTAACGGGTAGATCCTTACCGCACCTTGACCGTCGTCCCCATCGGGGTGCGGTCGTAGAGGTCGATCACGTCCTTCGGCAGCATCCGGATGCAGCCCTTGGAGGCGCGCGAGCCGATCGAGCCGAGGTCGCCGGTGCCGTGGATGCCGATCGCGTCGCGCAGGCCCATCCAGCGCGCCCGCAGCGGGTTGTTCGGGGCTCCGCCGGGAACGACCGTGCCGGCCAGGGCGCCGGCCCAGGCGGAGTTCGGCACGTACCAGGCGGGGTTGACCTGCTTCGACGTGATCGAGTAGGTCCCGGCCGGGGTCGTGTGCCCCGCCGCGCCGACGGCGACGTTGTAGGTCTTCGACAGCTTGAGCCGCTTGAACAGCCGCAGCTTGAAGGTCTGGCGGTCGACCGTGATCACCGTGCCGTACTGGCTGCGCAGCGCGTTGTTGGTGACCGTCGGGGTGGTCCGCTGGGTCCGCACCAGCAGGCCGCCGCGGGGGGCCTCCGGCACGTTCAGTGCGCCGACGACGATCCGCTCGACGGCGCCGATCGTGACGCGCCAGCCGTTGCGGGCGCTGGTGATCCGGTGCTTGACGATGCCGATCCGGACCGTCGCGTTGCGCGCGGCCCGGCCGTTCTTCGCGACGCGCGTACTCCAGGTCCGCAGCTTGGCCGCGTCCCAGGCGTAGACCGGCGTGACGGCGGTCCCGGCCGTGGCGTTGCGGGCGCGGCTGGCGGTCCGCTCGACGTCGAAGCCGTAGTCGATCGCGTTCATCCTCAGCCGGTGGGCGCGGCCGCCGATCCGGACCACGACGTCGGCGTCCGACGGGCGGCCGCTCAGCACCGGGGTCAGCGTGGCGATCGCCTGCTCGCGGGTCTGGCCCGAGAGATCGACGCCGGCGACGGTGACCCCGGCCTTGATCGCGCGCCCGGTCGGCGGTGCCGGCTCCGGCGCGGGAGCGACGGGTGGTGCGGGCGGCGCGGGTTCTTGCGCGGAGGCGGTCGCGGCGGCGATTCCGGAGGAGAGCACCACCGCGCAGGTCACGGCAACGCGCAGCGATCCGGCGGCGCGGAGGGGGAGCAACGGCATTCGACCACTGTACGACGGACGCCGCGAGCGCGAGCCGACTGCATGCGCGCCTGCGCCGAGCGTCGTCCCGGTCCGCGTTCCATGGCCCTTGGGAGCCGCCCCAAAACCGTCGACATGCAGGGAATTCTCGCGGCTGGTTGTCGTCCGGGCCCGCCCGTACCGTGCGGGTATGGAACTACGGGAGCTCGAGCACGGCGCGCCGGTCGACCGGGTGCTGCTGGTGCGCGACGCGGCACGCCGGTCGCGTCCGTCGGGCGACGAGTTCCTGCGGCTGACGGTGGCCGATCGCAGTCAGCGGATGACCGCGATGGTCTGGGACGACGTAGCGGAGGTGGCGGGCTTCGCCGTTCCCGGCGCGGCGGTCCGCGTCGTCGGTCGCGTCGAGCAGCACGAGCGCTACGGGCGCCAGATCGCCGTCGAGCGGGTCTCCGCGGTCGCCGCCGACGAGGTCGACTTGGCGTTGCTCGTTCCCGGCCCCGACCTGCCGATCGACGTGATCGAGGAGCGCTTCCGCGGGCTGGTCGCCCGCGTCGAGGACCGCTGGCTGCGGCAGCTGCTGGAGCTGGTCTTCGCGGCCGACGGCGCGTTCTGGGCGCGGTTCCGGCTGGCGCCCGCCGCCAAGCACTTCCACGAGGCCTTCCCGCACGGGCTGCTCGATCACACGGTGCGGGTCGCCGCCGCGGTCGAGGGCCTCGCGCCGGTCTTCCGGGGGATCGACCGCGACGTCGCGGTCGCGGGAGCGCTGCTCCACGACATCGGCAAGGCCCACGCCTACACCGCCGATCCGGTCGCGCCCGGGATGACCGACCTCGGCCGGTTCGAGGGGCACATCGTGATCGGCTACGAGATCGTCCGGCGGGTGCTCAGTGGGATCGACGGCTTCCCCGAGTCGACGGCGCGCTCGATCCGCCACATCGTGCTCAGCCACCACGGCAAGCTCGAGTACGGCAGCCCCGTGATGCCCCAGACCCGCGAGGCGGCGCT
Organism: uncultured Patulibacter sp.; assembly: GCA_964519185.1. Lineage (GTDB taxonomy): Bacteria > Actinomycetota > Thermoleophilia > Solirubrobacterales > Solirubrobacteraceae > Patulibacter. The sequence continues at coordinate 24,604 of CAZFIQ010000011.1, forward strand.
CGTCCACCACGTCGACGACCTGGCGGCCCAGCTCGGCAGCTTCGACCGCCTCGAGCGCGAGCTGCCCGGCGACGAGCACTGGAGCGCCTTCGACCGCGGGGTCGGCGGGGCGGCCTACTTCGGCCCCGCGCGCGAGCCCGACGCGGCCGATCCGCAGCCCGCCTAGGGACCTATCCCGGCAGGGCAGGGATAGGTCCTGAGGCCGGTCCCGGGCGTCGTCGGCGTACACCGCCGTCGAGTGCGTCACGTCGCAGACGGCGTACCCCGCCAGCACGGGCCGCGCCGTGTCCGTATGGTCATCGCACGATGGCGAAGGACACCGAGAAGCTGATTCGGCAGCTCTCGCTGATCTCGTACCTCATGGCGGAGCGGCGTCCGGTGACGGCGCTGGAGATCCGCCGTGATGTCGAGGGGTACAGCGGGATGAACGAGGACGCCTTCGCGCGGCGCTTCTACGCGGACCGCGCGGAGCTCGACTCGCTCGGGATCCAGCTGACCATCGAGCGGCCCGGCGACGGTAGCGCCGAGCAGGAGCACTACTCGCTGCGCAGCGAGAACTTCCATCTGCCGCCGATCGCCTTCTCCGACGACGAGCTGGCCAGCCTGCAGCTGGCGCTCAACCTGCTCGACGGCGAGTTCGCCTACGCCGAGCCGTTGCGGCTGGCGCTCCAGCAGCTCTCGTGGGGCCGCCCGAGCCCGCTGCAGGAGCCGGGGGCGCGGATGGTCGGCCTGGGCGTGACCGCGCAGGTCAACGGGCGTGACCCCTCGCAGCGGCTGGCCAAGGTCGAGTCGGCGATCTTCCGCAACAAGACGATCACCTTCGAGTATCACTCGCTGCACCGCGACGTGGTCGAGCCACGCAAGGTCGACCCGTACCACCTGCTGTTCCGCGGGGGCCAGTTCTACCTGCTGGGCCGCGACCACGAGCGCGACCAGCTGCGGGTCTTCCGGCTCTCGCGGATCCGCGACAAGGTCGCCTATGCGACCAAGGCCGAGCACGACTTCCGTCGCCCCGACGACTTCGACCCCCGCCCGTACGGCGACCGCGCCGACTGGCAGATGTCGGAGGCGACGGCGGCTGCGCGGATCCGGGTGGCCGGCCGGATCGCCTGGCAGGTCGAGCGCACGCACGGGCGCCAGGGCACGTTCGCGCCGGTCGACGGCAGCGACGCCGGCGACGTCGTCTTCGCCACCGACTACGGCGTCGAGCGGTCGCTGCTCGGCTGGGTGATGCGGATCGGCGAGCACGCCGAGATCCTCGAGCCGGCGGCGCTGCGCGACGAGTACCGGCGGCGGATCGAGCTCGTTCGCGACCGGCACGCCGGGGCGTTCCCGGTCGTCCCGGGCCGCCCGGTCGAGCCGGACGAGAACCCCGAGGAGGCGAGCGCACCGACCCGCGACGGGATCATCCGGCCCGAGCGGTTCGCGCGGCTGGTCACGCTGGCGTCGATCCTGATCCACGCCGGCCGCGAGAAGGAGCGGCTGCCGCTCGACGGGCTGCTGCACCGGCTCAACCTCAGCGAGGTCGAGCTGCGCGACGACGTCAACGTGCTGAACGTGGTGAACTTCGGCGGCGGCTCGTACGTGCTCTACGCGGAGATCACCGACGACGGCTTCGTCGACGTCGACCCCGAGCCCTACAGCGACCACTTCGCGCGGCCCGCGCGGCTGCTGCCGGTCGAGGCCAAGGCGCTGGTCGCCGCGATCGACCTGATCGGCGACCACTTCCCCGACGGCACGCTCGGCACCGTCCGCGCGAAGGTCGTCAAGGCGCTGGGCGAGGACCCGCTCGAGCACGGCCTGCAGGTCGCCCACGGCGGGGGCGACGACCGCGACCTGTCGCGCCTGATCTCGCGCGCGGCGCACGACCGTCGGCGGATCGACATCGACTACTACAAGCCCAACGAGGACGAGTTCACGCGGCGCACGGTCGAGCCGTACGCGCTGATCAACGGCCGCGAGGGCTGGTACGTGGCGGCGTTCGACCCCAACCGCGACGACGTCCGGCACTTCCGGCTGGACCGAATCCGCGAGGCGCAGGTGCTCGACGAGACCTTCGAGCGCCGTCCCGAGGTCGATCCGGCCGCCGACGTCGCGGGCTGGCCGCGGACCGGCGAGCTGCCCGCGAGCCGCACCGCACGGGTCTGGATCAGCCCGGAGCGGGCCCGCTGGGAGCGCGAGCGGCGGGTGATCGCGGAGGAGCTGGAGGACGGCGCGCTGGTCGCCGAGATCGCCTTCGCCGGCGTCGACTGGCTGGTCCGCGAGGTGCTGACGGAGATCGGCGACCTGGTCGTGCTCGAGCCGCAGGACGCGCGCGACGCGGTGCACGCGACGGCCGAGGGGCTGCTGGCGCGCTGACCGCGTGGTGTGCCGTTCGCCACCGTGGGCGGGGCGAGTCGCACACCGGTGCCCCGGGCAGTGCGGCGCCGGGTCGGATGCCCCGGGTCAGGCGGCCGGGGCGCGCAGGCCCTCGAGCAGCGGCGTGAGCGCTTCGAGCATCTCGCCGCGGGCGTGGTCGGGGTCCTCGGCCGCGGCGACGTAGAGCGCGGCCTCGTCGACGGCGGCGAGCAGGGCGTGGGCGAGCGGACGGGCGGGGACGCGACGCAGCGCTCCGCGCTCCATGCCCTGGACCAGCAGCTGCTCGATCAGGCCGAGCCCGTGCCGCAGGCCGATCGTCCGCCAGCGCTCCCAGCCGAGCACCGGCAGGGCGTCGATCAGCACGATCTGATGGACATCCGGGCGGGTGGCGACGGCGAGGAACGCGTCGGCCCCCGCCAGCAGCAGCTCGACGGGGTCGCCGTCGGGGCGGGCCAGCGCTCCGGCGGCGAACTGCTGGGCGATCTCGGCGTCGATCTCCTCGACGACCGCCTCCAGCAGCGCGGCCTTGTCGGCGAACTGGTGGTAGAGCGCGCCCCGCGTCACGCCGGCCTCGCGCACGATCTGCTCGGTGCCGACGGCCGCGTAGCCGTCGGCCGCGAACGCGCGTCGGGCGGCGGCGACCAGCTTGCGGCGGGTGGCGGTGGAGCGCTGATCGTGGCGGGAGCTGGGGGCTGTGGACATGCGTGCAGTCTGTATGTAAATTACGTACAGGTTGTACGTCTCTACGGGAAGCAGATCCATCATGTCCGATCAGCGCGACGTCGTCGCCCCACCCTCCGGGTCCGCTCCGCGACCGGACTCGGGGCGGACGCTCGGCTTCCGGGCCCGCCGCGCCGCCCGCGCCCGCGCCCGCCGGGGTGCCGCTCCCCTGACGGTGCCGGAGCTGCCGGCGGCCCGCGTCCGCGACCTCGACCTGTCGGCCGGTCCGCTGCGGGTCCGGGAGGTCGGGCCCGCGGACGGGCCGACGCTGCTCTTCGTCCACGGACTGCTGGTCGACGGTCGCGTCTGGGACGGCGTGGTCGCGCTGCTCGCCGACCGCTTCCGCTGCGTGCTGCCGGACCTGCCGCTGGGGGCGCATCGCCGGGCGATGCGGGCCGACGCCGATCTGACGCCGGAGGGCATCGCCGGCCTGCTCGGAGAGCTCGTGGGGGCGCTCGACCTGCATGACGTGACCGTCGTCGCCAGCGACTCGGGGGGCGCGATCACCCAGCTCTGGATGGACCGCGGGGCCGACGGAGTGGCGCGGGTCGTGCTCATCCCGTGCGACTGCTTCGACCGGTTCCTGCCGCCGGGCTTCGCGCTGTACCAGCTGCTCGCGCGCGTTCCGGGGGCGGTCGGGGTGGTCATGGCGTCGACGCGCTGGCGGGTGGTCCGCGAGCTGCCGATCGCCTTCGGCGGGCTCACCCACCGCCCCGTCGACGACGAGCTGGTCCGCGCGTGGCTGGCGCCCGCCCGCGCGGACGCCCGCATCCGCCGCGACCTCCGGGCGTTCCTCCGCGGGATCTCCGGGCGGCGCCGGGACGCGGCGTCCAGGC
>CAZFIQ010000011.1:28527-31579 GCA_964519185.1 uncultured Patulibacter sp.
AGGCGCCGCCCGGAGATCCCGCGGAGGAACGCCTGGACGCCGCGTCCCGGCGGCTGGGGGCGTTCGCGCGTCCGGTGCTGCTGCCGTGGGCGCCCGAGCAGGCGTGGTTCCCGATCGAGCACGCCCGGCGTCTGGCGACGATCCTGCCCGTCGCCCGCGTCGTCGAGATCGACGACAGCGGTGCCTTCGTCAATCTCGACCGCCCGGCGCCGCTGGCGGCGGCGATCGCGGAGTTCGTGCCGGCCCCCACGCGCTGAGCGGCTGGTGCGCGTTTCGCCTCCTAGGCGGGCGAGCTGCGCACCAGTGCCGCGACGTCGTGCGGGCTGGTCCTCCGGAAGGCGCGCCGCGTCGGGCCCGAAGAGCTCGACGGGCGCGACTTTGGTCTTACGGCCGGCGGCGGGCCGTGGGGTAGCGTCCGCCCCATGAGCCGCCGCGGTCAGATCACGATGTCCGACGCAGAGGTCCGGGCGTTCCTGGACGAGGAGCGGACCCTGACCTGCGCCACCCAGGGGCCGCGCGGCTGGCCGCACCTGATGCCGCTGTGGTTCGTCGTCCGCGACGGACGGATCTGGGCGTGGACCTTCGCCAAGTCGCAGAAGGCGGTCAACCTGGAGCGCGACCCGCGGGCCACCGTCCAGGTCGAGGCGGGCGATCGCTACGACCAGCTGCGGGGGGTGATGCTCGAGTGCGACGTCGTGCTGCACCGCGACGTCGAGGTCGTGGCGGGCGTCGGCGGTGAGATCCTGCGCCGCTACGCGCCGGGAGGGCCGCTGCCGGCGGACGATCCCCTGCCCGACGGGGCGGCGGCGATGGTCCGCGGGCAGGCGGCCAAGCGGGTCGCGTTCGAGTTCGTCGAGCAACGGCGCTCGACCTGGGACCACCGCAAGCTCGCGTCCGGGGTGTACTGAGACGTCGGGTCGGGCGCGTGGACGCCGGTGGCCTTTCCGCGCGACCTCGGTGCAGTGGCGCCGCCGGTTGCCCTTGTTCCGCCTGAAAGGTTTTGTCAGCATGAGGGCATGCAAGATCCCGAACTGAGGCAGATCGACCGGCACATCGCCGACACGCTCGAAGAGATCCGAATCCTGCGCCTCGACTTCCGCGAGGCCCGCGAAGCGAGCGACGCCAAGTGGGACGAGGTCCGCGCCGCCCGCCAGGCCAGCGAGGAGCAGTGGGTCGAGACCCGCGACGAGATGCGCGCCGCCCGCCAGGCCAGCGAGGAGCAGTGGGTCGAGACCCGCGACGAGATGCGCGCCGCCCGCCAGGCCAGCGACGCGCAGTGGACCGAGACCCGCGACGAGATGCACGCCGCCCGCCAGGCCAGCGACGCCCAGTGGACCGAGACCCGCGACGAGATGCGGGCGCTGCGGCTGACCAGCGACCTGCAGACCGAGGAGCTGCGACAGATGACGGTGGTCGGCCGCGAGCACACAGAGATGCTCCGGGACGAGCTGCGACGGGTCGGCGACACCAACCAGATCCAGACCGACGCACTGCGGGTGGCGCTGGAGCGGATCCACCGCGACGAGCGCGGACAGGGGTGAGGCGGGGACGGCGACCGTGGGCGGGCCGCTGGCGACGGGCGACGGCATCGGGCCGGACGCCCGGTAGCCTTCCGCCCCGTGACGCACCTCAAGGGTCTGATCCTGTCCGGCGGTCGTGGGACCCGGCTGCGGCCGATCACGCATACCTCCGCCAAGCAGCTGGTGCCGGTCGCCAACCAACCGGTGCTGTTCTACGGCATCCGCTCGATGGTGGCGGCCGGAATCACCGAGATCGGGATCATCCTCAACCCCGAGACCGGCGGCGAGATCCGGGAGGTGGCCGGCGACGGCTCGCAGTTCGGTGCCACCATCACCTACATCGACCAGGAGTCCCCCGACGGGCTGGCGCACGCGGTCCTGACGGCCGAGCCGTTCCTCGGCGACGCGTCCTTCGTGATGTACCTGGGCGACAACCTGCTGCAGGGCGGGATCTCCGACCTGGTCCAGCAGTTCGAGGCCAACCGGCCCGACACGATGATCCTGCTGCAGCCGGTCGAGGACCCGCGGCAGTACGGCGTCGCCGAGCTGCACGACGGTCGGGTCACGCGGCTGGTCGAGAAGCCCGCCGAGCCGCAGTCCGACCTGGCGCTGGTCGGCGTCTACCTCTTCACGAGCAAGATCATGGAGGCGGCCAAGGCAATCGAGCCCTCCGCCCGCGGCGAGCTGGAGATCACCGACGCGATCCAGTGGCTGGTCGACCGCGGCGACCGGGTCGAGCCGCACGTCGTCCACGGCTGGTGGAAGGACACCGGCAAGCTCGCTGACATGCTCGAGGCCAACCGGCTGATCCTGGAGACGATCGACGAGCGGGTCGACGGCCAGGTCGACGAACAGAGCCAGGTCGAGGGCCGCGTGGTGATCGAGCCCGGAGCCGTGATCGAGCGCTCGGTGGTGCGCGGTCCGGTCGTGATCGGCGCGGGCGCGCGGATCACCGACTCGTACGTCGGCCCCTACTCGGCGATCGCCGCCGACGCCGTCGTCGAGCGGTCCGAGGTCGAGCACTCGATCCTGCTCGAGCGGGCGCAGCTGATCGGCCTCGAGGGCCGGATCGAATCGTCGCTGCTCGGCCGCGACGTCGTGGTCCGCCGCGGCGAGCGGACGCCGCGCGCCTACCGCTTCATGGTCGGCGACAACTCCGAGATCGAGATCCTCTAGGAGCCGGGATGGGCTTCACCGATCAGCGCAGCGTCTCGCGGCTGGGTCCCAACATGGTGATCCGGCCGAACAAGAACGCGCTCGACCGCGACGATGTCGACGCCGAGCAACCCGCGGCCAACCAGCGGCGGATGGTCGTGGTCGGCGCCGGCGGGATGCTCGGCCAGCGGGTGGCCGACATCGCCCGCGTCCACGGCTGGGAGGTCGTCGCGGCCCCGCGGGAGACCTGCGACGTCACCGACCTGGCGACGCTGACCGGCTACCTCGAGCGCGTCTCGCCGACGGTGGTCGTCAACTGCGCCGCCTGGACCGACGTCGACGGCGCCGAGGCGCACGAGGAGCAGGCGCTGGCCGTC
>CAZFIQ010000012.1:0-6386 GCA_964519185.1 uncultured Patulibacter sp.
GCGACGCGCGGGTGACGAAGAGCTGGGCCGGCTCGAACGAGATCATGAAAGAGCTGATCGGCCGCTCGCTCGGCCTCTGCGACCCGCGCTGAGCGGCGCGGGACCGGGGCCTCAGGAGGCCGCGGACTCGAACAGCCCGTGGTCGAGCAGCGCCGCCATCACGTCGGCCATCTCGTGGTCCGAGAGGTTCTCGTCCCAGCCGAAGGCGATCCGCAGGTAGGCCGGGCGCTCGAACAGCGAGACGATCAGGTCGGCGGTGATCGCGGCGTCGACGTCGGCGTCGACGATGCCCCGCCGCTGGCCGTCCTCGATCACCGCGGTCAGCTCGCCCTGCGACTTGCGGTGGAGGGCGATCCAGGCGTCGGTGAACTCGGTGTGGGGCTCGAGCACCTCCCACCAGGTGCGGAACAGCGCGGCGTGCTCGCGGTAGACCTCCATGTAGCGGAGGACCGCCTCGCGGACGACCAGCCGGCCGTCGCCGTCGGCCGGCATCCGCGTCTCGTGGTGGAGCTGGTCCTCGAGGTCCTGCAGCAGGTAGCGGAAGACGTCCGCCTTGTCGGCGAAGTACTGGTAGGCCGTGCCCGACGCGACGCCCGCCTCCTTGGCGATGTCGAGCATCGTGGCGGCGTTGAAGCCCTTGCGACCGAAGACGGCGATCGCGGCCTGCAGCACGTGCTCGCGGGTGCGCTTGCTGCGGCTCGACGCGGGCGCGGAGCGGCCGTCGGCCGGCTTCCACTGCTTGCTGCGGCGCGGGGCCGGGCTCACCGGTACAGCCCCTTCCGGACCAGGCGGTCGAGCGCCGCGGCGACGTCCGCCGGGGTCCGCGCCGGGTTCCAGCCGGCCGCCTCCATCAGGACCTGCTGGTCGAGCGTGTCGATCAGCATCACGGCGGATCCGTGGGTCTCGCGCCAGGACGGCAGCCCCTGCAGGTAGCGGGCCAGCAGGTTGGCGCAGGCGTCGCGCAGCTGCCGGCGGGCGTGCGCCGCGTCGGTCCCGGGGAGCGCGACCTCGGCGGCGGCGCGGACCACGCCGCGGTGCGCGCGGGCGACGGTGATCCAGGCCTCGAACTGCTCGACCAGGCTCGCGCAGCCGTTCAGGCGCTTCTGGAGCGCGTCGCCGTAGTCGGCGAACAGTGCGTCGTAGAAGTCCTGCTTGCCTGAGAAGTGGCGGTAGAACGCGCCGGTCGTGAGATCGGCGCGACTCGCGATATCCGCAAGTCGGGAACGGGTGTAGCCATGTTCCGCGAAGGCGTCGAGTCCCGCGGCCATCAGCAGGCTGCGGGTGTCGCTCGCCGCGGCGCCGCGGACGGGGCTGGACTGCGTGGAATCTCCCATCGGCCCTGACGATGCTACTGCGTCGGGATCCCGGCACGCCGATCCCCGCCGAATCGGCCGGTCCGCGACGCCGTGGGCGAGGGTCGCGCCGTAGTCGACTGGACGGCGCCGAACCGTGACGATAAGCTGCCGTCAGATTATTGCACCATGTACGACGTACCGGGAGAGAGAGCGTGTTCTGGAGCAGCGAGACGGTGACGGAGGGCGGGGCGCGCGGTCGGCGGCCCGGGTGGCGCGCCACGGCGGCCGCGGCCGGCATGGTGCTGGCGCTGGCGGCCGCCGGTTGCGGGTCGGACGACGACGACGGAGCGACGACCGCGAGCGGCAACGACGGGGACGCGGCGGCGACGACCACCGCGGCGTCGTCGGAGATCGGCGCGATCGCGGAGGAGGTCGAGCAGCTGAAGCAGCGGCCGACCGAGCTGCCCGACACCAGCCCGATCGCGGGCGATGTGCCGGCCGGCAAGGTGATCGACTACATGCAGTGCGGCGTGCCGTCCTGCGCCAAGCTCGGCGAGTACCTGAAGGAGGCGGCCGAGGCCGTCGGCTGGAAGGTCAACATCGTCAACCTCGGCCTGACGCCCGAGGAGGTCAAGGCCGGATTCGACAAGGCGGTCCGCGACGACCCCGACGCGGTGATCACCACCGGCGGCTTCGACCGCGCGATCTACAGCCAGGAGCTGGCCAAGCTGAACGCCGCCGAGATCCCGGTGATCGCCCACTCCGAGGGCGTCCCGGCGGCGCCGGAGGAGGGCGTGATCGCCGTCGAGTCCGGCCCGGACCGCCACGCGCAGATCGGCGTCGCCTGGGCCGACTGGGCGATCGCCGACAGCGACGGCCAGGCCAAGGTGCTGTTCATCGACAGCGGCTTCCCGGTCCAGGGGCTCGAGAAGCAGGCGCTCGAGGGACGGCTGAAGGAGGCCTGCTCGGCGTGCACCTTCGCGTCGTACCAGGCGCCGCTGTCGAGCATCAACAAGGACCTGGCCGGGCGGATCGCCCAGCAGATCCAGAAGGCCCCCGACACCACCCACCTGATCATTGGCTTCGGCGACATGGCGACCGGCGTGCCGGCCGCGTTGGCCGGTGCCGGGATCTCCGGGGTCAAGATCGCGACGCAGGAGCAGGCCGACGCGAACATCGAGGACATGCGGCAGGGCAAGGTCGACCTGTTCCACGTCGGATCCGGTCCCGAGTCGATGTGGAACACGGTCGACACGCTGATCCGCCACTTCAACGGCGAGGAGTTCCCCGCGGAGCCGAAGCTGCCGCGCTGGCTGGTCACCCAGGAGACCCTGCCCGAGGGCGTGTCGTGGCCGTCGGTCGAGGACTACCAGGCGCAGTACAAGCAGCGCTGGGGGCTGCAGTGACCGGCACCGCGCCGGCACTGGAGGTCCGCGGAATCTCGAAGAGCTTCCAGGGGCAGCGCGTGCTCCACGACGTCGATCTGCGGATCGAGCCGGGAGAGGTCCACGCGCTGCTCGGGGAGAACGGCTCGGGCAAGTCGACGCTGATCAAGGTGCTCGCGGGGTTCCACGAGCCCGATCGGGGCGGCGGCGTGCGGGTCGACGGGGAGCCGCTGACGCTGGGGTCGCCGACCGCCAGCGCGGCGGCCGGCCTGCGGTTCGTCCACCAGCGGCTGGCGGTGATCCCGGAGCTGAACGCGGTCGAGAACATCGCGCTCGAGGCGGGCTACGGCCGCCGCGGGATGATCGACTGGGAGGCGAGCGGCCGGTACACGCGCGAGCTGCTGTCGCGGCTCGACGTCGCGATCGACATCTGGCGTCCGCTGCGCGAGCTGCGGGCGGTCGACCGCAGCTCGGTCGCGATCGCGCGGGCCGTCCGCGACGACGGGCGGATCCCGCTGGTGGTGCTCGACGAGCCGACCGCGTCGCTGCCCGACGCGGAGGTCCGGCACCTGTTCAAGCTGATCCGCGAGCTGACCGCGTCCGGCGTCGCGGTGCTCTACGTGTCGCACCGCCTGGACGAGATCTTCGAGATCGCCGACCGCGTCTCGGTGCTGCGCGACGGCCGCAAGCAGGACACCCAGCCGGTCGCCGAGCTGACCCAGGAACGGCTGGTCGCGATGATCATCGGGACCGAGACCGGGCCCGGCGAGGGCACCGCGCTGCGGGTCCGCGATCCGGCGGCGGCGCCGGTCGGGGGAGCGCCCCGGCTGGCGGTCAGCGGCCTGCGCGCCGGCCGCCTCGACGGTCTCGACCTGACGGCCGCCCCGGGCGAGATCGTCGGGGTCGTCGGCCTGGCGGGGTCCGGGCGCGAGGACGTCGCCCGGGCGCTGGTCGGCGCGCTCGAGCGGGAGGACGGCCAGGTCCACGTCGACGACGTCGCCGTCGAGGGCTCGTCGCCGCGGCGGGCGCTCGCGGCGGGCCTGGTGCTGGGGCTGGGCAACACCCAGCCCAACTGCGCGATCCGTGAGTTCGGGGTCCGCGAGAACCTGACCCTGCCGTCGCTGCGCCGCTACCTGCGGCGGGGCGGCGCGGTCCGCCGCCGCGCCGAGTGCGGCGAGGCGCGCGGCTGGATCGACGCGCTCGACATCCGTCCCGCCGACGGCGAGCGACGCTACGAGCTGCTCAGCGGCGGCAACCAGCAGAAGGTGATCCTGGGCCGCTGCCTGCACGCGCGGCCGAAGGTCCTGGTGCTCGACGAGCCGACCAGCGGCGTCGACGTCGGGGCCCGGCGCGGGATCTACGAGCTGCTCGTCGCCGAGGCCCAGCGCGGGCTCTCGGTCGTCGTCTGCTCCAGCGACTACGAGGACATCGTCAGCGTCTGCGACCGGGCGATCGTGGTCCGCGGCGGCCGCGCCGCCGCGGAGCTGACGGGCGATCGCCTGAGCGAGCACGAGCTGCTGCTGGCGGCGACCGGAGGCGGCACGCCGACGCCGACGCCGGCGGCCGCCACGGAGGGAGGCGTCGGATGAAGACCGACGACGTCACGCGCCCGGACGACCCGACGACCGCCGGCGAGCTGCGACCGCAGCCCGGCGGGGTCGCGGCGGCGACCCCCCGGCGCCCGCTCCGCGAGGTGCTCTCGGTCCGCAACATCGGCGCGATCTACGTCTGGATCGCGATCGTGATCCTGTTCGCGCTGATCGCCTCCGACACCTTCCCGACCGCCCAGACCGGCAAGGCGATCCTCAACCAGTACTCGATCACCGGGATGGTCGCGCTGAGCCTGGTCGTGCCGCTGGCGGCCGGCTACTACGACCTCTCGATCGGCTACACCCTGGGCCTCTCGGGGATCCTCGCCGCCTACCTGCTGCAGAGCACGTCGATGAGTCCGCTGACGGCGGGGGCGATCACGCTCGGCGCGTGCGTGCTGATCGGGCTGCTCAACGCCGTCGTCGTGGTCGGGCTCGGCGTCAACTCGTTCATCGGCACGCTCGGGACCGGGGCGATCCTCGCGGCGATCACGCTGGCGATCTCCAACGACCAGACGATCACCGGCCGGATCGGGGAGGACTTCGCCAAGGTCGCGTCGACCCAGTGGCAGGGGATCACGCTGCCCGTGCTCTACCTGCTGCTGCTGACGATCGGACTGGCCTGGTGGCTGGGCCGGACCGGGATGGGCCGCTCGTTCTACGCGATCGGCTTCGAGCGGGACGCCGCCCGGCTCTCCGGGATCCGCGTCGACCGGCTCGGCACGATCGCGTTCATCACGTCGGCGGTGATCGCCGGCTTCGCGGGGATGGTGCTGGCCGGCCGGGTCTCGTCGGCCTCGCCGGAGACCGGACCGGCGTACCTGATCCCCGCCTTCTCCGCGGCGTTCCTGGGCGCGACCCAGCTGCGGCAGGGGCGGTTCAACCCGTGGGGCACGGTGATCGCGGTGCTGCTGCTCGGCACCGGCAACGTCGGGCTGCTGCTGGCCGGCGGACCGAACTGGACGCCGCAGCTGTTCGAGGGCGTCGTGCTGATCACGGCCGTCGCGCTGACGGTCACGGGTGGGGGCGCGCTGCGCGCCGGCCTGCGCAACCTGCGACGGCGCCGCCGCGGACCGGAGTGACGGGATGCTCGATCGGATCGGGCTGAGCCTCTGGACGATGCAGTCCACGGCCACGGCGCCGGCGAGCACGCCGGCGCTGTACCGCCGGCTCGGCGAGGACGCCGTGCTCGCCGAGCGGCTCGGCTTCCACTCGCTCTGGCTCGGCGAGCACCGCGGCTGGTACGACGGCTGGTGCCCGGCGCCGCTGCACGCCGCGGCGGCCGCCGCGGCGCGGACCGAGCGGCTGCGCTTCGGCACCGCGATGCTGCTGCTGCCGCAGCACGACCCGCGGGCGCTGGTCGACGCCGCGCGGACCTTCGACCGGCTGACCGACGGGCGGCTCGAGCTGGGGGTCGGCCTGGGCTACCGCGACGCCGAGTTCGACGCGCTCGGACTGCGGCGCGACCAGCGCGGGGCGGCGATGGAGCGGCACCTGGCGACGCTCGTCGCCGGTTGGCCGGAAGACGGCGACGCGCGTCGGCCGTGGGTCGGCGGGATGGCTCCCGCCGCGATCGAGCGGGCGGCCCGGCACGGCTGCGGCCTGCTGCTGCCCCAGACGCTGACCCCGGCGGCGCTGGCCGAGACGATCGCGCGCCACCGCGAGGCGACCGGGGGCCGGGGGCGGATCGCGATCACCAAGGACGTCCACGTCGAACCGGATCCGGGCCGGGCGGCGGCCTTCCGCGCCGGGCTGCGCCGGCACTTCGCGGAGGAGATCGGATCGTGGTGGGCGCTCGGCGGGAAGATCGGCTTCGCCGAGCCGGAGCGGCTCGCGGGCCAGCTGGCGCGGATCGACGCGGCGGCGATCGTCGGCCCGGCGGCCGCGGTCGCCGAGCAGCTGGACGCGCTCTTCGCCGCGGGCGTCGACCTGGCGGTGCTGCGGATCGCCTTCGACTTCGTGCCGCCGGCGGGGCTGCGGGAGCAGATGCGGCGGGTCGCCGACGAGGTGGCCCCGGCGCTGACCGCCGCGCCGGACGCGCACGCGGTCGAGCACGACGGCGCGCGGCAGGAGGTGCGACGGTGAGGTTCCTGCTGCAACCGGCCGGGGTCGACGCC
>CAZFIQ010000012.1:6396-9693 GCA_964519185.1 uncultured Patulibacter sp.
TGCTGGTCGCGGCCGAGCCGCCGATCGGCGAACGTCTCACGCTCGAGGTCGCCGAGGAGGCGCTGGTCGCGGACCAGGCCGCCGGCGGTCGGCTGATCGTGGTCGCGCGTCCCGCGGCGGGCGCCGAGGACGCGTACGTCGAGGCGCTCGACCTGCTGCGGATCGCGACCGTGGCCCGGCCGTTCCGCTTCGCGGGGGAGCGCTGGCGGGTGCCGGCGAACCGGCCGGAGAACCGCGACGCGCACGACACGCTGGTCCGGGTCACGCCGGCGCCGGCCGGGGCACGGCTCGAGCTGTGGTGCGGCGGCGTGCCGGTCGCGGTGGCCGCGGACCGCGGGCTCGGGCACCTCGAAGATCCGGACGGCGACCGGCCCGCGCCGGAACCGGACGCCGGGGGTCCGCCGGACTGCGATCTCCGCGCCCGCCGCGACCGCTGGACGACGGCCGAGGCGCTGGTCGGGACGCTGCGGGCGTCACGAGCCGCCGTCGGGCCGGACTGGTCGGTGGTGGTGGCGCCGACCGCGGCGGCCGAGCGGATCGGCCGCGAGGTGCGGCCGCGGGTCCAGCTGGACCGGCTGCCGGACGGCCTCGAGCGTCACTGGGCGCACGGGGCGGAACCACGAACGAGGACACGCACATGAGGGTCGGGATCTGGACGGACCTCCGCAACCCGGCGCGCTGGGAGCGGCCGTGGGACGCGCTGTACGCCGGGGCGCTCGAGCGGATCGAGCACGCCGAGCACTTGGGCCTGGACGCGGTCTGGTTGACCGAGCACCACTTCTTCGCCGACGGCTACCTGCCGCAGCCGCTGACCTTCGCGGCGGCGATCGCGGCGCGGACCCGCCGGATGCGGATCGGCACCGCGATCCTGCTGGCGCCGCTGCGCCCGGCGGTCGACATCGCGGAGCAGGGGGCGATCGTCGACCTGCTCAGCGGCGGTCGCCTGGAGCTGGGCCTGGGCGCCGGCTACCGGGTCCCCGAGTTCGAGGCCTTCGGCGCCGACATCGGGGAGCGCTTCCCGCTGCTCGAGGACCGGGCGCGGGAGGTCCGGCGGCTGTGGGACGAGGGGGGCGTCACGCCCGGCCCGCTGCAGGCCCGCCCGCGGATCTGGATCGGGGCCAACGGGGCGCGCGGGGCGCGGATCGCCGGCCGGCTCGGCGAGGGCCTGATGTGGCTCGACCCGGAGCGGGTCGCGGTCTACCTGGCGGCGCTCCGCGACGCGGGCCACGACCCGGCGACCGCGCGGCTCTCGGGCAGCGTCAACCTGATCGTCTCGTCCGACCCGGAGGCCGCGTGGCCGCGGGTCGCGCCGCACCTGGTCCACCAGTGGGAGACCTACGCCCGCTACGGCGCCGAGGGGTCGACGAAGGCCGAGGCGCTGGTCGTCCACGAGGCGTCGACGCTGACCGCCGAGCAGATGCGGTCGCCGGGGCCGGAGATGCTGATGCCGCGGTTCGACGTGGTGACCCCCGACGAGGCGGTCCGGCGGATGCGGGCCTGGCTGACCGGCATGCCGGTGATGGACGTCTACTTCTGGGACTCGATCGCGGGGATGCCCGACGATCTCGTCGCCGAGCACCTCGAGCTGCTGGCGCGCGAGGTCGCCCCGGCGGTCCGCGACCTGGGACTGGCGACGGACGACGCGGTCCGATCGGCGTCGCACGGATGATCAACGGGATCCACCACACCGCGATCTCGACGCCGGACGCGGACCGCCTGCTCGCGTTCTACCGCGACGTGCTCGGCTTCCGCGTGGTGTGGGACACCGCCTGGACGGACGACGCGCGGCTCGACCGCATCCTCGAGCTGCCGGACAGCGCCGGTCGCGTGGTGATGCTGCGCGCCGCCAACGCCCTGCTCGAGCTCTTCGAGTTCGTCCGTCCGCGACCGACGCCGCAGTCCGCGGACCGTCCGGTCTGCGACCACGGCGTCACGCACATCGCGCTCGACGTCACCGACATCGACGCCGAGTACCGCCGCCTGCGGGACGCGGGCATGCGGTTCCACGCCCCGCCGGTGCTGATGGACGGATTCGCGGTCCGGACGACCTACGGCCGCGACCCCGACGGGAACGTGATCGAGCTCCAGGAGATCCTCGACCCGGACAGCGACATGCGCCTTTAGGATCTATCCCTGTAGGGGCGCGGTCCGTGGCGGCCGGGGACACGTCGGATCTCGCCCTCGGGTCCCTCACTCAGGCAACCAGCCTGGGTCTCGGGACCCGAGAACGATCTCCTCGGTCCCCGACCACCACGACTCCACACCCCTATAGGGATAGATCCTTAGACGACGTCTCAGGTCGCCGGCTTCGTCATCCCGACCCGCGCGTAGAACTCCTCCGGGGTCTGCGTCTGGTCCTTGTAGATCCGGTACCAGCAGCGACCGGGGCCGCCGCAGTCGATCACCGGCCACGGATGGCCGACGGTCTCGATCGGGACGACCCAGTGCAGCGGCGGGATGTGGGTCCGGTAGACGGTCATCCGGGTATCGCCGAGGTTGAGCTGGGGCATGTCGGGCTCGGTCACCCGCGGAAAGTCCCACGGCGGCGCGTAGCGTCCCCCCAGGTCCTGGCGGGCGCAGCTGCCGCAGAGCTTGTGGTGCAGCAGGAAGTAGTCGTCGGTCTCCGTCACCGAGACGGTGCCGAAGTTGCCCACCGCGAGCAGGAACGCGAACTCGCGGACCCGGTCGACCGGGTCGGGCGCGACGGCGGCCCGGATCCACTCCTGCCAGCGCGGGTTCTGGCCGGCGAAGAGGTGCATCCGGTTGAGCTCCTCCGCGCCGTAGGTCCGGTAGACGTGCGCCCAGACGGAGGTGAGCATGTCCAGCCGGTAGTCGTGGAGCTGGAGCATCGCCTGCTCCAGCTCGGCCCAGTAGGCGATCGCCGCCGCCTCGTCGCCGGACGCGACGAGCTCGGCCAGGCGGTCCCGCTCGGTCCAGCTCCGGCCGAAGATCGACGCGGCGAGCTCGACCTGGGCCAGCGAGATGTCGAGCCGCAGGCCGTAGGCCAGCCACTGCTCGGGGCCGATCGCCGGAGCGACGGCCAGCTCGCCGTGGCGCTCGCGCAGGAACGCGAAGCTGGTCGCCATCCAGTTGGGCCACAGCTCGACCATCACGATCCGGGTCTCGACCACGCGGACGTAGGTCGCGGCCAGGACGTCGGCGTCGCCGCCGGCGATCGCGTCGTGGATCAGCTCGGTGCCGGTCCGGCACCAGTCCCCGAGTTGCTCGGGCGTGGTCAGTCGGTCGGGCGCCATCTCGGTCGTCCTCGGTTCGCCAGTCGGGTGGGCCGGTCCAGAC
>CAZFIQ010000012.1:9703-27292 GCA_964519185.1 uncultured Patulibacter sp.
ATTTCCAGCGGCGCGTCGATCGACGGCACGCTCGACCTGATTTTCCAGGGCCTGCGACGGCGACAGGCCGATACTCTGGCGTCAGTATATCCGAGCGTGGGGGCGAAAAGTCAACCGGTAAATTGCCCTTGGCACGGGCGTTGCCAGCCAGTAAGCTGACGGCGGATTATCTCATTGTCGGGGGCAGAGGCCCGGGAAGGAACGTGCGTTCAGCATGATCGAGGTAGGCATCTTTGACGTCGGCGCGACCGACCTGCCGTTCAAGACGACGGCCTCGGGGATCCGGGTGCTCGACGCCACGCTGCGCGAGCAGATCGAGGCCAGCCAGCGGCTCCAGCAGGCGCAGGTCCGGCGCGCGGTGCTCGCCGACCGGCTCGGCTACGACTACTGGTGGATGGGCGAGCACCACTTCGGCATCGAGGGCGCCGAGCTCTCCACCAACCCGGTCCAGATCGAGACCGCCGTGGCCGCGCTGACCAGCCGGATCCGGCTCGGTCAGATCGCCAACATCATCTCCTTCTGGCACCCGCTGCGGCTTGCCGAGCAGACGGCGATCCTCGACATCCTCAGCGGCGGCCGGGCGGAGGTCGGGATCGGCCGCGGCTACCAGGCCCGCGAAGCCGAGGTCTTCGGCTTCACCTACGGATCGGGGATCCAGGACCAGGAGCGCAACCGCTCGTACTACGCCGAGGCCTACGAGCTGCTGCTGAAGGCCTGGACGCAGGACTCGTTCTCGCACCACGGCGAGTTCTTCAGCGTGCCGCCGTCGTTCACCAAGTGGAACCACGAGCAGACGATCGCGTACTTCGCCGACGGCCAGGCCGGACGCGAGGTCGACGACGTCTTCCGGATCGGCCCGCCCGACGCCTACTCCAGCGGGCCGCCGGTGATGGCGTCGACGACGACCCTGCGCGAGATCACCGTCCAGCCGCAGCCGCTGCAGAACCCGCACCCGCCGCTCTGGGAGCCGCTGAACAGCGAGCGGACGATCCGCTGGGCGGCGCGCAAGGGCGTCAACGGCAACTTCATCTTCGAGACCGACGAGGCGCTGAAGCCGAAGATCGACGTCTACATGGAGGAGGCGGCCGCGCACGGCTGGCCGGACTACCTGAACCGCGGCGAGTTCAAGCCCGGCTGGGATGCGCAGCGCCACCGCGGCGTCAGCTCCGGCCGGATCGTCCACATCCAGGATCCGTCGCTGAAGCACGCCGACATCGAGAAGCACGGCGAGTCGCAGATGTTCCAGTGGGACTTCTTCAAGCCGTTCGGCTTCGCGGCGATCCTCGCCGGGCCGGGGGAGAAGCCCGACCCGAACCTGCCGATCTCCGCCGACCTGCTGCGCGACAAGGGCGTCGTCCTCCACGGCAGCAAGCAGCAGGTGCTCGAGGGCTTCATGTCGCTGAAGGAGCACGCCTACCCGGACGGCGACTTCATCACCAACATCTGGTTCGAGTCCTGCGGGCTCGGCCACGAGGTGATCGAGGAGCAGATCCAGTTCTTCGGCGAGGAGATCCTGCCCGAGCTGCGCCGCGAGTGCGGCGGCGGACCGGACCTGCCGCACGTCGACGTCCCGCTGGTCCCCGACTACCCGCCGCGCGACCGCAGCGCCGACTGAGGTCCTGAGGCGGAGACCGTGCGGGTTCCGACCGACAACGTCACGAGCCTGCACCGGATCGACGGGGGCGCCGACGGCCGCGCCGCGGTGATCGCCGTGGCGACGGCGATCGGCGGCGGCCGGCTGGTCGTGCTGATCGACGCCGCCGCCGACGAGGCCCACCTGGTCACCGGCGCCCGGGTCGCGACGACCCACGCGCTGGCGACGATGGCCACCTACGGCCGCGGGGTGCTGCGCGTCGCGCTCGCCCCGGAGCGGATCGCCGCGCTGGGCGCGGTGCCGATCGGCGGCGACGGCCTGCACGCGCCGGTCGACCTGGCCGGCTCCGACCGCCCGGCCCACCACCGGGGACGCGCGGCCACCGTCCGGGCGCTGGCCGACCCCACGCTCGCCGCGCCGGCCTTCTCGGCGCCCGGCCACGTGTTCCCGGTGCGGGTCGCGGCCGGCGGCTGCCTGGAGCGGCGGGCGGTCGCGGAGGCCGCCGCCGACTTGGCGGGGATCGTCTGCGGCGAGCGGGCGGCGGTGCACGTGGCCGCGGTCGACGAGGCCGGCGCCCCCGCGACGGCCGACGCCGGACGACGGCTGGCCCGCGTGCTCGGGGTCGACGTGGTCGCCGTCGCGCAGGTCGCCGCCCACCGCGAGCGGGTCGAGCCGGCGGTCGAGCGCGTGGTGGCGATCGACCTGCCGACCCGCGACGGGCCGCTCTCCGCCGTCGCGTTCCGCGGGCGGCGGCACGCGCGCGAGTACACCGCCTTCGTGCGGGGTGCGCTCGACCGGCGCCACACCCGCGTCCACGTCCACCTGACCTGCCTCCCCGGCGACGTCTTCGGGGGCGGGGCGTGCGCCTGCGGCGAGGCGCTGACCGCGGCCCGCGAGCAGATCGCCCGCCGCGACGACGGGGTCGTCGTCCACGTCGAGCACGGGGCGCCGTTCCGCCACGTGCGGGGCGGCTCCGAGGATCCGGTGCCGGCCGGGCTGGAGCTCGACGTCGCCCACCTGCTGCGGCAGCTGTGCGTGCGCTCGGCGACGCTGTCGTCCAACGAACCGCTCGATCCGGCGCCGTTCGCAGCGGCCGGGGTCGCCGTGCGGCCGGCGACGCCCGACGGCGCCGGGCGCCGGGGCGCGCTGCGCCGCGTCGGCTGAGGGCCGCGCGGCCCGATCAGCCCGCGGCGGCCGTCGCCGGCCACTGCTCGCGCAGGTCGCGTCGCCGCAGCTTGCCGGTCGCCGTCCGCGGCAGCGACGGCACCACCACGATCTGCTTGGGCACCTTGTAGCCGCTGAGCGTCGTCCGGCAGTGCGCGCGCAGCGCCTCGACGTCGATGGTCGCCCCGGGCGCGGGCACGACCGCCGCGCCGACCGCCTCGCCCCAGCGCTCGTCCGGGTAGCCGACGACCGCGACCTCGGCGACCCCCGGGTGCTCGAGCAGCCGGTGCTCGACCTCGCTCGGGTAGACGTTCTCGCCGCCGGTCACGATCTTGTCGTGGCGGCGGTCGACGAGGAACAGGTACCCGCGCTCGTCGCGGTAGCCCAGGTCGCCGGTGTGCATCCAGCCGCCGCGCAGCGCCTCGGCGGTCGCCTCCGGGTTGCGCCAGTAGCCGAGCATCACCGTCGGTCCGCGGGCGATCACCTCGCCGACCTCGCCCGGCGCGACGTCGCGATCCTCACCGTCGACCAGCCGCACGCTGGTACCCGGGCTGCTGCGGCCGACCGACCCGAGCAGCTCGGGCGCGCGGTCCGGATCGTGGTCCTCCGGCGGCAGCATCGCGATGCCCATCGACTCGGTGCTGCCGTAGCCGTTGACCAGCTCGCAGCCCCACGCCGCGTGGACGCGGCGGAGCAGCTCCGGGGGCATCGGCGCGGCGCCGTAGAGCACGCGCCGCAGTCCCCGCGGCTGCGCTCCCGCGCGGCCGACGATCGCGTGGATCATCGCCGGCACCAGCTGGGCGTGCGTGACGGCGCCGTCCGCGGTCGCGGCCAGGAACCCGTCGACGTCGAACCGCCGCAGCTGGCGGTGGGTCGCGCCCAGGTAGACGAACGAGAACCCCACGGTGTGGCCGATGTGGAACATCGGACCGCAGGCCAGGTAGGTCGCGTCCGGCGTAGCGCCGATCTCGTGGCCCATCGCGAGCGTCGTCGCGTGGGCGTTCCAGTTGGTCAGCATCACGCCCTTGGGGCGCGAGGTCGTGCCGCTGGTGTAGGCCAGCAGCGTGACCTGGCGACCGTCCAGCGCGGCCGGCGGCGGCGCGGGCGAGAAGGCCGCGATCTGACGCGCGTAGGAGCTCTCCGCCGGCCCGTCGTCGTCGAGCCGCAGGACCCAGGGCACGCCGAGCCGGTCGGCGACGTCGCCGAGTCCGGGACCGGCGATCAGCAGGCCCGGATCGCAGTCGCGGACGATCTCGCGCAGCTCGGGCTCGCTCAACCGGTAGTTGAGCGGGACGAGGATCGCGTCGGCCCGCTGGGTGCCGACGCGGATCTCGATCTGCTCGGGCTCGTTCAGCGCGAGCAGCGCGACCCGGCCCCCGGCGCCGAGGCCACGCGCGCGCAGCAGCGCGGCCAGCTGCGAGGCGCGGTCGGAGACCTCGCGGAAGCTCAGCGACCGGTCGTCGACGACCACGCAGGGACGGTCCGGGTGACGGCGCACCCCGTGCGCGAGCAGGTCCGGCACCAGCATCGCGGCCCCGCCGGGGTCGCCGCCCGCGGCGCTCATCGGCCGATCCGGCCCGGGCCGAGGCGCTTGGCGATCACGTCGCGGAGGATCTGGTTGGTGCCTCCGGCGATCTCGAACAGCTTGACCTCGCGGTAGTAGCGCTCGATCGGGTACTCCACGGAGTAGGAGTATGCCCCGAGGATCTCCATCGCCTTCTCGACGATCCGGGTGGCGGCCTCCGAGCAGCCGACCTTGGCCAGCACCGCGTCCAGCGAGTACGGCTCGTCGCGGTCGGCGCGGGCACACGCGGTGTAGGCCAGCAGCCGCGCCTTGGCCAGCTCGATCGCCATGTCGGCGAGCCGGTGCCCGATCGCCTGGTGCGCGATGATCGGCCGTCCGAACTGGCGCCGCTCGTGCGCGTACGCGAGGGCGAAGTCGTACGCCCCCTGGGCGATCCCGACGGTCTGGGCGGCGACGAAGACGCGCTCGCTGTCGAGCAGCGACCAGAGGATCCGCTTGCCGCCGTCGAGGTCGCCGATCAGCTGGTCCTCGGCCACCCAGACGTCGTCGCAGAAGACCTCGCAGCTGGCGGTTCCCTGGCCGGCCAGCTTCGGGATCTTGCGGATCTCGACGCCCTCGGCGTCGGTCGGGATCAGCAGGAACGACAGGCCCTCGTAGCCGGGGTCGCCCGGCGTCGTGCGCACGAGCGCCATCACGAATCCCGCGTCGAGCGCCCCGGTGCACCAGACCTTGGTGCCGTTGACCACGAACCCGCCGTCGCCGCGGACCGCGGTGGTGGCGACCCGCGACAGGTCGGACGCGGCGTCCGGCTCGGTCAGGCCGATCGCCCCGCGCAGCTCGCCGCGGGCCATCGCCGGCAGCAGCCGCTGCCGCTGCTCGGCCGTGCCGTGACGGTCGATCCCGGGCCCGCAGAAGGTCAGCGACGGGGTCAGCGCCGAGGCGATGCTGCTGCCGGCGCGCTGGATCTCCTCGGAGATCACCGCGACCGTCAGCGCGTCGGCGTCGGACCCGCCGACGTCCTCGGGCAGCATCGCGCCGCAGACGCCCAGGTCGGCCAGCCCGGCGACGATCTCCGCCGGGAAGCGGGCCTCGGCGTCGAGTCGCTGGACCACGTCGTTGGGGGCCTCGCGCTCGAGGAACGCGCGCAGCGTCGCGCGCAGCTCGTGGTGGTGGTCGGCCAGCCCGACCCCGGCCAGCTCGAGGATCGATCCGTCGCTCATGCGCCCTCCTCCTCGAGCAGCCGCTCGGCGCGCTCCCACTCCCGCGCCAGGACCCCCTCCAGGTACTCGAGTCGCTGCTCGCCGCTGAGGAAGTCGAAGCGGGCCGTCTGGAACGGGTCGATCCGCTCGCGCAGCAGCTCCAGCTGGAGCGCCGTCGGGACGGGGGTCACCGGCGGGTCGGTCGGGACCGTCAGCGCGAACCCGGTGTTCTCGATCACGGCGTCGGGGTCGACCCCGGGGTGCACCGACTCGATCGCGAACGGCTCGTCGTCCTGCTCCTTGCGCAGCACGGCGAGTGGCGTGACGATCAGCACCGGACCGGGCGCGAGGCCCCGCTCCTTGCGGGCGGCCGCGCCGAGCGGGGTCCGGCGGCCGGTCGCGAAGTCGACCTCCGGGACCAGCGTGCGGCGGTCGTGGTTGGTGAAGTACGCGACCATCCGGTGGTAGTTCTGCACGACCTCGGGGGCGCCGGCACCGCCGGGCAGCCGCACCTTCGGCCGGTCGTACGGGCCGATCGCCGAGAGGTTGATCGCGCCGTCGCCGCCGATCTGCGCGGACGACACGCACTCGAGCAGCCCGCGGACGCCCAGGTGGAACAGCCAGCCGTTCTGGTTGAACCCGGCGACCGATGTGGCGCTGCGGTAGGCCGCGCCCTCCGACCCGGTGAAGCTCAGCTCGATCGGGGCGATCCCGACCGCGTTGTAGCCGGCCAGCCAGGCGTCGCGGGCGTGGGTCAGCTTGCCCAGCATGTACGCCGCGTAGGCCAGCGGGGTGAACGACCCCATCAGCACGATGTGCTCGCCCTCCGCCGTCATCTCGGCGGCGATCCGCGCGATCATCAGCTCGTGGACCTCGTAGCGCGTGGTCTCGGCGCTCATCGTCATCGCTCCTCTCCGTCGAGCACCACGCCCGCGCGGACGAGCGCGCCGAGCACCGCTCCGCGCCCGTCGCCGAGCATCCGCTCGCGGTAGCGCTCCTCGTCCTCGTCGCGGATCCGGGCGATCGCCTGGTCCAGCTCGTCGCCGCCGGCGACGGCGGCCTTCTGGTAGTCGAGGATCTTCCAGGCGTCCTGGGCGTAGGCGGGCACGTGGGAGCAGGGGTGGGCGCC
Organism: uncultured Patulibacter sp.; assembly: GCA_964519185.1. Lineage (GTDB taxonomy): Bacteria > Actinomycetota > Thermoleophilia > Solirubrobacterales > Solirubrobacteraceae > Patulibacter. The sequence goes on from CAZFIQ010000012.1 coordinate 16,315, forward strand.
GAACGGCGCCTCGATCACCGCGTCGACGAGCAGCCCGGGGATCCGGGTCAGCGCTGCGTTGGCGGCGATCTCGTCGGACGGGACGATCTGCTCGCAGGTCACGATCACGCGGTCGGCGGCCCGCGCCAGGTCGGCGTCGAGGGCGAAGGTCCCCTCGTACTGGGCGTTGCCGCGGGCGTCGCAGCGGGTCGCGTGGAGGACCGCGACGTCGGGACGGATCGCCCGGACGACCGGCACCTGCTCGTCGCCGAAGCTGGAGTCGGCGGTGCCGTAGACGTCGGGGTGCAGGGCCACGAGGTCGGAGCCGATCGGGCCGCGGAGCGGCAGGAACGGCACGCTGTGCGCGCCGGCCTCGAGCGCGATCTGCAGCGAGAGCGCCGAGATCTCGGTGATCGGCAGCTCGCCGGCCTGGACCGCTCGGCGGAAGCTGGGCGCCAGGCCGAACGCCTCGAGCGTGACCATCGAGAAGGTCAGGTGGCGGACCGCGCCGGCGGCGACGAGCAGCTCGACGTCGATCGAGCCGAGCAGCGAGATCACGCGGAGGTCGTCCCGCCGGGCGCGGATCAGCTGGCGGACCGCGGCCATCGGATGGTTGGCGAACCAGCCGCCGCCGAGGGCGACGGTGGCGCCGTGGGGCACGAGGGCGGGCAGCTCCTCGAGCGCGACTGTCTTGTTCAGGGCCTTCTCCTAGCGCTTGAAATCCTGACGTCAGGTTATCACAAATTTGTGGCATAGTCGGGACCATGAACGACGCACCGACCGTCCCGCCGTCCGCCGCCGAGCCGCTCGCCGGGCGGGTGATCGTCGTGACCGGCGCCAGCTCCGGGCTCGGCGCCCAGATGGCGGAGGCCGTGGCCCGGGCCGGAGCCCACGTCGTCGTCGCGGCCCGCCGCGCCGACCGGCTGCGCGAGCTCGCCCGGCGGATCGACGGCACGGCGGTCGAGGCCGACGTCACCGACGACGCCGACCGGCGCCGGCTGATCGACACGGCGGTCGAGCGTCACGGCCGGCTCGATGGCCTGATCAACAACGCCGGCTGGAGCAAGCCCGGGCCCGCGTCGCGGGCGACGATCGAGGATCTGCGTCGCCACCTCGAGGTCAACCTGGTCGCGCCGTTCGCGCTCTGCCAGCTGGCCGCCGCGCGGATGCGCGAGCGGGACGGCGGCGGCCGCGCGATCGTCAACGTCGCCTCGATCGCCGCCTTCGCCGCGCTCGATCCGATGCCGGAGGCGAGCTACGCGGCGTCGAAGGCCGGGCTGGTGACGGCCACCCGCGAGATGGCGTCGCAGTGGGGCCGCCACGGGATCCGCGTGAACGCGCTGGCGCCGGGGTTCTTCGCCTCGGAGATGACCGACGGGCTGATCGCCGCCGACGGCACGGGCCCGGACTGGCTGGCGGAGCGGACGCCGCTCGGCCGGGTCGGCCGCGCCGGCGAGCTGGACGGCGCCGCGGTCTTCCTGCTCAGCGACGCCGCCAGCTACGTGACCGGCCACGTGCTGGCCGTCGACGGCGGGCTGCTGACGCGCTGAGCGGCCTCAGAGCACCGGGTCGGCGCGCGACCAGGCCGGCCGCGCCAGCAGCCGGTCGCGCAGCGCGGCCAGCTTCGGCTGGCCGTCGAGCGCGAGCCCGGTGCGGGTCGTCCGGAACAGCACCGGCGCCAGCGCGCAGTCGGCGATCGTGAACCGACCGAGCGTCGCGTACCCGTCGCCGACGACCGCCTCGAGCAGCCCCAGCGCTTCCGTCAGCCGGGGAGCCATCTCGGCCGCCGCGGCCGGGTCGGCGTCCTGCGCGCGGAACCCGTGCTCGGCGGTCCAGCCGAGCGCCAGCGCCTCGTGGGGGAACAGCGCCGAGCGGAGCCCGGTCGCGAACCGGTCGAGCAGCTCGTCGACCCGGGCCCGCTCCCGGGGGTCGGCCGGGTAGAGGTCGTCGCGCCCCTCGCGCCCGGCCAGGTAGCGGAGGATCGCCTGCGACTCGGCCAGCCGGAAGTCGCCGTCCTCGAGCAGCGGGATCCCGCCGACCGGGTTGCGGGCCAGGTAGCTCGCGGGGCGCGGGCGGGCCATCGCCACCGTCTCGCGCCGGTACGGCCGCTCCAGCTCGGCCAGCAGGAAGCGGACCTTCAGCGCGTTCGACGAGTGCGGATGGTCCCAGAGGACCAGCTCGCCGTCGTCAGGCGGCACGCTCGGCCCCGATGAACGCCACGAAGATCACGCAGGTCTCGGTCGGATGGCGGTTGTACCAGGCGTGGTTGGTGCCGTTCTGGACGACGCAGTCGCCCGCCCGCAGGTGACGGCTCTCGCCGCTGTCGAGGTCCAGGTGGACCTCGCCGGAGATCACGATCAGGAAGTCGATCGTGTCCGTGAAGTGCATGCCCTCGTTGTCGGTGACCGCCGCGGTCATCCCCGGCAACATCCGCTCGGTCTCGGCGATCGCGGCGTCGAGGTCGGCGATCGCCGGGGCCGCGTGGTCGAGCGGCGGGATGCTGAAGAAGCCGAAGCGGTACCCGTTCGGCGGCGCGAAGTAGCCGTGGCGGGCGGGCTCGCCGCCGTCGGTCGGGAGGGTCGGCGGGGCGTCGGCGCCCCACATCTCCCAGATCCGGTTGCCGCCGAGCACCGGCGGCACGACTCCCTCGATCTCGCGGTCCTCGACGACGACGGAGACGCCGTCGTCGCGCTGTCCGGTCACTACACGTCGCATCATTCTCCCTTGGTGTTCTGGCGTCGGATCATCGTCGAGTCGTCGGTCACATGGCAACGCCGCCGTCGACCCGCAGGACCGCGCCGGTGATATAGCCGGCGTCGGCCGAGGTCAGGAACAGCACCGCGGCGGCGATCTCGGCCGGGTCGGCGAAGCGGCCGAGCGGGATCAGCTGCTCGATCTCGGCCCGCTGCGGCGCCGGGATCGAGTCGATCATCCGGGTCTGGGCGTTCGGCGAGATCGCGTTGACGGTCACGCCGAAGCGCGCCAGCTCCTTGGCGGTCGTCTTGGTGAAGCCGATCAGGCCGGCCTTGGCGGCCGCGTAGGCCGACTGGCCGACGTTGCCGTGGAGCCCGGTGTACGAGGTGACGTTGATCACCCGGCCGTAGCTCCGCTCGCGGAAGTGGGGCACGCACGCCCGGGTCAGCCGGAAGCTGCCGCCCAGGCTGACCTCGACCACCTGCTGCCAGTCCTCGTCGCTGGTCTTCCAGACCATCCGGTCGCGCAGCAGCCCGGCGTTGTTGACGAGCACGTCGATCCGCCCGCTGTGGGCGATCGCCTGGGCGGCGACGGCGTCGCAGTCGGCGCTGTCGGTGACGTCGGCCACGACCGGGACGGCGCCCAGGGCGGCGGCCTCGGCCGTCAGCTCGTCGACGTCGCGGTCGACCATCACGACGGTGGCGCCGGCCTCGGCGTAGCGCGTGGCCAGCGCGAGGCCGACGCCGCGGGCGGCCCCGGTGACGATCGCGGTGCGACCGCTGAAGTCGAAGGCGACCTCACGCGCGGGCATCGGCGGCCCCGCTCGCGCGGTAGAAGCGGACCACGGTGTCGGCCACGCAGGCCGGCTTGTCGCCGTCCTCGGCTTCGATCGTCACGCGGATCACCGCCTGGACGGCGTCGTCGCCGACCGGCGTCGCCGCGGTCAGCGTGCCGTGGCCGCGGACCCGGCCGCCGGCCCGGACGGGGGAGGGGAACCGCACCCGCTCGAGTCCGTAGTTGATCGCCATCGCCGTGTTGCCGACGCCGACGATCTGCTCCAGCAGGTGCGAGCAGAGCGACAGGGTCAGGTAGCCGTGGGCGATCGTGCCGCCGAACGGTCCGTCCGCCGCCCGTTGCGGGTCGACGTGGATCCACTGCTCGTCCCGGGTGGTCCGGGCGAAGCGGTCGATGTCGTCCTGGTCGATCCGGTGCCAGTCGGACGTCCCCAGGTCGTCGCCGACCCGGTCGAGCAGGTCGCGGGCGTCGGGGATCGTGGTGGCGGGTGCGGGCATGGCGGACTCGTGGGTCGGAGTGGTAATATGACGGCAGATTACCAACCGCGACGACCGGCGGGGAAGTTCTCCCGCCGGGACCGTCCGGGCCGTTTCAGCCGCGGGCGCGGAAGGCCGCGACGGCGGCCCGGTGCGCCTCGCCCTGCTGCATCCGGCGGAAGACCCGCTCCTCCCGCTCGCGCGCGGCGCGGGCCGCCGGCAGTCGGGTCTCCAGCAGCAGCTGCTTGGTGGCGATCAGCGACTCGACCGGCATCGCGGCGATCGTCGCGCACAGCTCGGCCGCCTCGCTCGCCAGGCGATCGGCCGGGCAGGTGCGCCAGACCAGTCCGGCGGCGGCGGCGTCCGCGGCCGAGATCCAGCCGCCGGTGAACATCGCGTGCGCGGTCGCCTGCGGGCCCATCCGGGTGGGCAGGGTCACGGTGCTGCCGGCTTCCGGGACCAGGCCGAGCGCGGCGAACGGTAGGCGGAAGCGCGCCTCGTCGGCGGCGATCACGATGTCGCAGTGGCCGAGCAGGGTGGCGCCGATCCCGACCGCCAGGCCGTTGACCGCGGCGACGATCGGCTTGGCGAAGCCCTCGAGTCGGGCGATGAAGCGCTCGTAGGCGTCGGGCTCGCCGCCGTCGTCGTTGAGGTCGGAGCCGGCGCTGAAGGCGCGGCCCCGGGCGGTCAGCAGGACGCAGTGGACGCTCGGGTCGCCCTCGGCGTGCTCGAGCGCCCGGGCGAGCGCCGCGTACTGGGCGCCGCCGAACGCGTTGAGGCTGGCCTCGCGGGTCAGCGTGATCGTCGTGACGCCGTCGCGGACGTCCAGGTCGATCCCGGCGTCGGCGGTCTCGGGGGCGGGGTGGCTGGGGCTCATCGGTCCTCTTCTGGTCTGTAATCTGACGGCAGATTACCAGCGTGCATGGGTCCGCCGCCCGACAGCGGTGGGGAAGCTCAGGCGACGAGCCCCGCCGCCCGCGCGGCGGCCAGCGCCTCGGCGTCGGCGATCACCGTCAGCCGGCCGGTCGGCAGCAGCGACGCCGGCGCCTGGGGCGACGGGCCGGCCAGCGTGCGGCGCAGCGCGGCGGCCTTGCCCGCGCCGGTCACCAGCAGCACGAGCCGCTCGGCGGCGGCCAGTCGCGGCAGCGTCAGCGAGACCCGCTCCGGCGGCGGCTTCGGCGCGTCGAGGATCGCCACCGCGTCGCCCTCGGCGTCGAGCGCACCGTGGCCGGGGAAGAGCGACGCCGTGTGGCCGTCCTCGCCGAGCCCGAGCAGCGCCAGCGTCAGCGGCCGCCCGGCCAGCTCGTGGCCGTAGGCCCGGGCCCGGTCGCCCGGCGTCCCGGTCTCCGGCAGACGGTGCAGGCGGTAGCCGCGCCGGCCCAGCGCGTCGTCGATCGCCCGCGCGTTGCTGTCCGGGTGGTCGTACGGCACGCAGCGCTCGTCGGCCAGGAAGACGTCGATCCGGTCCCAGGCCGCGGTCCGCGCGCCGAGCCGCCGGAACGCCTCGATCGGCGTGCGCCCCCCCGACAGCGCGAGCGCGACGCGGCCGTTCGCGGTCGCCCCAGCGTCCGCCGTGGCGGCCGCCGGCGCCTCCGGACGCCCCGCGGCGTCGGCGTCCGTCCCGGGCAGCACCGCCGCGATCGCCCGCACCGCCGCGTCGGCCGCGGCGTCGGCGTCGGCGACCGCGACCAGCCGCGGGCGGTCGGAGGCGGGGCTCACGCGGTCAGGCGGGTCGGCGGGGCCGCCGCGATCCGGCGGGCGGGGGTGCGGCCGTACGGCTGGACCGGCGCGACCAGCGGGTCGGGGCAGGCGATCGGCCGGACGATCGGCTCGGCGACCGTCAGCTCCAGCTCCTCGTCCTCGTGGTGGAACCGGATCGCCACCGCCTCCGGGTCGTCGCCGGCCGCCGCGACCAGCGAGTAGGTCACCCGGCCGCCCTCGATCTCGACCCGCAGCCGGTGTCCGCGGAAGACGATCGGGAAGGCGATCCGCGTCAGGCCGCCCGGCAGCCGCGGGCGGAACGAGATCCGGCCGGCGTGGTCGCGGAACCCGCCGAAGCCGAACATCACCGCCATCAGCGCGCCGCCCATCGCCGCCAGGTGCAGCCCGTCGCCGGTGTTCTGCTTGAGGTCGTGGAGGTCGGTCAGCGCGCCCTCGGCCAGGTAGTCGTAGGCCAGGTCGAGGTGGCCGATCTCCGCCGCCACGATCGCCTGGATCGACGCCGACAGCGACGAGTCGCGGACGGTCAGGCTCTCGTAGTAGTCGAAGTTGCGCTGCTTCTCCTCGGGGGTGAAGTGATCGCCGCGGGCGAACAGCGCCATCACCAGATCGGGCTGCTTGATCACCTGACGGCGGTACAGCTGCAGGTACGGGTGGTGCAGCAGCAGCGGGTACTGGTCGGTCGGCGTGCCCTCGAAGTCCCAGCGCTGGTGGGTCAGGAAGTCCTGGTCCTGTGGGTAGAGCCCGAGCCGCTCGTCGTAGGGCACGAACATGTTGCCGGCGGCGACCCGCCACGACGCGATCTCGTCGGGCCGGACGTCGAGCGCCTGGGCGACGTCGACGTGCCGCTCGGCGGCGTCGGCGGCGGCCTCCAGGTTGAGCTGCGCCATCAGGTTCGTGTAGACGTTGTTGTCGACCAGCGCGGTGTACTCGTCGGGGCCGGTGACGCCGTCGATCCGGAACCGCCCGTCGTGGTCGAAGTGCCCGAGCGACGCCCACAGGCGCGCGGTCTCGACGAGCATCTCGACCCCGTACTCGCGCTCGAACTCCTCGTCGCCGGTGGCGGCGACGTAGCGCTGGACCGCCTGGGCGACGCTCGCGGTCACGTGGAAGCCGGCGGTGCCGGCCGGCCAGTACGCGGAGCCCTCCGAGCCGTCGATGGTCCGCCACGGGAACGCGGCGCCGTTCAGGCCCAGCTGCTGGGCGCGCTCGCGGGCCTGCGTCAGCGTGCGGTGGCGCCAGAGCAGCTGGTCGCGGACCAGCGACGGCTTGGTGTAGGTCAGCGGCGGGAGCATGAAGCTCTCGGTGTCCCAGAAGGCGTGGCCGTCGTAACCGGTGCCGGTCAGCCCCTTGGCGCCGACGGCGCGCGTCTCCGCCCGCGCCGACGCCTGCAGCAGGTGGAACTTGGAGAAGCGCAGCGCCTGCTGCAGCTCCGGATCGCCGTCGAGCTGGAAGTCGGCCGCGGTCCAGTAGTCGTCGAGGTAGCGCTGCTGCGCGGCGGCCAGGCCGTCGAAGCCCTCGGCCATCGCGTTCTCCAGGCTGGCGTCGACCTGATCGCGCAGCCAGTCGATCGACTGCCGGCCCGACCAGTGGTACGCCAGCATCTTGACCAGCCGCAGCGGCTTGCCCGGCTTCAGCAGCGCGGAGACGGTGACCCGGCCGAGGTCGTCGTCGACCTGGGTCAGCGTGGTCGGGTCGAGGTTCCCGGTGTCGATCGTGTGGTCCATCCCGGCGGCCAGCGCCAGGCCGGAGCGCTTGGTCCGGTGCCCGAGCACGACGCGCAGGCCGTGGGCGCTGGCCAGCTCGCTGACCAGCACGTCGCCGAGCGCAGCCGCCTTGCGCGGATCGCGGTGCTCGGCCATCTGGGTCTGGTTGGCGTGGAGGTTGGACTGCAGCGCGATCCGGATCTCGCGGTCGACCGCCTCGACCTCGTAGCAGATGGCCGCCACGCTGCGCTGGGTGAACGAGACCAGGCGCTTGCTCGTGACCCGCACCGTGCGACCGGCCTGCGACGTCCAGAGCGCCGACCGCGAGAGGATCCCGCTGCGGAAGTCGAGGAACCGCTCATGCTCCTCGAGGAACCCGCGGTGGACGTCGAACGGCTCGTCCTCGACCAGCAACCGGATCAGCTTGCCGTCGGTCACGTTGATCACCGACTGGCCGTCCTCCGCGTAGCCGTAGCCGCGCTCGCCGTAGGAGATCGGGAACGATTCGAAGAACCCGCTCAGGTACGTGCCGGAGGACGCACGCGGTTCGCCCTCGTCGAAGTTGCCGCGCAGCCCGAGGTGGCCGTTGGAGAGCGCGAAGATCGACTCGGCGCGGGGCAGCGACTCCAGGTCGAGGCCGGTCTCGCGGATGCCCCAGGGGTCGATGCCCGTGGCGAAGTTCGGCGTCATGCGGCGGCTCCCGGGGTCGCGGAGGAGGGTGAGGACGAGGACGGTTCGGGCGTGAGCGACAGGTCGCCGAAGTCGCCGATCACCAGGTCGGCGCCGGCAGCCCGCAGGGCCTCCGCCTCGCCGACCCGGTCGACCCCGACGACGCAGCCGAATCCCCCGGCGCGGCCCGAGGCGACGCCGGCGATCGCGTCCTCGAAGACCGCCGCCTCGGCGACGCCGGCCCCGAGGTCCCCGGCGGCCGCGACGAACGAGTCCGGAGCCGGCTTGCCGGCCAGCCCGCGGGCGACCAGCGCCCGGCCGTCGACGACCGACGCGAACAGCTCGCGGATGCCGGCGGCGGCGAGGATCGCCTCGGCGTTGGCGCTCGACGAGACCACCGCGCACGGCAGGTCGCGGGCGCGCAGCTGGCGCACGAAGGCGACCGCGTCCGCGTAGACGTCGGCGCCCTGCTCGGCGAGCAGCCGCTGCACCAGGTCGTTCTTGCGGGTGCCGAGGCCGTGGATCGTCTCGGCCGTCGGCGGATCGTCCGGATCCCCCTCGGGGACCGCGATCGCGCGCGACGCGAGGAACGCCCGGACGCCGTCGGCCCGCGGCTTGCCGTCGACGTAGCGGCGGTAGTCCGCGTCGGCGTCGAACGGCCGGAAGCGGTCGGCGGTCGCGGCCGGATCGGCGGCGGCGCGGCGGGCCAGCTCCTCGTCGAACATCTGCTTCCAGGCGCCGGCGTGGAGCCGGGCGGTGTCGGTCAGCACGCCGTCCATGTCGAACAGGAACGCGCGGATCGTCGGGGGCAGCGAGGCCATGCGGACAGGGTACGGGTCGGGCGGGCGGCGATCTGTGGCGTGCGGACAGAGCGGCGGGCCGGATCCTGGTCAGACGGAGGAGGCGAGCGTGCGGGCCGCGGCGAGCGCCCCGTGGTAGCCGTCGTCGGGCGTCAGCGTGCGGCGGAACGCGGCGCTCAGGACCCCGGACTCGCCCCGCGACGCGCCGAGCAGCATCCACTGCTCGTCGCGGTCGGCGGTCGTCCGGTGCGCCCGTAGGCCGCCGGCGCAGCGGTCGAGCGCGAACCGCCCGCCGTCGGCCGTCGCGATCGTCGCGCCGCCCAGCCCCTGCACGCCGACGGTGGTCGGCCGCAGCACGACCTCGATCTTCGTGCCGCGGGCGTCGCGCACGCCGTCGGCGTCGACCGTCCAGCCGAGCTGATCGGCGAACCACCCCGCCAGCAGCCAGCCGGCGACCGCCGACATCGGATCGTGGCGGACCTCGAGCCCGACGATCGCGCTGGCCTCGTCGCGGTGGGCCGGTGCGTCGAAGTGCGCCGCCAGCCGCAGCCGCCACGGCGATACGCGCAGCCAGGTCAGGTCGATCACCGCCAGCCCGTGGGCCGCGTGCAGCGCGTGGGCGGCGTCCAGCCCCTCGCGCGGATCGGCGTCGTCGGTGGTGTCGAGCAGCACCGACTGGGAGAGGGCGGCGACGGCGTCGAGCGCCGATCCGTGGCCGTGCGGGGCCCAGACCAGGGTCGGCACGTCCGTCCGCACGACCGGGTCGACGATCGACTCGAGCCGGCCGACGTGGCGGTCGCCGACGTCGATCGTCACCCGCTCGCTGAGCGCTCCCGGGCCGATCGCCTGGCCGTCTGCGGCCGGCCCGTCGCCGCCGGCTTCCGACGCCGACAGGGCGACGCGGGCGTTCAGCCGCCCGCGCTCGGCGGCGACCCGCAGCAGGATCGTGCGCGACGGGGCGTTGCGGCCGACCGCGTCGAGCCGCCGCAGGATCTCCCCGGCGAAGGCGGCGTCGACGATCACGATCAGGTTGAGCGCGCGGGCCGGCAGCGCGCCCCCGGTCAGCAGGTAGCGCTCGCGCTCCAGCTCGCGCATCGCCCCCTCGATGTCGTCCGGCGCGACGCCCTGGCCGATCCAGACCGTGTGGTCGGGCGATCGCAGGTGGCGGCGCTCCGCGGGGTCGCCCATCAGACGGCCCGCCAGCGGTCGCCCGGCAGCAGCACCTCGCGCTGGGCCCGCGGCCCGTCGGTGCCGGCCTCGTACGCGACCGGCGGCCCGTCGGTCGCGTTCCAGGCGCGCAGGATCGGGTCGACGACCGCCCACTGGGCCTCGACCTCGTCGGCCCGCGTGAAGAGCATCGCGTCGCCGCGCAGCGCGTCGCCGACCAGTCGCTCGTAGGCCTCCGGCGACGTCGACAGGAACGCCGTGCCGTACGAGAAGTCGAGCGTCACCGGCCGCAGGTGCATGCCGCTGCCGGGGACCTTCGCCGCCAGCCGGATCGAGACGTGCTCGGCCGGCTGGATCGTGAAGACGATCTGGTTGGGCTCGAGCGGCTCGTCGGTCGGGAACGCCATGTGCGGAACCGGCCGCAGCGTCACCGCGATCTCGGTCAGCTTGCGCGAGAGCCGCTTGCCGGTGCGGACGTAGAACGGCACGCCGGCCCAGCGCCAGTTGTTGATGTGCAGCCGCAGCGCGGCGAAGGTCTCGGTCCGCGAGTCGGCGGGCACGTCCGGCTCGTCCGCGTAGGCGACCACGTCCTCGGCGCCGATCGAGCCCGCGCCGTAGCGCCCGCGGACGGCGATCTCGTCGACCCGCCCGGGGGAGATCGGGTCGATCGCGCGCAGGACCTTGACCTTCTCCGTGCGGATCTCGTCTGCCGCGAAGGCGGTCGGCGGCTCCATCGCCAGGATCGCCAGCAGCTGCAGCAGGTGGTTCTGGACCAGGTCGCGGAGCGCCCCGGAGCCGTCGTAGTAGCCGGCGCGGCCCTCGACCCCGACCGTCTCGCCGGCCGTGATCTGGACCGACGCGATGTGGTCGCGGTTCCAGAGCGGTTCCAGCAGCTCGTTGGCGAAGCGCAGCGCCAGCAGGTTCTGGACCGTCTCCTTGCCCAGGTAGTGGTCGATCCGGAAGATGTCGTCCG
>CAZFIQ010000012.1:27302-28523 GCA_964519185.1 uncultured Patulibacter sp.
CACCTCGAGCACCCGGCGGTTCAGCTCGATCGCCTCGTCGCGGGTCGATCCGAACGGCTTCTCGATGATCACCCGGCTGCCGGGCACGTCACGGGCACCCAGCCCGTGGCTCCCGAGCCGGTCGACGATCGGGCCGAAGAACTCGGGGGCGGTCGACAGGTAGAAGGCGCGGTTGAGCGGCGCCTCGGCCTCCGCGTCGATCGCGTCCAGCCGCTCGCGCAGGGCGGCGTAGGGCGCGTCGTCGTCGAACCGCCCGGGGACGTACTCGACGACCTCCAGCAGCGCGTCGAGGATCGTCGGGTCCGGCTCCCGCCGCGAGTAGCGGGCGATCGCCTGGCGCACCGCGTCGCGGTACTCGTCGTTCGTCAGCTCCCCGCGGGAGACGCCGATCAGCCGGAAGCGCTCGGGCAGCCCGCCCTCGAACGCCAGGTTGTAGATCGCCGGCAGCAGCTTGCGCCGCGCCAGGTTGCCGGAGGCGCCGAAGATCACCAGCACCGACGAGGGCGGCGGCAGGTGGTCGAGGCCGCTGCCGAGCGGGCCGTCGATCGGGGGGAAGGAGCTCATGTCGTCGTCTGGTGGTGGGGGGAGCCGAGCGTCAGTCGCGGCGCTTGACCGCGTGGCCGCCGAACTGGTTGCGCAGCGCCGAGAGCACCTTGGCCCCGTAGTCGTCCTCCCCGCGCGACGCGAACCGCGCGTACATCGCCGCGGTGATCGCCGGGGTCGGCACCGCCTGGTCGAGCGCGGCCTCGATCGTCCAGCGGCCCTCGCCGGAGTCGTCGACCCACGGCTGCAGCGCCTCCAGCTCGGTGCCCTCCTGCTCGAACGCGCGCGCGGCCAGCGCGTTGAGCCACGAGCGGACGACCGAGCCCTGCTCCCAGAGGTGCGCCACGGTCGCCAGGTCGAGGTCCGGGTCGTTCTTGCGCAGCAGCGCGAAGCCCTCGGCGAACGCCTGCATCATCCCGTACTCGATGCCGTTGTGCACCATCTTGACGAAGTGCCCGGAGCCGGCGTCGCCGACGTGCGCCCAGCCGCGGTCGCCGAGCTGGTCGCGCGACTCGGGCAAGGTCTCCGGGGCCAGCGCGTCGAGCACCGGCCGCAGCCGCTCGACCGCGTCGGCGGGGCCGCCGACCATCATGCAGTAGCCGTTGTCGAGCCCCCAGACGCCGCCGGAGGTGCCGACGTCCAGGTAGGCGACCTGGTGCTCGGCCAGCGCGGCCGCCC
>CAZFIQ010000012.1:28533-29997 GCA_964519185.1 uncultured Patulibacter sp.
CCGTCGATCACCGTGTCGCCCGGGCTCAGCAGCTCGCCGAGCGCGGCGACCGTCGACGCGGTCGGCTCGCCGTGCGGGACCATCACCCAGACGTGCCGGGGTGCGTCGAGCGCGGCGACCAGGGCCGGCAGGTCACCGACGGCGCGGGCTCCGGTCTCCGCGGCGAGCGCCGTCGCCAGCGCCGGATCGTGGTCGTAGGCGACGACGTCGTGGCCGTCGCGACGAAGCCGGCGGACCATGTTGCCGCCCATCTTGCCGAGTCCGACGAAGGCGATCTGCATCAGCTGCTGCTCCGGGGGTGGGGGGAGGAAGGGTCGGGGCGGGGGGCGGTGTCGTCCGGGCGGGAAGATGCGTCGTCGGACGGCGGGGAGGCGTCGTCGAGCGCGGCGACGATCGCGTCGAGCCGCTCCGGCCAGTCGGTGCCGAGGTCCAGCCGGACCACCGCGCGGTCGTGGGCGGCCAGGGTCCGTTCGTCGCCCTGCGCCTGGGCGCGGAACAGGTCCGCGAACGACGCCGCGGGGAACGGGTCGTCGCCGGCCGGGATCTCGCGGTGGGCCCGCGGATCGTGCTCGAGCAGCAGGAACCGCCCGCCGGCCGGGCCGCCCTTGTGGAGCTGGCCGGTCGAGTGCAGGTAGCGCGGACCGAACCCGGTGGTGATCGCGGCGTCGGTGCGGCGGGCGAGCGCCGCCCGCAGCCGCTCCAGCGCCACGGCGCCCCCGGGGCTCGGCGGCAGGTAGGCGAGCACCGCCAGGTAGCCGGGGGCGGCGAGCCCGTCGACGACGGCCGCGATCGCGTCGGCGGTCGCGGGCTCGGCGGGCCGCAGCGGACGGCCGTCGGCCAGCTCCTCCAGTACCGCGCCGGTCGCGTCCTTGGCCGCCTGCACGTCGGGCTGGTCGAAGGGGTTGAGCCCGAGGCCCCAGCCGGCGACCGCTACGGCGACCTCGCTGATCGCGAACGCGCGGCCCAGCCGCGCCAGCGGGACGTCGGCGCCGGGGTCGTGGTCGAGCAGCAGCTCCAGCACCGGGACCCCGGCGGCGGCCGCGGCGGCGACCTCCGCGTCGAGCCCCGGGTCGTCGCTCGCGTCGCGCAGCACCAGCAGCTGTCGGTCGGGGCCGATCGCCGACCGCTCGGCGGCGTCGGCTCCGGGGTCCTCGATCACCGGCAGCACGCCGACCCCGCGCTTGCCGGTCGACTCGGCGACCAGCTGCTCCAGCCAGAGCGGGAACGGACCGAGCTGGGGACCCTGGACGCGGACCACGAGATTGTCGCGGCCGGCGGCGGCGAGGGCGGCGATCGCGACGCCCAGGCGGACCGCCGCGTTCTCGTCGACCGGGACGTGCGACGCGTCGAGTCCGGCCTGACCGCCGGCCAGCAGCGCCTGCACGTCGATCCCGGCGAGCGCGGCCGGGACGACGCCGAAGGCCGACAGCGCGCTGTAGCGGCCGCCGATCCGCGGGTCGGCCA
>CAZFIQ010000013.1:0-5888 GCA_964519185.1 uncultured Patulibacter sp.
CCTGCGCTCTGGTCGTGGCGTCGGAGGAGGCGAGCTTCGGCACGCCGGAGATCAACGTCGGCGTCTTCCCGTTCATGATCATGGCGCTGATCTACCGCGACGTCGGCCGCAAGAAGGCCAGCGAGCTGCTGCTGCTGGGCGAGCGGATCGACGCCCGCGAAGCCGAGCGGATCGGCATCGTCAACCGCGTGGTGCCGCAGGCCGAGCTGGACGACGCGGTCGCGGCCTGGGCGGCCAAGCTGGCCCGCTCGTCCCCGCTGCTGCTGCGGATGGGCAAGGAGGCGATGGCCCGGCAGATGGACCTGGCGCTCGACGACGCGCTCGACTACCTGCGCGGCCAGCTGGCGCTGGCGTTCTCGACCGAGGACATCCAGGAAGGGGTCACGGCGTTCTTCGAGAAGCGCGAGCCCGAGTGGAAGGGGCGCTGAGGTGCGCGTGCGGTTCGTGGCCGCGGCGACGGTGTCGGCCGACGGCTACCTGGCGGGTCCGGGCGGCGACATGTCGTGGCTGACGCCGTTCGTCGGCCGTGACGGCGACGAGGACCCGATCCTCGACCGTCTGCAGGCGGAGACGACCGCGCTGCTCTGCGGGGCGAGGACCTTCTTCGGCGATGACCCCAACCGCGGAGACCCGGAGAAGGAGGGGGCCTTCGGTGGCCAGTGGCACGGGCCGCAGGTCGTGCTGACCGGGCGCCGGTCGGCGGGACCGGCGGCCGGCGGGGTGACCTTCGTGGCGACCGTCGACAACGCGGTGGCGACGGCCGAGGAGGCCGCCGACGGCGGCACCGTCAACGTGCTCGGAGCGTCGGTCGCCGATCAGCTGCTGATGGCTGGCCGACTGGACGAGATCGTCGTGTCGACCGTCCCGGTGCTGCTCGGCGGCGGCACCCGCTTCCTCGATCCGGGCGGGTTGCGTCCGCGCCTCGGCCGCCTCGACGCCCACGTCGGCCGCTCGGCGGTGACGGTGCGGTACGGGGTGGAGCGAGCCTGATCGGCCGGGTCGGACGCCGACGGCGATCGGCGTCGATCCCGGCCCCCGATCCCAACGTCTACCGCCGCTGCCGGATACTCGTGGACGACGTCTTGGCGGCACGAGACTTCCGGGGCGATCCGAGGTCCCGGGATCTCGCGAAGGGTGAGTTGGGTACCGCCCAGGTCGACGAGCAGGTTCGTCATGAGCGGGCCGCGGGGGCGGCGCCGGTCCGCCTACCGTGCCGTCGCCTCGAGCAGCACCCGCTGCGGCACGCCGCCCACGGTCCACGTCAGCTCGGCGCCGCGGAATCGCACCGACCCCAGGTCGATCGGGCCGTTGGCGAGCGGGCGCTGGCCTCGGCCGTCGGAGCCGGACAGTTCCCGGTCGCCGCTGGCGTCGGGGTGCGTGAGCACTGCGATCCAGCCGCGTGGAGAGAGGACCGTGGTGGCGACGTTCGCGTCCGGGTCGTAGGCGGCTCTCCGCTTCCCGCTGCGCAGGTCATACGAGCCGCCGAGCGAGTAGGTGCACTCGGCGGCCCCGACGCCGCTGTACTTCGCGCACTGGTCGTCGGTGCCGAACTGCGAGTAGGCGACGTAATCCCGGGCCCAGCGCACCTTGCGGATCGCGATCGACGTGCCGGCGGGCCAGGTCGAGATCCGGACGGGGCGGGCCTTCGCGGAGCGGCAGACGAACACGGCCTGCGGCGCGCCGTACAGCTCGTCGTCCTCGCCGACGTCGGCCACGATCAGCGACTGTCCGCCGTGCTGGGCGACGGTCGTGCCGTACGCGACCTGGCACTTCGCCGGGCGCTTCTCGGCCGCGGCCGGTCCGGCGGGGACGAGCACGAAGGCGACCAGCGCAGCGGCGAGCAGGCTGCCCGAGCGGGGGACGCGGAGCATGGGGCGAGCGTAGCGGCGAGGAGACCCGGCTGCCAGACGCCGTCGTCTGCGACCCGTATGCCCGTCGGGACGCGTCGCCGCCGATCGTCTCGTCGACGATCCGCCCGACGACCGGTCCGTCGGGCTGCGTACGATCTGTCCGTTGCTGGGTCCCCGGAGTAGCCGACGTCTGCCGTCGCCGGGCCGCGTGATCGCGGGCCTCGCGCTGGCGACGGCGCTTTCGGTGGCGAGCCCCGCGGGGGCCGACGACCTGTCGTCGTCGCCCAAGCTGGCGGGCTGCCCGCTGTTCCCGGCGAGCAGTCCGTGGAACACCCCGGTCGACGGTCTACCGGTCGATCCGCGGTCGGACGAGTACATCCGCAACTCGGGCGCCGACCGCAACCTGTCGACGAGCTTCGGCAACCGTCGCGGCGGTTGGGGCATTCCGATCAACATCGTCGACCGGTCGCACCCGACCGTGCGCATCCCCAAGACGCACCAGTGGATCGCCCGCGGCCGCTACCCGATTCCGCGACGCCCGCGCGTGCAGCGGCCGACCGACTCGCACATGCTGATCCTGCAACGCGAGACCTGCCGGCTCTACGAGCTGTACGCGGCGCACCGGGTGAACGGCCAGTGGCGGGCGCAGCAGGCGACGATCTGGGACACGCGCAAGAACCACGTGCTCCCCGCCAACGTCGTCTCGGCGGTGGCGGCGGGGACGCCGATGGCGGCCGGCCTGCTGAACGTCCAGGACGCGCGGCGGAGCGAGATCCGCCACGCCCTGAACTTCACGCTGCCGATGGTCCAGCGCGCCTGGGTGTACCCGGCCTCGCACACCGACGGCCGGATGACCGACCCGGGATACCTGCCGATGGGGTCGCGGATCCGGTTGAAGGCGTCGGTGCCGATCGACCACCTGCCCCGCCAGACGCGGATCATCGCGACGGCGATGAAGCGCTACGGGATGATCCTCACCGACACCGGCGGGGTGCCGGACGGACAGCAGTACGACGGGTTCGAGATCCAGGGGTCGGACTCCCGTCACTGGAACGAGCGGGCTCGGCGGGCGCTGTACGGCTTCCACCTGCGGGACTTCGAGGTCGTCCGGCACACCGGTCCGATCCGCCACCTGGACTACTCGCGGATCCTGCACCGGCGGATGCTCCCGGGCGATCCGCCGGGGACCGTCGACGCCACCCCGTGAGCGCGATACGGGCGCCGATGGCGACGGCCGCGTGCGCTCGGGCGCACTCGCGTAGGGGCGACCGGCCACGGATCCGCTGTACGCGTCACTGATCGGCCCGCGTAGAGAGTAAGCTCCCCGCCCATGTCACGGATGCGGTGGGTCGGCACCATCGGGGCGACCGCGATCGCGACGCTGGCCGGAACGACGGCGGCGCCAGCGGCGGTGATCACCGTGCCGGCGGGCGACGCCGCCGCGTTGGTCGCCGCGATCAACACGGCGAACGCCAACGGTGAAGCCGACACACTGCGGATATCCGGCTCCTACCAGCTCGGAGCCGTCGACAACTACTGGTACGGCCCCAACGTCCTGCCCGCGATCACGTCGGACATCACGATCGAGGGGAACAGCGCGAGCGGCGCGCGGATCCAGGGAACCGCCAGCGATCGCGGGCGTCTCTTCTACGTGTCCGGCGGCCGCTCGGGCCTGTCCGCCGGAACCCTGCGTCTGCGGGACCTGGAGCTGCGCGGCGGGCGCGCCCTCGGCGGCAACTCGACGTTCGGCGGGGGCGGAGCCGGCATGGGCGGCGGGATCTTCAACCAGGGCACCGTCGACCTGCAGCGGGTGACGCTGGCGGGGAACCGGGCGACCGGCGGTGCGGCTGCGACCGTCAACTCGCTCAGTGGCGGCGGTATAGGCCAGGACGCGCAGAACGCCGGCGGCGGCGGGGGCTTTGGTGGCGCGGTCAGCGGCGGCGGTGCCGGCGGTGCCGGGACCGCGCTCAACGTGGGTGGCGGTGGCGGTGGCGGCGGCTACGAGGCGGGTGAGGACGGTGCTGCGGGCGGCTTCCCCGTCGGTGGCGCCGGCGGTGGCGTCGCCAACGGTCAGGGCGGCGCGGTCGCGAGCGGCACGCTCGGCGGTCGCGGCACCGGGGCCGGGGGGCGTGCGGCCAACGGCAGTGGGGCCGGCGGGGCTGGCGGAGCGTTCGGCGTCGGCGGAGCGCTCGGCGTCCAGCCCGGCCCGAACATCAACCGTGGTGGTGGTGGCGGTGGCGGCGTCGGTGGTGGCGGTGCCGGTGCGGGTCCCGGTATGGGCGGCGGCGGCGGCGGGTTCGGCGGCGGCGGCGGATGGGCCAACATCGACTCGGGCGACGGTGGCTTCGGCGGCGGGGCCGCGGGCGTCGACGGCCGCAACGTCAACTCGAGGGTCCCGGTCGGCGGGTTCGGTGGCGGTGACGCCGCGTCACCCCCGTCCGACGCGATCTCGATCGGCGGCGGCGGTGCCGGCATGGGCGGTGCGGTCTTCAACGACGGCGGCACGGTGACCGCGATCAACAGCACGTTCAGCGACAACACCGCGACGGGCGGTCTCAGCTCGGTGGCCTTCATCGGCGGCGCGGTGACCGCCAGCGGCGGGGGCGACGGCCTCGGCTCCGCGCTCTTCAACCTCAACGGCACGGTCACGCTGACGCACGTCACGCTCGCGGGGAACACCGCCACCGGGGGCACGGGTGAGCAGAACGGCGAGTCCGGGACGGCGCTCGCCAACGTGGCGTACGATCGGGCGACAGCGCGCCAGGCGTCGATCACGGCCTTCGACTCCGCGGTCGACGGCGCGCCGCTGGCGGTCACGCCCGCGACCACGGCGGACGGCGGAACGAACCTGGCCGCGCGGTCGACGATGCTGGTCGATACGACGGTCAGCGGCACGCTCGACCTGGCTCCGCTCGGAGACTACGGCGGGCCGACGGCCACCATGGCCCCCAATCCCGGTAGCCCGCTGATCGATGCGGTCACCGGCACGGACACGGCCCTTGACCAACGGGGCTTTGCGCGCAGCGGTACGCGAGACCGCGGCGCGGTGGAGGCCGTGTCGACCACCCTGTCGGTGACCGACCGGATGACCCCGTATTCGGCGTCGGCGCAGAACGTCAACCTGACGACGACGGTCAGCCCCGCGCGGGGCGCCGCGAGCCCCGGAGCCGTGACGTTCGGCGTCACCGGGGTCAGCGGCAGCATCGCTCCGACGATCGCCGGCGGCATTGCGTCCGGGAACTTCAGCGTGCCGGGCGGAACGGCACCGGGGACCTACCCGATCACGGCGTCGGCCGCGGCGGCGCCCGGCTTCCTGGCCCGTACCGGGAGCGGGACCCTGCGGATCCTCAAGCCGCCGCTGGTCTGCTCCGGCGTGACGGCGAACACCGCGTACCAGACCGCGGTGACGGTCGACCCGGATTGCGTCGGAATGGTGAGTGGCGACACGGTCGCGGTCCTGGGGACGCCCGCGAACGGTACGGCGACGGTCGTCTCCGACCGGCTCCGGTACGCGCCCGATGCCGGGTACTTCGGCTCCGACAGCTTCACCTACACGGTGACCAACGAAGGCGGCGTCTCGAACACCGCGACGGTGTCGGTGACGGTCGCCCCGGCGGTGCCGGCGTGCGCGGCGGTTCCCGTTGATGCGGTGGCGGGTCGGTCGACGGCGGTGACGCTGTCCTGCACGAGCGCGGTGGCGCAGACCTACGCGGTGGTCGACCCGCCGGACCACGGCACGCTGGGGACGTTGGATCCGGTTGCCGGGACGCTGACCTACACGGCGGATGTGGGCTACGACGGGCCGGATTCGTTCGCGTACCGGTCGACGAACGCGGGGGGCACGTCGAACATCGCGACGGTGTCGGTGACCGTGGCGCCGGCGGAGCCGGATTGCGCGGCGGTTCCGGTTGATGCGGTGGCGGGTCGTTCGGTCGGGGTGAGCCTGTCGTGTACGAGTGCGGTGGCGCAGACCTACGCGGTGGTCGACGGTCCGGACCACGGCACACTGGGGACGTTGGATCCGGTCGCGGGCACGGT
>CAZFIQ010000013.1:5988-29578 GCA_964519185.1 uncultured Patulibacter sp.
GACCTACACGGCGGATGCGGGCTACGACGGGCCGGATTCGTTCACGTATCGGTCGGCGAACGCGGGTGGCACGTCGAACACGGCGACGGTGTCGGTGACGGTCGCGCCGGCGGAGCCGGATTGCGCGGCGGTTCCGGTTGATGCGGTGGCGGGTCGGTCGACGGCGGTGACGCTGGCCTGCACGAGCGCGGTGGCCCAGACCTTTGCGGTGGTCGACCAGCCGGCGCACGGCACGTTGAGCGCGTTGGACGCGGCGACGGGTGAGTTGACCTACACGGCGGATGCGGGCTACGACGGGCCGGATTCGTTCACGTATCGGTCGACGAACGCGGGTGGCACGTCGAACACGGCGACGGTGTCGGTCACCGTTGCTCCGGCGGAACCGGACTGCGCGGCGGCCGACGTCGACGCGGGATCGGGCAAGCCGACGGCGGTGACGCTGACGTGCACGAGCGCGGTGGCCCAGACCTACGCCGTGGTCGATCCACCGGAGCACGGGACGCTGGGGACCCTCGATCCGACGACGGGTGAGCTGACCTATACCTCGGATCCCGGGTACGTCGGGTCGGACTCCTTCACGTATCGGTCGACGAACGCGGGCGGGACGTCGAGCACGGCCACGGTCGACGTCGACGTCCATCCGGCGCCGACCGTCACGGTGACCCCGTCGGCGGATGTCGAGCTCGGTTCCGGGACCCTCGCGGCGTCGGCCGCGGTGGTCGGCCGCTACGCCCCGGACGGCGACGCCACGGTCGACTTCCGGCTGTACCGGCCGGACGACGCGACCTGCAGCGCCACCCCGGTCTACGAACGGCTTGGCGTGGAGTACCCCGTGGCGGGCGGCACCGTCGAGTCAGGAACGTTCGCTCCGACCGTCGCGGGCGTCCACCGCTGGCGGGTCACGTACTCCGGTGATCGCATGAACGTCGCGGCGGAGTCCGCCTGCGATGCGGCGCCGGTCACCGTGACCGCGCGGCCGGTGGTGCCGCCGGTGGACGACCCGAAGCCGCCGGTCGAGGAGCCGCCGCCCGCCCCCGAGCAGTGCGGAGCCGAGCTGGTGCTGCTGGACGTCGCGGCCACCGCCCACGGACGGAGAGCGCGCGTCAGCGGGATCGCACGGCCCGCACTCGCCGGCCAGACGGTGACGATCCTGCGCAACGGTCGGTCGGTCGGGACGACGCGGGTCCAAGCCAACGGCAGCTGGAGCGCGACGGTACGCGGTCCGGGCAGCGCCCGTTCGCGTCCGTGGTACGCGGCGACGACGAGCCGCACGCGGACCGGAGCGTTGCGCTTGTTCCGCCGGATGACGATCGAGCAGCGCAGCGGGCTGCGAGCGACGGGCCGGATCACGATGCCGGCCGGGCTGCGGCCGAGGACGGTCCGGATCGACCGCGTCGACGTCTGCAGCGGTCAGCGGACCTCGACCACCGCCCGGGTCTCGCGCGCGGGCGCCTTCACGGTCCGCCTGGCACCCCCGGCGACGAACGAGCCCTACGCGCTGTTCCGCGTGTCCGCCGTCCTGGCCGACCGCAGCCAGACCTACACCACGATGCTCGCGGTGCCGCGCTGACGGGCCGGGGCGGGCACGGCGGCCGCCGGTAGGGTCTGCGCATGGAACAACGATCGCTCTCGCCGTTCGACGCGTCGTACATCGCCCCGGCGCTCGTCGCCTTCGCGATCGGGTTGGCCGCCGGTGCGCTGATCGTCAACCTGGTGGCCGGCGTGGCGATCGGCCTGGTGCTCGCGTTCAGCGCCGTCGGCCGGCGCTGGGCCGCCGCGCGGATGGAGGCGCGGATCGACGAGCAGGTGCGCGAGCACGAGCGCCGCTGACCGCGGCCGCAGGGCTGCGGGTTCGGCGCGGAACGGACGGTGGTTCGGCGCAGCTTCGGCCTTGGCCCGTGGCTGGTCCAGGGCGGAGGCTGCCCCCATGCTCTTCCGCAACCGCTCCCGTTCCGTCCCGGCTGCTCGCCGCGAGGATCGCCCCTCTCCCGCGCGCGACGCGGTTCCGTGCTGCCTGGAGGCGGTGGTCGAGGCCAGCGCCGAGGTGCTCTGCAACGGTGCGGCGGCGACCGACGATCCGCTCTGCGGCGAGCTGCTGGGCTCCGACGCTTCGGGGATCTGGTGGATGCCCAGCGGGGCCTACGGGGCACCCGGTCAGGAATTCGAGCAGCGGATCGGAGCGGCCTACGCCGCATCCCTGGGCCGGCGGGGCGGGAGCGACGGGCTCGCCGCGTTGCGGGCGCTGCAGGCCGGAGCGGCTCCGGAGATCGCCAGCGCCGTCGCTCCCGTCGCCGCGAGGATCGCCGCGGAGGGGGTCGACGATCCGGTCTGGTGGCCGCGCACCGCCGGCCTGCGGCCGGTACGGGCGGCCGAGCTCAGCGGCGCGGACGACGCGCATCGCTCGCGGATCGTCTTCGTCGAGTTCGAACGCGACGGGACGCGGATGACGCTCGGCGTCCTGACCGACGCCGCGGCGGCCGGCATCGCGGCCAGCATCGGCGTCTTCGACGCGCTCGAGCTGGTGGGGGAGAGCATCGAGCGGGCGCTCCCCGGAGACGCGTGCGCGCAGCTGCTGCGGCCGATCGAGATCGCCGATGCGTCCGTCGCGATGCGTCGGGCGATCGAGCGCACGGACCTGCTCGGGACGGTCGACGCCTACGGTCCGGGGTTCGTCGGCTACCGCGCGCTGGCCCTGCGCTGGACGGCGGCGATCCCGTAGCGCTGGCCCCGCGGACGAACCGCCGGGCCGGTCACCCCGGCGAGCGGATCAGGTGGCCTGGCCGCTGAGGATCGCGACGAACCGCTCGACCCGGCGTCGCTCCTCCGGCGGCAGGGCGCCGTCGGCGTCGATCAGCAGCGTCATCGGCGCCCGCTTCTGGGCCCACGCCCGGACGTCGTCGCTGAAGCTCGGAGCGATCCAGACCAGCGCGAGCGTGCCCGCGTGGGCGACGACGGTCCGCTCGGCGGTGGCCGCGTCGTCCTCGCCGCGGACCACGGCCACGGCCGTCGTGTCGAGCGCGCGGGCGACGGCGTGGACCGACTCCAGGCCGTCGGCGTCCGGCACGATCGCGACCTCGCCGTCGCGCAGCATCTCGGAGGCCCAACCCTCGGGTGCGGTGGTCAGGACGGCGGGGCCGCACACCAGGCGGAAGAGCGAGCTGGTCACCCGACCACCGTAGCGCCGGGAGGTCGGCGATGGGGTCGTGATCGGCCGGCGGTCGTCGCACGAGGTGGCGACGGCACGATCGCGATCGCCTGCGGTGCCGTCGGAGGCGGCGGGAGGCCGGCCCGTCGGCGGGCGCGCTACCGTCGGCGGGACGTCCGGGCACCGGCTCGGCGCGACCCGGGACCCTCGCCGATGACCGCTTCCCCCTCCGACGACCGCCGGATCTCCGCGCCGCCCGATCTGCTGCGCGCGATCACCGCGCTCGACGGCGCGCTGGCCAAGCAGCCGCCGATCGACGACCCGCTCGAGCTGTGGCGGGTGTGGGACCGCGACGTGCGGACGATCCCCGGCGGCGGGCTGTTCGTCGGCGACGTCCTGCGCGACCTCGGGTTCAGCGACTGCAGCCTGTTCCAGGGGCACGCGATGAGCCTGGCCACGGCCGGGCGGACGCTGGTGCGGATCCTGGTTCCCGCCGGGGCGCGGATGATGCCGCTCTGGTGGACTGGGGGCGAGGCGGCCGCCGGTCTGGTCTTCCTGGCGCGTGGTTCCCGCTTCCGGGTGGAGGCGCTCGACGAGGTCGAGGGCTGGGACGCGCCGGTCCTGACGGTCCTGCTGCTGCTGCCCGGCGTCCCCGATCCCGACCCCGTCGGCGACATGGCGCTGAGCCTGCCCCGCGGCGAGGGCGCTCCGCCGGCGCAGGTCGGCCGCATCCTGTGGGCGGCCGACGAGCCCGAGCTGCTCCGCTGAGCAGCGGGCCGCGTCGGCCGGTCTGGAACGCTGGCATCCGTGACTGACGTCCCCGGCGCCCGCTCCGAGTCCCGTCGACGCGCTACGACCGCGATCGTCGCGCTGGCGTTCGCGGTGACGATGATGGGTGCGACGCTGCCGACGCCGCTCTACGGGCTCTACCAGCAGCAGATCGGCTTCTCGGAGCTGGTCGTCACCGTCGTCTACGCCGCGTACGCGATCGGCGTGCTGGCCGCGCTGCTGCTGTTCGGCCGGCTCTCGGACCAGATCGGACGCAAGCCGGTGCTGCTCGCCGGCCTCGTCGCCTCCGGGCTCAGTGCGGTCGCGTTCCTGCTGGCCGACGGACTGCCGCTGCTGTTTGCCGGCCGGATCGCCTCCGGTCTGTCGGCCGGTCTGTTCACCGGCACGGCGACGGCGACGATCATCGACCTGGCGGCCCCGGGGCGGCGGGGGCGCGCAACGCTGCTCGCGACGGCGGTCAACGCGGGCGGCCTGGGCCTGGGACCGCTGATCGCCGGGGCGGTGTCGGAGGCCGCAGGCGACCCGCTGCGTGTGGTCTTCGTCGTCGACCTGGTGCTGGTCGCCGGGCTGCTCGCGCTGATCGCCGCGCTGCCGGAGCCCGGCGCCCGGAGAGGCCGCGCCAGAGTGACGTTGCAGCGGCTCTCCGTGCCCCCGGACGTCCGGCCGCTCTTCGTTCCGGCCGCGCTCGGGGCGTTCGCGGGCTTCTCCGTCCTGGGGCTCTACACCGCGGTGATGCCCGCGCTGCTGGTGCACGAGTTCGGGGTGACCAACCGGGCGGGGATCGGGGCCCTGGTCTTCCTCGTCTTCGTGGCTTCGGCGATCGGCCAGGCCACGCTCGACCTGGTCCCGGGCGACCGGGCGCAGGCGGTCGGCGTCTCCACGCTCGCGCTCGGTGCCGTGCTCCAGGGTGCCGGGATCACCGGCGGCTGGCTGGCCGTGCTGATCCTCGGTGGGGTCGTGGCGGCGCTCGGACAGGGACTGAGCTTCCGCGCGGGGATGGCCGCGATCACCGGCACCGCGCCGGGATCGCGGACCGCGGAGGTCGCCTCGACCTACTTCGTCGTCGCGTACGTCGCGCTCTCGGTCCCGGTGATCGGCGTTGGCGTGCTGGGCGCCGCGGTCGGACGCGCCGCGGCGGGGGAGATCTTCAGCGCGGTCGTCGCGGTGGTCGCCGGGGCCGCGCTGCTGCGGTTGCGGCGCGTGTCCCGGGCGACGGCCGGCTAGGACGTCGGCTCAGCACGATCGGCCGTCTGTCGCGGCCACCGGCCCGCCGCAGGACCACGACGCGAACCCTCAGTCAGACACCCGGTCTGATTCTCGGGGGGGGGAGGGGGCGGGCACAGATATTCCGCGCCCCCACCGGGATAGGTCCTAAACGAGGAACGCCCCGCCGCGGACCATCTCCATCCGCGTCACCAGCCGGGCGGCGTCGTCCGCCGTCGCGGGCAGGTGGGCGTCGAGCAGGGCGTTGACGAGGGTCGAACGGCGGACCGACGCGACGCGGCCGACGGCGCCGCTGACGACGTCGTCGAGCTCGGCGCGCAGCGGCTCCGGCAGGCGCGCGTTGCGCTCCTCCCAGGGATGGTCGAGCGACTCCAGCTTGCGGCGCCGGTAGCCGCCGATCGCCTTGGCCGCCGCGGTCCCGTCGGCGGGCAGGTGGAAGTGCAGGACGGCGATCACCAGCGCCGCGAAGGTGACCCGCGGCCCCGTGGCGGCGACCAGCTCGTCGGCCCGCGTCGAGAGCTCGCGGTCGAGGATCAGCGCGGTCTGCTTGGGGCGGCCGAGCAGCCGGTCCGGCTGCAGCGCGGCGTCGCCCAGGCCGTCGGCCCAGGAGGGCAGGTCGCCGGCCTCGGTGGCGGTCGATGCGGAGGGCGCGGCGGTTCGGGGCGCGGCGAACGGCGCGGGCGTCGCGTCGGTCGACTCGACCGCGGTCGCGGGGGCGAGGGCCTCGTCGTCGATCGTGCGGTCGGTCCGGGGCTCCGGCGCCGGAGCGAGGTCGAGGTCGGGGACGACGGCGAACTCCGCGGCGGGAACGGCCGCGGGAACCTCGCCCTCGGTCGGGGCAACGGGCGCAGCCGGCTCGGCGGCGACCGGCTCCACGACGGCCACGCGGGCGGCGGGGGCCGACAGGTCCAGCGGGCTCTGGAGGCCGTTGGGGGACAGCGTCAGGCGGGCCATCACGCCACCTCGGCCGGGACGGCCCGACGGGTTGCGGTGACCGTGCCCTCGGGCGGCGCGATCGGCGCGGCCCGGCCGGTGATCTCGGCGGCCAGCCGGCGGAACGCGGCGGCCCCCTTGCTGTCGGGGCGTCGCAGCATCAGCGGGATTCCTTCGGTCGTCGCGTCGTGGAAGCCGGACCGCATCGGAATCTGAGCCGAGAGGACCGGGGCGCCGAGCGCGGGCAACGCGTCGTCCAGGGTCTGGAACGTGTTGCGCCGTACGTCGACGTTGTTGCGCAGCAGGCCGAGCGTGCTCACGCTAACGCGCCGGCTGCGCAGGGTCTCGAGGGTGGAGAGCAGGGTCGAGGCGCCCTTGTACGCGTTGCGGTCGATCATCGAGATCGGGATCAGCACCTCGTCGGCGGCCACGAACGCGTTGACCGTCAGCAGGCCGAGGTTCGGCGGGCAGTCGATCAGCAGGTAGTCGTAGCCGTCGAGCACGTCGCGGAGCGCCTCGGCGAGGAACTCCTCGCGGCGGACCTGGGACACCAAGGTCAGCTCGACGTCGGCCATCCGTCCGTCACCGGCCAGCAGGTCGACGCCGGGGGCAACGCCGGCGACGACCGCCGGTGCGCACTCGGCCGACCCGAGGAAGACGTCGGCGATCGTGTGCGGCGCGTCCTCCGGGGCGCGGCCGAGCATCGCCGTCGAGTCGAACTGGGGATCGGCGTCGACCACGAGGACGCGCTCGCCGGCCTGGCCGAGGGCCACGGCCAGGTTCACGGTCACGGTGCTCTTGCCGGCGCCGCCCTTCTGGTTGGCGACGGCGATCACGCGGGTCATCGGCGGGCGTCCTTCTGCTGCGGTCGGGTGGGGTGGAGCGGGCGGGGGCGATCCCGGTGGACCGTCGACCCACCGGGACGATCCCGCGGGCGTCCGTGCTTCGCCCCCCTGGTTCGTCGCGCCCGCGGAGACTCCTTCTGCCGGTCCAACATCGGTTCGGCCGGCAGACCGTGCGGTCGGTCGGTCGGCTGACCCAGCGGCCCGGCGGTCGGCGACTCGGGCGTCGTGACGTTCTGCCCGTCGGCCCCCGGATCTGGCGGCCGACCCGGCGTCGTACCGGTCGCTCGACCCGGGGGCCGGTCGCGTGACCGATCAACCACCCCGGGAGTCAGCAGCGCGGCCAATCAACCACCCGGGGCCGCGGGCATCCGAGCCGCCGGCCGCGCGTCCGTCTGATCGACCTCGACACCGGTTGCCCGGTCACACGCGCGCACGCGCGGCCGCTCCCTCGGCCACCACGTCGCTGCTTCTGCCGACCGTCGGCGCGCCCGATGCCCCGTCGGCCCGGCTAGTCGTACGGGCGAACGGTCGCGGTGCCATTCGCTCGCAGCGGCGCACGGCCACTCAGTGCCCCGCACGGGGGACCGCGCGTCGAGCCGGTCGTGCGTCGGGTCCGCCGTTCACGCCCACGATCGGCGCCTCGGGCCAAGGCACGCGCACCGTCGCGCACCCGCTGCGGCGCGGTCCCCCGATTTGTCGACCACTCCGCGCCTCGGTGGCGCCCTCAAGCACTCGATCCACCCAGCTGCGGGTCGGGTAGTGGTGCGCCCGTTCCAGCGGGCGCACTGGAGTGTGTTCCTGCACCGACACTACCTTGGGTGCTCACGTATTGTCGTCGGCTCGTGCATTCATTGCTGCTGCATTTCCGGCAGAGTCGCGTGCGAGCGTCCGCTGGGTCGGTCGCTCGTGCTGGCACCGGGTCGTGGTCCTCGTCTGGCGCTGGTGCGCGCCGACGTGCTTGCGCCGCATCTAGCGGTGGGCCTCGCGCCCGTCCGTTCGGTGCCCTCGCCCCCGTCCTAGCTCGAGTCCTAGCCGTCGGGCCGCGGGGCGGATGGTGCGCCGTTCGGTGGCGCTCGGCATCCGGGTCGGCGGGTGGCGGGCGGTGCGCGGGCGCCGGTTGGTGCGCTCGCTGCGGCGCGACGAGTCGGTCGGGGGGTCCGGCCCGGCGCGACGGGCCGGCGGGTGGCCTGGTTGGCGGCGGCGTGGTCCCGCCGTCCGCTGCGACGCCCGGCGCGGTGGTCGCGGCCGTGGTCACCGCGGGTGGTGCGTGGCGGGGTCGTCCGGGGTCGTTCGGTGCGTTGCCGGCGGCGACTCGGCGGGGGTCGTGCGAGGCCTCGGCGGGCCGCCCTCCGGCGGGGCCGGTGGCTCGTCGTCCGGGGCTCCCCCGCCCTCGGTCCGGCGTGCGGCGGGGTGGTTGGGGTGTCCGGGGAACGTGGGGGAGGGGTGGTGGTTGACAGAATCCCGTCGGTTGGCGGTGTGTGGAGGGAATCGGCCCGTCGGTCGTGGTGGCGGGGGATAACGGTGGTGACCTGCAGCTGGCGTTCACGCTGAGGTGGACGGATTCCGCGGGATTCTGGAAACCGCGGCGGCCGCCGGGCGTGCGCGGCGGAAGTGAGACGTAGCACGTCCTGCGCATGAGAGGTAGTACTGTCCGCTCCGTGGTCGCGGACCCGAATCCGCGCCGTTCGACCCTCGACCCGCAGGTGACTTCCATGCCTTCCGATCTCCCGCTCGACGGCGTCCGCGTGCTCGATCTGTCCCGTCTGCTCCCGGGGCCGTTCGCGTCGCTGATGCTCGGGGACTTCGGGGCCGACGTGATCAAGGTCGAGGACCTCGGTCTGGGGGACTACGCGCGCGGCTATCCGCCCTACGTCGACGGGGCGGAGGAGACGGCCAAGGCCGCCGGGTTCATCGCGCTCAACCGCAACAAGCGCTCGATCCGGATCGACCTGAAGACGGCCGAGGGGCGCGACGCGCTGCTCCGGCTGGTCGACGACGCCGACGTCCTGCTCGAGTCGTTCCGGCCCGGCGTGCTGGACAAGCTCGGCGTCGGCTACGAGGCGCTGCGGGCCCGCAACCCGCGCCTGGTCTACTGCGCAATCAGCGGCTTCGGCCAGACCGGCCCGCTGGCGCAGCGGGCGGGGCACGACCTCAACTACCTGGCGCTCAACGGCGTCCTGGCGCTCAACGGCGTCCGCGACGGCGCCCCGGTCAACGGCGGCGTGCAGATCGCCGACATCGGCGGCGGCGCGCTGATGGGCGTGATCGGCATCCTGACCGCGCTCCGGCACGCCGAGCGGACCGGCGAGGGGCAGGTCGTCGACGTCTCGATGACCGACGGTGCGCTGGCCTGGACCGCGCTCGAGGCGGCCGCGGCGCTGCAGGGTGAGCAGCCGACCCGCGGCCGGACCCTCCTGACCGGGCAGCACGTCTGCTACCGCCCGTACCCCTGCGCGGACGGCTACGTCTCGGTCGCGGCGCTGGAGCCGAAGTTCTGGCAGGCGCTCTGCCGAGGCGTCGACCGTCCGGACCTGCTCGAGCGCCAGTTCGACGCCCCGGACTCACCGGCCGCGGCCGAGGTCGAGCAGATCACCCGTGGCCGGACCCGGGCGGAGTGGGCGGCGTTCAACGCGGAGCACGACGCGTGCGTCGAGCCGATCTGGGAGCTGCACGAGGCGCTGGAGTCGGACCTGGTGCGCGCGCGGGAGATGGTCGTCGAGGTCGAGCAGCCCGGCGCGACGGTCCCGGTGCGTCAGCTGGGCATCCCGATCAAGCTCTCCGCGACGCCCGGCGACGCGCGGCGCCGGCCGGCGCCCGCCCTCGGCGAGCACACGGAGGAGGTGCTCCGCGACGCCGGCTACGACGACGACGCGATCGCCGCGCTGTTCGCCGCCGGGGCGGCCGCGGGCGCGGCGGGCGCGGCCGCGGCGTCATGAGCGACGCCGCGGACGCCCCCGACCGCGCCGGCCTGCTGCGGATGGCCGAGGTGGCCGAGCTCTCCGGCGTCAGTCCGGCGACGGTCAAGCACTACCTCCGCGAGGGACTGCTGGAGCCGCCCGCGGGCGCGCCGGCCGAGGATCGGATCGTCCGGACCTCGCGCAACATGGCCTACTACCCGCCGGCGATCGTCGACCGGATCCGGCTGGTCAAGCGCCTCCAGGAGGAGCGCTTCATGCCGCTGCGGGCGATCCGCGAGCTGCTCGAGGAGGGGACGGGGCGGGCGGAGCGCCTGCTCGGGCGCCGCGACGAGATCATCGAGCGCGCGCAGTCCCGGTCCGGGGACGCGCCGTCGACGTCGCGCGCCGACCTGCTGGAGCGGACGGGCGTTCCGGAGGCGGTCGTCGACAAGCTCGCGGAGCTGGGCGTGATCGGCAGTGGCGATCCCGGCTACGACGCGGAGGAGGTGCTGATCGTCGAGGCGTTCATGCGGTTCCGCAGCACGGGGTTCGGCGAGGAGCTGGGGTTCACCGTCTACGACGCGCTGCGCTACGTCGATGCGCTCGAGCCGCTGGTCCGCGAGGAAGCCCAGACCTTCCTGCACCGGATGGTCGACCGGGACGTCGCCCCCGAGCGCGCCGTAGAGTTGATGCTCGCCGCGACCGACCCGTTGCGCGACCTGGTCGGGGCGATCCACGGTCGGGTGCTGCGGGAAGAGGTCCTGCGGGAGCGACGCGGCCGCTGACCGGCCGCCGCGCCGACGCCCTCGCGCGGAGTCCCGGGCCGGCTATGCTGTCCCGATTGACCCGTCAGTCAATCTTCCGTCATGCGCGCCGCCGTCCTCCAGCTCCGAAGCACCCCCGACCCCGAGGCCAACCGGCGGGTCGCCGAGCGCCTGGTCCGTGAGGCGCACGGCCGCGGAGCCTCCGTCGTCGTGCTGCCGGAGAAGTGGTCGGCGCTCGGACGCGCCGCCGACGTCGCCGCCGGGGCGGAGGACCCCTACGGTCCCTCCGTGCGCTGGGCCCGGGCGATCGCCCGGGAGCTGACGATCGACCTGTTCGCCGGCTCGGTGACGGTGCGCCGTCCGGACGGGCGGCTGCAGAACACCGCGCTGCACGTCGCGCCCGGCGGCCGGATCACCCGCTACGGCAAGCTCCACCTGTTCGACGCCGACGTCGCGGGCGTCCGCTACCGCGAATCGGACGACGAGGTCGCGGGCGACGGCCTGGTCACCACGACGCTCGCCGACGCGGCCGCCACGGTCGCCGGGATGACGGTCTGCTACGACCTGCGCTTCCCGGAGCTGCACCGCGCGCTCGCCGCCCGCGGGGCGCGGATGCTGGTCGTGCCCGCGGCCTTCACCGCGCGCACCACCGAGGCCCACTGGGAGACGCTGCTGCGGGCCCGGGCGATCGAGAACGGCGCCGTCGTGCTGGCGGCTAATCAGCGGGGCGAGCACGCTCCCGGCGTGCGGTCCGGAGGCGCGTCGATGATCGTCGACGCCTGGGGCACGGTGCTGGCGCGCGCGCCGGAGGCCGACGAGGCGGTCGTGATCGCCGACCTGGACCCGGCCCGCCAGGACGCGGTGCGCGAACAGCTGCCGGTGCTCCGGCAGCGGCGCGCGTCGGTCGCCGCGGCGCTCGCCGCGCTGCCCGACGGGGATCTGGCCGCCGCCTGGGAGCAGCGGACGGCGCTCACGACCGACGACGAGGAACGGTGATGGTGGCGAGGTCTTCGAGCGGATCCGCGGAGAAGCGGCGGGCGATCCTGGACGCTGCGGTGCGGGTCTTCGCCGAGCGGGGCTTCAACCACTGCCGGGTCTCCGACATCGCCGACGAGGCCGGCGTGGCCTACGGGCTGGTCTACCACTACTTCAAGAGCAAGGACGGGATCCTCGACGAGGTGTTCCTGGAGCGCTGGGACCTGATGCTCGACGTGATCCAGGCGGCCCACGACGACGAGACGCTGAGCCCGCGCGAGAAGCTGCACAAGGTCGCGACGTTCATCGTCGAGAGCTACGCCCGCCAGCCCGACGTGATGCAGGTGGTGATCGTCGAGGTCACCCGCCAGGCCAACACCTTCGGCCGGCGCCACTGGTCGAAGATCCAGGAGGCCCACGCCGGCATCGCCCGGATCGTCGCCTCGGCCCAGGAGCGGGACGAGCTGCGGTCGGACATCCCGGCGGAGCTGGCGGGCATCGTCTTCTACGGCGGGATCGAGCAGCTGCTGACCGCGTGGATCTTCAGCCTGATGCCGGCCGAGCGCGAGGATCGCGACGCGGCGGTCAACGGCCTGATCGAGACGATCTTCGGCGGCCTGCGGATGCCCTCGTGATCGCGTCGTGGCGCTCGGCGCACCGTTCCGTGCGTGAGACGAGGACGTACGGGGTAGCATCGAAGTGATGCAGAACGAGCTCGTCAAGCGTCTTGCGTGGTCCGGCCTGGTCGCCGGCCTGAGCCTGGTCGCCAGCCTCGTCGCGGAGCGCGGCGCCCGGCTGGCGTGGCGCCGGATCACCGGCGAGGATCCGCCGGAGTGACCGACCCGTCCGACCCGTCCGGGATCGCCTCGGCGGTCCCGATCCCGCCGTCCCCGAGGAGGCACCCATCGAACCCGTAGCGACAGTCCCCGAGGAGCCCACGACGCAGCTGCCGCCGGCCGCCGCTCCCGCAGCGGAGCCGGGCCTGCTCGGCGGGGTGCTTCCCGAGGACCGACCCGAGTTGTTGGTGGCTGCCGCCTTCGCGGGCGGAGCCGTGGCCGCGATCCTGCTCCGGACCCTTGTCCGCCGCTGACGATCGGCGCCGCGAGGCGTCCCTCAAGTCGGTCGTCGAGAACCTCGCGAACGTCACCGAGCAGACCCAGCAGATCGTCCGCGAGGAGATCGAGCTGGCCAAGGCCGAGGTCAGCCAGAAGGTCGCCAGCCTCGGTCGCGGAGCGGCGGTCGGCGTCGCGGCCGGCATCTTCATCGCGGTCGGCGCGCTGTTCTTCCTGCACTTCGTGGCCTTCTTCTTCTGGTGGCTGATTGGCGCCCCGGGCGACCAGATCTTCTGGGGCTACCTGTTCACCGCCTTCCTGCTGTTCGTGCTGGCCGGGATCGGTGGCTTCCTGGCGTACCGCTTCGTCAAGAAGGGCGCCCCGCCGGTGCCGACGATGGCGATCGAGGAGGCCAAGCTGGTCCGCGAGACCCTGACCGCCCCGGCCGAGCCCGGCCTCGGCGAGCAGGTCGCGAAGGCGACCGGGACCGCGCCGCTGACCACCGCGCCGAGCGACAGGAAGGATCCGGCATGAGCCCGGCCCGGACGCCCGAAGAGATCCGCGCATCGCTCGAGGCGCGGCGCCACGAGCTGTCGAGCTCGATCGAGCTGCTGCGCGACGACGTCAGCGAGCTGACCGACTGGCGCGAGCAGATCCGCCGCAACCAGAAGGTCGTGGCGATCGCGGTCGGGGTCACCGGCTTCGTGCTGGCGGGCGGGATCGGGGCCCTGACCGGGGCCCTCCGCCGCAAGCGCCGCTGAGCGGCACGCTGCACGGCGTCGTGCCGTGCAGCGACCGTGACGGAATGCGGGCCGCGCGCTGCAGGCGCCAGTGCGTCTCAGCGTCAGGCCCGCAGGGCGCGCTCCGCACGGCGCGACCCCGAGCCGTGCAGCGAGGGTTCCGGTCCGTCAGGCGAGCAGTGCGCGGGGGATGCCACCCAGGCCGAGCAGGCCGGGGCCGACGTGCGACCCGATCACCGGGCCGATCTCGCTGACGAAGGCCGGCGGCGTGCCGATCCGCTGCTCGACCGCGTCGGCCAGCCGCTGGGCCTCCTCCGGCGCCTGGATGTGCTGGACGCACCAGCCGTCGGAGCCGATCTCGGCCAGCCGGTCGGCGACCGCGAGCATCCGGTCGAACGCCTTGCGCGACGTGCGGACGCGCTCGATCGGCGTGATCTCGCCGTCGAGGGTGAGGATCGGCTTGATCTTCAGCGCGCCGCCGATCCACGCCTGAGCGCTGCCGACGCGCCCGCCGCGCCGCAGGTACTCGAGCGTGTCGACGGCGAAGATGAACTCGCGGGTCAGGGCGGTGACCGCGTCACGGGCCCGTCCGGCGACGGCGTCGACGTCCTCGCCGCCGCGGGCGGCCGCGGCGGCGGCGAGCATCGCCAGGCCGAGCGCGCCGCAGGCCAGCCGCGTGTCGATCACCTCGATCCGCCGGCCGCTGTCGCCGACCGCGATCTCCGCCGCCTGCCGGGCCGACTCGACGGTGCCGGAGATGCCCCCGGACAGGTGCAGCGAGACGATGTCGTGGCCGGACGCGATCAGCGGCTCGTAGACGGCCAGGAAGTCGCCCGGCGAGGGCTGCGACGTGGTCGGCAGGTCGCTGGCGTCGCGCAGCGCACCGTAGAAGGCGTCGTAGTCCCCGATCGACGCCTCCGCGGTGGCGTCTCCTCCGCGCGTCACGTAGAGGCTGACCTCGTGGATCTCGTTCTCCGCCACCAGCTCCGGCGGGAGGTAGTGGGTGGTATCGGCGACGACCGCGACGGGCATGGCCGCCAAGCCTATACCGCGAGGCGACCGCTGCGACCGCGAGTAGCGTTGGCCGCCGGTCAGCCGAGCAGCAGCCCGAGCAGGACGCGGCGCCCGCCGGCGGACTGGTCGCGGAAGACGGGGGAGAAGCCGAGCGTGACCACGTCGCCGCCGCCCTGGGGCTCGAGGGTCGCGAGCGGCGAGGCGGGCGGGCCGAGGCGGGTCGTCGACGCGGTCTGGAGCAGCGCCGTCGCCCCGGCCGGCAGGCTCAGCCGCTCGTCGCCGTGCCAGACCACCCGGGTCGGGCCGCCGAGCGCCCGCCCGGTCGGCGTCCCGGCGGGCGTGGCGGCGACCGTCACGGCCGCGCCGCTCACCGTGCCCCCGACGGTCGATCCGCGCACGCGGCTGAGGCCGAGCGCGGTCGCGGCAGCGCGACCCTCGCGGCCGACCACGATCAGCCGCCCGCCGTCGGCGATGAACCGTCCCAGGCTCGCGGCCAGCGCGGCGCTGCGCTGGGCCGGATCGACGGTGCCGGGACCGAGCACCAGGTGGGTCGTGCCGGGGCGGACGCCCAGCGCCAGGTGCGCCGCGGTCTGCTCGCTGGTCGGCACCCGGGCGCCGCGCAGCACCGCCGGTATCCACCCCGACGGCCGGTCGCCGCCGGTGCCGGGGAGCAGCGCCGGCGGTCCCAGCTGGCCGGGGGCGTCGTCGGCGATCACCACCACGCTCGGCGAGCGCAGCGGCTCGCCGGGCGCACCGCCGTCGTCGCGGGCGGTCAGCAGCGCGCGTTGGAGGGCTCCGGCGACCTCGGCCGTCGCCGGCAGCGCGAAGTCGCCGTCGCCGCGCCGCTCGACGGCCACCCCGTCCGCCAGCAGGCCGAGCACGACCTGGGCCGCCGCTGCGCTGTCCCCGTCGATCGCGAGCCGCCCGCTGCTGCGGACGGCGGCGGCGGGCTCGCCGGAGAAGGGCCGCGTCGCGCTGGCCGGGATCGCCGATCCGGCGATGCCCGCGACCACGGCGTCGAGCTGCGGCAGCGACCAGCTGTCGACGCGCGGATGGCCGGGATCGCAGGGGTCGATCTCGCGGCCGAGCAGCACGTCGGGCCAGCGCTGGAGCGCCTGGCGGGACGGCACCACCAGCGTCCCGGCGGGCAGGCGCTCGGCCGCGGCGCGCGCCGACCCGGCGGCGCGGTAGCGCCGGACCGTCACCGGGCGGGTCAGGACGGAGACCACCACGCCGACCTCCTGCAGCCGCCGGGCCAGGCGGCGGGCGTCCGCGGCGCGGGTCTCCGTCCGCAGGACCCAGGCCGTCACCGGGCAGCCGGTCACGGTCCGCCCGCGGGCCCCCGCGTCGAGCGCGCGGCGGAACCCGGACGCCCAGGCCCGGATCGCGGTCGCACGGTGACGTGCGACGGTCTCCAGCACGACCCGTGCCGCCGTCGCGTGGCGCGTCGTCTTGGTGGCGAGCGGGGGGTCGGAGCCCTGCTCGAAGGTCATCCCCCCGGACCCCAGCAGCAGGCTGGTGGCCGAGTCGGCGTAGCCGGGGTAGAGCAGGTCGTAGCCGTCGCCGGTGACGACGTGGGCGCCGCGCCGACGCAGCTCGCGGCCGACCGCCGGGGCGACGGTCCGGTCGGCGAAGCGCCGGCTGGCGGCCGGCGCGCCGGCGACGACCGGTTGCTCGTACGGCGGGGTGAAGTAGTCGCGGCCGGTCTGCTCGTGGAAGTCGATCGCGACGGTCGGGGGCAGCCGGCGGAGCAGCGCCAGCCGGGCCCGCGTCTCGGGCCGCGCGGCCGCGAACCAGTCGCGGTTGAGGTCGAACCCGGACGCGTCGTTGCGCGATCCGTCGACGTGCCCGTCGGGGTTCTGGTCGGGGACGACGACCGTCACGACGTCCCGCAGCACCCGCCGGGTCGCGCAGGAGTCGTCCGTCGCCAGCCGGTGGACGGTCTCCAGCAGCGCGGTGGTGCCCGACGGCTCGTTGGCGTGGACGCCACCGCCGAGCCAGACGATCGCCGGTCCACGCGCGGCGCGCTCGACGGCGACCGGTCCGACCCCGCCGGCCCGGACGGCCCGCGCGCGGGCGGCGATCGCCGCGAGCCGGTCTGGTTGGAGCGTGGCCGGGGAGCCGACGATCGCGTAGGTCAGCGGCCGCCCCTGGTCGGAGCGCCCGGAGTCGCCGACGGTGACGCGGGGCGAGGCCCGGGCGATCGCCTGCAGTACGCGGACGGTGTCGTCCGGGGACGGCGCCGCGGAGCTCAGCGGACGGCCGAGGGTCTCAGCGGGCGACGGCACGCTGGCCTGCCCGCCGACGGCGGGGCAGGTCGCCGGCGGGGCGACGCGCGCGGCTGCCGGGGACGGTGGGCCGGCCGCGGCCAGGACCATGGCCGCGGCGAGCAGGGCCCCGAGCCACGCCGGCCGCAGGGACACCGGGACGGGTCCGGACGCGGAGGGCCGGCGGGGGCGGGGCGCCTAGGCCTGGCCGATCCGGTTCTCGGGCTGGAGCAGTCCGCTGTCGGCCTCGGCAGCGGCGGGCGGAGCG
The DNA here is from genome assembly GCA_964519185.1 of uncultured Patulibacter sp. Taxonomy (GTDB): domain Bacteria; phylum Actinomycetota; class Thermoleophilia; order Solirubrobacterales; family Solirubrobacteraceae; genus Patulibacter. The sequence continues at coordinate 22,902 of CAZFIQ010000013.1, forward strand.
GACGGGGCGTCGTCCGTCGCCGCGGCGCCGACCAGCTCGGCCAGCTCGCCGCCCTCGTACATCTCGAGGATGATGTCGCTGCCGCCGACCAGCTCGCCCTTGACGAACAGCTGCGGGATCGTCGGCCACTCGGAGAGGGCCGTCAGCTCCTGGCGGATCCGCGGGTCGGGGAGCACGTCGACGCTCGCGAACGAGACGTCGAGTGCCTGCATCACACCGACCGCGCGGGCGGAGAAGCCGCAGGCCGGCCCCTCGGGCGTCCCCTTCATGAAGAGGATGATGTCGTTCTCCGAGATGGCCTCGGCGATAGCGTCGCGAAGCGGGTTCTCGCTCATGTCGCTTGTCCTTGGGACGGAATCGTGGTCTTCAAGCTGAGCGCATGGATCGAGCCGCCGAGTTCCCCGGCGAAGATGTCCATCACCATTCGGTGCTGCTGGATACGCGAGAGCCCGGCGAAGGCGTCGGACTCGACGGCGGCCTGGAAGTGCACGCCATCGGGGCCGTCGACCGCAGCCGTCGCCCCCGGGATCCCGCGTTCGATGCGCTGCTTGATCTCCTCGGCGGTGGGCATCGACTCACAGAGTAGACGGTCTGCTACTCGGCTTCGCCGTGACGGGGCGCAGCCGGGTCGAGCCGGGTCCGCGGGTCGCTACACTGAGTGAAGTATTGGATCCGATGGTCGGAACCAGCGCTTCGGAGGCACCATGATCACGATCACCGACAAGGGCGCGGAGAAGGTCCGCGAGTTCCTCGACAGCAACCCGCAGGAAGGCGAAGCTGGCCTGCGCGTGGGCGTGCGTGGCGGAGGATGCTCGGGCTTCCAGTACGTGCTCGCGTTCGACGAGAAGCACGACGGGGACATGAGCTTCAACTCGCACGGCATCACCGTGCTCTGCGACCGCCAGTCGTTCCCGTACGTCACCGGCTCGACGATCGACTACGTCGACGCGCTGACCGGGGCCGGCTTCAAGGTCGAGAACCCGAACGTCACCGCGGCCTGCGGCTGCGGCTCGTCGTTCCGCGTGCAGGACGAGGAAGAGGTGTCCGCGGTCTGACGCGCGGCGCCGCCAACGACCAGGGTCCGGCGCCTGCGCGCCGGCGGTCGTCGGCTCCCGTCCGGCGGACGGCGCTGGCCGTGGTGGCGCTGCTCGCGGTCGTGCTGGCCGCGGGCGGCGGATACCTGGCCGGGCGCGAGCGTGCGGACCGTGGCGGGACCATGGCGCCGCCGGACGCCCCGCCGGCCCCCGCGAACGCCCGGATCGACCGCTCCGGTGAGCTCGCCGTCGGCCTGGTGTCGCGCGACCTTGCCGCGCTGACGCCGCCCCCGGCCGGCCCGATCGCGGGCTACGACGAGGCCCGCGCGACCGTCGACGCGCTCGCGCCGCGGCGGATCCGGATCGACGTGCGCTGGGACCAGCTCCAGCCGCGAGCCGACGCTCCGCTCGACCCGTCGATCGTCAACGACGACGGCTGCGGTCGCGACGGCGCCGCACCGTGCGGGCCGCCGGTCAACTTGAGCGGGCTGCTCGCCCAGGTCGCGGCCCAGCAGGCCGCGCACCCGGGTGCCTTCCGGCCGCTGATCAGCTTCTGGGGGATGCCGGACTGGGCCGGTGAGGCCCCGCTCTCCGGCTGCCGCGCGGACGAGGTGCGGCCCGGAGCCCGGCCGCTGGCGCCGGGACGCGAGGCGGACTACCGGGCCGCGATCCGCAGCGTCTGGGCGGCGCTCGAGGCCGCCGGCCTGCGGGCGTCCGACTGGACCCCGTGGAACGAGCCGAACGCCCCGTACTTCCTCGACCCCCAGCGGGCGGCCTGCGCCCGGGACGCCGAGCCGCTCGCGCCCGCCGCCTACGCGCGCCTGGTCACGGCGATGGACGACGAGCTGCGGGCGCTGCGGGGCGACGACGCGGCCGCGCGGCGTGACCATCAGCTGGTGCTCGGCGAGCTGGCGGCCTGGGGCGGACCGACCCCGCGGGCGGTCCCGAACGACGAGTTCCTGCGCGCGCTGCCGGACGAGGTGCTCTGCCGGGCCGACGTGATCGGCCTGCACGGCTACCTGGACGCGCGACCGCCGGCCGGCCGCGGCGAGCCGGTGGCTGCCGCTCTCGGCGAGCTCGACCGCCGCCGGTGCCTGGACGACGTACCGGTCTGGATCACCGAGACCGCGGTCGGCGCGCCGCGGTCGGGCGGCGAGCGCGACGACGACGGCACGGTGCTGCGCGCCGAGTGCCGGCTGATGCACGACCAGCTGGCTCGCTGGTACCACCACCCGCGGATCACCGACGCGCTGCAGTACTCGGTGCGCGACGACGCGGCGTTCCCGACCGGCCTGCTCGACGAGTCACTGCGACAGACCTACCCGGTTGCCGACGCGTGGGTGGCCTGGGGTGGGGCGCGTGCGCCCGACGCCGCGCCGCCGTCGGTCCCGGACCGCTGTCGCGAGCCCGGCGAGGCGGCCCGCGACGCCGCGCCACCGGGGTGATTCGCCCGTCGGGCGCGGGCTCCGGCCCCTATCGCTCGCCGGAGGCCGGGGCCGCCCGGCGTCTTTATCTGTATTTAGACTCCACCGCGTGTTCCTTCCCCCGGGTTGACGGGTACTCTTCTGGCGATGCGCATTGCGCTGGTTTCGCCGTACTCGTGGACGTATCCCGGGGGCGTGGCTCGGCACATCGAGGCGCTGGCCGTCGAGCTCCACCGACAGGGGCACGAGGCCGAGGTCCTGGCTCCCTTCGATCCCCCGGACCGCCTCGCCGCCCGGATGCACCGGGGAGCCTCCCCCCAGGAACGGACCCCGCCGGAGTGGCTCGTGCCGCTCGGGCGGACGGTCGGCATCCCCGCCAACGGCGGCGTCTCCAACCTGGCCGGCGGCCCGGCGTCGATCCGCCGTCTGCGGCAGGCCCTCGACCGCGGTGGCTACGACGTCGTCCACCTGCACGAGCCGCACGCGCCGCTGCTCGGCTGGGACACGCTGCTGACCTGCACCAGCGCCCCGCTGGTCGGGACCTTCCACTGCTACTCGACCAACGTCCTGACCAACGGCGGCGGCGTCGCGGCCGGCGCCCGGCGGCGGCTCAACCGCCTGGTCGAGCGGATCGCGGTCTCCGACGCTGCGGCCTGGACCGGTCAGCGGTTCTACGGCGGGCGCTACCGGGTGATCCCCAACGGCGTGGCGGTGCCGGAGCACGTCGCCGCCGATCGGGCCGACGACCTGCGCCCCGCCGGCCCGCTGCGGATCGGCTTCGTCGGCCAGGCGGTCGAGCGGAAGGGCCTGCCGATCCTGTTGCGGGCGTTCGACGCGCTGCGCGACCAGCTGCCCGTCGAGCTGGTCGTGATCGGCCCGCAGGAGGACGAGGTCCGGCGACTGGCCGCCGACGACGAGCTGCCGGGCGTCCGCGTCGTCGGGCGCGTCGACGACGCGACGAAGGACCGCGAGCTGGCCGCCTGCGACGTGCTCTGCGCGCCGTCGCTCGGCGGCGAGAGCTTCGGCATGGTGCTGACGGAGGCGTTCGCCCAGGGCGTCCCCGTCGTGGCCTCGGACATCGTCGGCTACCGCGGGGTGGTCAACGACGGGCGCGACGGCGTGCTCGTCCCGCCGGGCGACGCGCTGGCCCTGGCGCACGCGCTGCGCGAGCTGGCGCTGCGCCCGGAGCGCCGACGCCGGATGAGCGTGGCCGCGCGCAAGACCGCCGAGCGCTACGCCTGGCCGCGGGTCGCGCAGCGGGTGGTCGGGGTCTACGAGGACGCGCAGCGGGCTCCGGCGCCGGAGGGCGCCTTCGACCGCTGGGCGGTGCGGGGCGGCTGGAAGCCCGCCGACGGCCGTCCGGCCGTGCGCGCGCAGCGGATGCCGCCGCCGGACGCGACGAGCGAGCCCACGGCGGACGACCGCACGGCGCGTCGTCGGCGGCTGCTGCGGCGCGGGCTGATCGCGACCGGTGTCGTCGCGACCGCCGGGCTCGGCCTGCTCGCCCTCCGGCGGATCGGGATCGACAGCATCGTCGACAGCCTGCTGCGGTCGTCTCCGGTCTGGGTGCTGCTGTCGCTCGCCGTGATGACGGCGTCGATGTTCTTCCGGGCGATCTCCTGGCACGCGATCCTGCGGGCCGCGATCCCCGACGCGGTGATCGGCCGGGTCGCCACCTTCCGGGCGACGGCGATCGGCGTGATGATGTCGGCGACGCTGCCGGCGCGCCTCGGCGAGCCGTCGCGTGCGCTGATCATGGCGCGCCGGATCGGTCGCCCGCGCGAGCGATTGCCGGTGGTGGTCGGCACGTTGGTCTCGCAGACGCTGATCAACGTACTGGCGCTGGTGATCCTCGGCGCGGTGATGCTCAGCACGATCAAGATCTTCAGCGGCAAGGACAGCGCGCTGGTGATGCTGGCCGTCGCGCCCGCGGTGCTGCTCTCGGTCCTGCTCTTCGGCCCGCTGCTGCTGCGCGTCCGGCTGGGGCGGGCCAACCCCGGCCGCCTGCACCGGCTGCAGCAGAAGCTGCGCCGCCTGGCGCAGGCCCTGCGTGCCGGCCTGCGGGTCTTCGTCCAGCCGCGCCTCGGCGCCGTCGCGGTCGGCTCCCAGCTGTTCGCGTGGGTGCTGCAGTGCCTCAGCTGCTGGCTGCTGCTGCGCGCGTTCGGCATCGAGGAGGGGATCGGCGCCGCCGCCGCGGTCCTGTTCGCGGTCAACGTGACCGCGGTGCTGCCGGTCACGCCGTCCAACCTCGGCGTCTTCCAGGCCGCCTGCGTGACGGTGCTGACCCTCGGCTACGGCGTGAGCAGCGCCGACGCGCTCGGCTACGGGATCGTGCTGCAGGTCGTCGAGATCGGCACGGCGCTGATCCTCGGTGCCCCCGCGATGCTCCGCGAGGGCGTCACCTGGCGCGACGTCAAGGCCCGCGCGCTGCACGCCACGCCGGTGGTCCTGCCGCCGCTCCCGGCGCCCGTTCGCGCCGCCGCCGACGGCGAGTAGCCGCGGCGCCGTCGGTGGTCGGGCCGGGTACCCTTCGGCGCGATGGACGACGCTCCCGGAACCACCCCGATCGCGTACGAGACGCGGCCGCTCGACCTGGCCGACGGCTCCGTCCGCACGGTGCTGGAGCTCGGCGATCCGGACGGCGTGCCGCTGCTGCTGATCCACGGGATGAGCGGGACGCACCGGCACTGGGGCCACGCCTTCCTGAGCGGCCTGCTGGCGGCCGGCCGCCGGGTGATCTGCGTCAACCACATCGGCGTCGCGGGCTCGACGCGGGCGACCGCGCAGTTCACGATCGTCGAGTTGGCCGAGGCCCAGGTCCAGGCCCTCGACGCCCTCGCGATCGACGCCCCGCTCGACGTCTTCGGCATCTCGATGGGCGGCATGACCGCCCAGGAGCTGGTCCTGCGGCACCCCGGGCGGGTGCGCTCGCTGGTGCTCGGCTGCACCACCGCCGGCAACTCGATGGCGACCTGGACCGATCCGGCCGACATGCGCCGGCTGGTCGAGGCGATGCAGAGCGGCGACGCCGCGCTGGCACTGCGGGCCAGCTGGGAGATCAACGTCTCGCCGACCTTCGCGGACCGGGCGGAGGCCTACGACGAGTTCGTCGCGTCGACCAAGGCCGAGCGGGTCTCGCTGCGCGTGATCACCGAGCAGATGCAGGCGATCATCGGCCAGAACACGGTCGACCGGCTGGGCCAGATCGCGGTCCCGACGACCGTCGCGCACGGCACCGAGGACCGCCTGCTGCCGTACCCCAACGGCCTGGCGATCCACGGCGCGATCCCCGGATCGACGCTCGAGACCTTCGACGGTGCCGGTCACCTGTTCTTCTGGGAGGACCCCCAGCGCGCGGTCAAGGTGGCGCTGGAGACCTCCGCCCGGGCGTAGCCCCGACGGTCGACCCGTCGGAACCGCGTTCGCGCGCTGATCGGACGGCTCCGGCCCGGCCGACGGCGGTGGCGAGCCGGCGGACCTCCCGCTGCCCCATCGTCGATACTGCTGCGCATGTCCGATCGTCCAGCCGTCTCCACCGCCCGCACCGGGGTCGTCGTGCTCGCCACGGCGTTCATCCTGCTGGCGGGCTTCTTCAACGTCATCAACGGGATCGCCGCGATCGCCGGCGATCAGCGGTTCGTGGTCGACGAGCTGCTCTTCGGCAACCTGACGCTGTGGGGCATCTTCTGGCTGCTGTTCGGCGCGGCGCAGTTGGCGATCGGCGTGCTGTTGTTCCAGCAGAAGCCGGCCGGCGCCGTGCTCGGCATCACCGTCGCGATCCTCAACGCGTCGCTGCACCTGATGTTCGTCGGCGCGTACCCGATCTGGTCGCTGACGATCATCGCGGTCGACGCCGTGGTGATCTGGGCGCTGACGACCCACCCGGCCTTCGGCGAGCGGTAGTCCTCGGGACCTCGGGGGTCGATCGGCCGCCGGCGGCCGATCGATCACTCACGCCCGCGCTGCCGCTGAGTGCGCGATCGGCGTGGCCCTGGCGGCCCGCATCGCTCGTTCGCTCGTGGTCTCGGGCGAACGCACGATCCGCACCGCCCGCGCGGACCGACCTCAGGAGGCGGTCTCGACGACCTCTTCGACCTCGGACTCGAGGAATCCGGCCTCGATCCGCGTGGGGTCGCGGTCGGTGTCCTTGATCACGTCGTCCGGCGTGCCGTTCTCCATGAACCGGCCGTTGCGCATGCCGTAGTATACCGCCTGCGGG
>CAZFIQ010000014.1:0-1208 GCA_964519185.1 uncultured Patulibacter sp.
TCGAGCGCGGGTTGCGCGAGGTCGTCTTCTGGTCGATCGAGATCGCCGGCGAGAGGCCCTCGATCGCGTCGACGTCGGGCTTGTCCATCTGCCCCAGGAACTGCCGGGCGTAGGCCGACAGCGACTCGACGTAGCGACGCTGGCCCTCGGCGTAGATCGTGTCGAAGGCGAGCGACGACTTGCCCGACCCCGAGAGCCCGGTCAGGACCACCAGCGCGTCGCGCGGCAGCTCCAGCGAGATGTCCTTGAGGTTGTGCTCTCGCGCGCCGCGGACGACGATCCGACCGGTTCCAGCCATGACGACGAAGTCTACGCAGGCGAACGGACGTTCGCCTTGCCCGCGGCGTCAGCGGCCGAACTTCGCCAGCCGCTCGGTTGCCCGCTTGCGCACCACCGCGCGGCCGATCGGGTTCCAGCCGATCAGCCAGGCCACCGGTCCCAGCGCCTGGCGCGACCAGGCCCAGAACGAGAAGCGGTCGCGGTGCTCGACGATCAGCCCGTCGCGGAAGCGGTACTCCGCCTCGATCCGGTTGACGACGCGGCGCTGCTGCGGCCCGAACGCGTAGGTCGCACTCCAGTCCGCGCTGGCGGCGTCGCCGACCACGCGGACGTTGGCGACCGTAGCCGACAGCTCGCCGTCGCCGGAGCAGAGCATCCGCCACATCGCGCCGATCCGCTCGCCGCGCAGCTCGCCGAAGGCGGGGTCCTCGAAGACCGCATCCGGCGCGTAGGCCGCCGCCATCGCCTCGCCGTCCTTGCGGTCGAGCGCGGCGTAGAGCGCGCGGATCGCGGCGGCCTCGGGACGTTCGTCGGACACGGACTCGGGCACGAGACGCAGTATGCCGCGCGGCAGCGCCGGCGTCCACGTCGACCGATCCGGCGCAGCGGAACGCCGCCGACCCGCGCTCCCGCTACCGCCGCCGCGCGGGAAGCAGCGTGATCCGCGCGGTCGTCGTCCGCGACGCGGCACCCGGCCGCTCGTCGCGGGCCCGCACCCGGACCGTCACCGCCAGGCCCCGGCCGCGCACCGATCGGGCGGCGGTCCGCGACAACGTCACGCGCACGCGCTGCCGGGCCCCGGAGCGCACCGAGACGCGCGCCGTCGCCAGGGTCCTCGCCCGCCGCGCGCTGCGTCGGGACGGTGGCGGTGGTCCGGACCACCGGTCGCGGCAGCGCGCGGCGGGCGAGGACCCTGGCGACGGCGCGCG
>CAZFIQ010000014.1:1218-20678 GCA_964519185.1 uncultured Patulibacter sp.
TCACGAGCAGGGTGGCGCGTCGCCGACGGTCGATCCGCACCCGGCCGCCGGCCACCCGCGCTCCGCGGAAGCTGGCCGTCGCCGGCGGGCCCGCTCCGCCGCCCGGTCCGCCCCCGGTCGGCGGTCCGCCGATCTGCGGTCCGCCCCCGCCCGGAGCGCCCCCCGGCCCCCCGGGATCCCCTCCGCCCGGGTCCGGGATGTAGGCGTGCTCGAAGGCCCCCAGGTCCGGGGCCGCGACGCCGTCGCCGTTGCCGTCGAGCACCCGCGGTCCGCCCAGCAGGTCGCCGCCGAGGTACGGCTCGGCCAGCAGCGGGCCGTCGACGGTGCCCGCGTCGATCAGCGGCGACGCCGGCCGCAGCCGCAGGTCGGTCGCGCTGACGAACTGCGGCGGATCGGTCCGCAGGCCGGGGCCCGCGGCCACCGACCCGGCCCCGCTCCCGTCCCAGCGCGAGTCGCGGATCGAGGCCGAGGCGCCGGCACCGTCGGCCCGCAGCACCGTGCCGGGCGCCAGGATGCCGTCGCGCACGGTCAGGGTCGACGTCAGCCCGGGCTGGGAGCACGACGCGTAGGCCCCGAAGGGCGCCGCGGAGCGCACCGTCACGTAGCGCAGGGTGGTCGACGCGTGGAGCGCCCCGTTGCAGGTCGTGCCGACCGCCTGGTTGTTGGCGCTCGGGTCGGTCGAGGACGCGTCGAGCAGCGAGTTCTCGACGACCGCGGTGCCGCTGTCCTGCAGGAACGCCCGCGAATTGCCGCCGCTCGTCCGGGCCACGACCCGGCGGATCGTCGTGGTGCCGGCGTAGGAGCGCACGGCGTCCGACCGGACGTCGACCGTCGTCCGCTCGACGTTGAGCAGCGACCCCATCCCGAGGATCCCGGCGTAGACCCCGTCGATCGTCGTGTCCTCGACCGACAGGCCGAGCCCGCTGATCGCCGTCGGCGTTCCGGCCAGCGGCGTCGGCCCGGTGACGCGGGCCTCGACGACGCGCGAGTTCGGGACCAACAGCTCGACCCCGATCGAGCTCTGGGCCGGCGGCGCCACGACCGTCAGCTCGCGGAGCACCACGACGCCCGAGGTCGGGACCCCGGCGAACGTGACTCCCGACGACGTGGTGGAGGGGTTGCGCAGCGTGACGTTCGCGGCGCCCGTGCCCTGCACCAGCAGCGTGCCGTCGCCGAAGGCGTAGCGGAACCCCTGGACGCGGTCGTAGACCCCGTCGCCGACCAGGATCGAGTCGGTCCCGGGGTTCGCCTCCGCGACGTCGATCGCCGCCTGCAGGCGGTCGCCGAGCGTCCCGACCGCGGGCTGGTTCTCGGTACACGCGCCGCTCACGCGGTTGACGCAGATCACCTTGGCGGTGGCCGGGGCCGCCTGCGCTCCGGACGCCACGACCACCGCGGCCAGGCCCAGCAGCAGGCCCGCCCGCCGCCGGCTGGTCACCCGCAGACCTTGATCGTGGTCGTGATCGTGCGGGTGCGCGGCTTGCTCGTCTTCTTGACCTTGAGGCGCGCGACGCCCTTGACCTGGATCCGACCGCCGGCCCGGGTCGTCACCTTCAGCCGCGCGGCGAACGGCGCCTTGCGGTCACTGACCCGCCGCTTGCCGTCGACGTAGAAATCAGCCCGCGTGACCTTGACCACCACGTTGCTGCGCCGACTTCCGCGCTTCTTCGCGACGAACGAGATCCGCACCGTGTAGCTGCCCTTCGGCCGGACGCAGCCGCGCGGCGCTCCCAGCGACAGCGTGCCGCCCGGGACGCTGACCGTCGTCTTCCGCTCCTTGGCCGGCGCGGGCTTCGGCGGGGTCGGCGCCGGCGGAGCCGGGCTGCCTCCGCCCCCGCCGCCTCCCGGCGGCGGAGCGGGCACCGGCTCCGGCTCCGGCTGCGGGTCGAGCGCGACCGCGCGCAGGACGTCCAGGCCACCGCCGCCGCTGCGCCAGGTCGCCAGTCCCGCGCTGCCGGCACCGGCGTCCAGCTGGGTGTCGTAGAACCACTCGCCGACGGCCAGGTTGCCCCGCACGACCGGTCCGTTGCCCGCCGCGTCGGTGACCGCGTAGCGCAGCCGCGGCTGGTCCTGGTTCTTGGCCTGCCAGATCGCGTGGACGCGGCCCGCGGGATCGCCGGCGATCGCCGGCTCGTCGGTGTCGGTATCCAGCCCGGAGACCGCGTGCAGTGGCATCGCCGGGCCGAAGCGGTTGACCCCGCCCCCGCCGTTCCAGTCGAAGCGGCGGTAGCGGACGGAGGAGGAACCGCCCTCGATGTGCCGGTAGCCGACGTAGACGTCGCCGGCCGTGCGCGCCAGCGTCAGCGTGTCGACGCCGCCCGGCTCGGGCGCGACGACATCCGCCAGCGGGCTCCAGCTCGCCGGACTGGCCAGCTGGGCCGGGGTCGGGTTGCTGGCGGGCCCCATGAACGGCACGAACGAGCGGGCGCGGATCCGGTCGCCGTCGCTGGTCGCGTAGACCAGCGAGTTGCCGACGCCGCGGACGACGCTCGACCGGTAGCCGATGTACGCGGAGGAGAGATCGCCGGGCGCGGGCAGCGGACCGCCGACCAGCGGCTGGACGCGACCGCGACCCGACGCCGAGCCGCTGCTGGCCTGGACGAACGCCCCGCCGGTCAGGCTGCCCCCGAGCGACGCGGTGATCAACGCCCCGGTTCCGTCGCCGTCGATGATCGTCGTTCCGGACAGCGGCGTCGGCGTGAAGCCGGTCCCGTTGGCGCTGGTCCAGGCGACCGCGTGCGAGTCGGCCGAGCTGTCCCCCAGGCAGAAGAAGCAGTTGGCGTAGACGGAGATCCCGCCGACGCTGTTGTACGCGACGTGGGCCCGGCCGACGGCGCGCGGTCCGGTGCCGGTGGGCCCGGGGAACGGCAGCTCGACGTTCGACGCGCAGCCGCCGCCGCCCGGATCGACCCGGCAGACGCCGACCGCGTGGGCGTCCGCGATCGTCGAGGACGGGCGGACGTAGGCGACGATCGACGTGCCCGCCGGCAGGCTTCCGCCGGCCGGCAGCGTGACGACGGTGTGGCCCATCGCCTGCGGCGAGACCACGAACGGCGTCGCCGCGGACGCCGGGGCGATCAGCACCAGGCCAGCGGCCAGCCCGGCGAGCGATGCCACCGCTCCGCGCCCGCCGGGTGGCGGAACGTGGTCGCGCAGGGGAACGTGGAGCGATCGGGGGAAGCGCACCGGCCGATGGTGGACGACGATCCGCCGCGCCACCATCACGCAAACTGGTGACTCGCCCCGTCCCGCTCGATCGCGGCCAGCCGCTCGGCGACCGCCGCTCGCCGCGGCACGCCGAGCTTCTCCAGCACGTGGCGCACGTGGGTGTCGACCGTGTTGCGGGAGATGAACAGCTCGGCGGCGATCTCGGCGTTCGTGCGGCCCGCGGAGACCAGGACCGCGACCTCCTGCTCGCGCGCGGTCAGCCCGCCCCCGTGCCCGTTGCCGTGACGCGGCGCCGTGCGCTGCCCCAGCTCGCGCAGGGCAGCGGTCGCCTCGTCGCGCAGCGCCCGGGCTCCGCAGCGAACCGCGGTGGCCTCCGCCTGGCGCAGCGCCACCAGCCCGCCCGCGGCGTCGCCCGCCCGGCCCCGGGCTCGGCCCGCGACGATTCGGGCCCGCGTGGCGTCGAGCGTCAGCCCGAGCGCGTCCGCCCGCTCGACCGCCTGGCCGGCCAGCCGCGCCGCCCGCTCCGCGGTGCCGGTGGCCAACTCCAGCTCGGCGGCGGCCAACCGCGCCAGCACGTCAGCCGCGTGCCCGTCGGCGTCGGCCGCGAGCCGATCGAGCTGGGCCAGCCAGCGCGCCGCGGCGGCCGGGTCGCCGATCGCGAGCGAGGCCCGGACCAGCTGCTCGAGCGCGATCGCGCCGCAATGGTGGTCGAGCGCCGGCAGCGCCGGACCGCCGGCCGCCCGCGGGGTCAGCTCCAGGCACCGGTGGGCCTGGCCGGCCTGCAGCAGCGTCTCGCCGAGCGCCCAGCCGACCGCTGGCGCCCAGGTGTCGTGGGCCGCGAGCAGGCCGTCGAGCTCGCTGTCGGCCAGGGCGAGAGCGGTCGCCGTCCGGCCGGCCGCACCGAGCGCTCGCAGCCGCGACACGGTGGCGGCCACCACGTCCGCGCGGGTCCCGCTCAGGGCGGCGGCGTCCGTGGCCGCGCTCGCCGCGTCGAGCGCGATCGCCAACCGTCCGCGCGCCGTCTCGACCGCCGACTGGGTCGCCAGCAGCGGCACCAGCCAGGCGTGGCGGCCGCCGGCCCGGGCGACCCGCACGCCACGCTCGAGCGCGGCCCCGGCCTCCGCCAGGCGATCGATCCAGAGGCACGCCGAGCCGAACCAGAAGGCCGCCTCCGGGCGGCGCCCCAGGGCATCGTCGTCGAGCTCGGCGAAGCGCTCGGCGGCGGGACCGGCCGCCGCGGTCGCGGCGACCATCAGGCCCTGGCTGCTGCGGCCGAGCGAGCGCAGGGCGTGGACCGTCACCGCCAGCCACGGCTCCGCGTCGGCGGGCAGTTGCGCGGCCGCCCCGTCGACCAGGGTCAGCATCGTCGTCGTATCGCCGCGCATCATGCAGACGCGGGCCAGCCCGACGGTCAGCGCGATCGCCCCGACGGTGTCGGTCCCGTCGACCCGCGACCGTGCCCGGCGCAGCCGGGCCTCGGCGGCGTCGAGCCGGCCCAGGCAGAGCTCCGCCTCCGCCGCTGCGACCACCAGGTCCGCCCGCTGTCGCTCGCTCGGCGCCGCGCGGCCCGCCTCGGCCCAGACCTCCAGCGCCGGGCCGAAGTGGCCGATCGCGGTCAGCGCCGCGGCCCGTGCCCGCAGCAGGGTCAGCCGCCGCGGGTCGGACGGCACCAGCAGGCCCAGCGCCACGCCGTACCAGCGAGCGGCCGCTTCCGGCGCCCGTTCGGCGGCGTCGTCGGCCGCCGCGGTCAGCGCGGCGATCGCCCCGTCGTCGCCGGGACGCGCCGAGCGGGCCAGGTGGTGCGCCAGCTCGCCCCCACGGTCGCCGCGCGCCAGCAGCGCCCGGGCAACACGGTCGTGGGCGGCGATCCGGGTGCCCTCGCCCGCGGTCTCGTAGGCCACGCGGCGGACCAGCGGATGGCGGAATCCGTAGCGACGGGGCCCGTCGGCGGGCCGCACCAGGTCGGCGACCGCCAGCGCGTCGAGCGCCGTCAGCAGGTCGTGCTCGTCGCGGTCCGCGGCCCGCGCCGCCAGCTCCAGGTCGAACGGATCGCCGGCCACCGCCGCGCCGGCCAGCGCCACCCGCGACTCCGCGTCCAGCCGGCCGATCTCCGCGCGCACCAGCGCGGTCAGCGACGACGGCAGCTCCGCGTCGAGCGCTCCGGGCGACGGCCGACGCGACAGCGCCCGCAGGTAGAGCGGATTGCCGCCCGCGGCCGCGCGGATCTCCGTTCGCGCCGCCGCCGGCACGTCCGCCAGCAGCACGTCCGCGTCGGCGTCCGCCAACGCCGTCAGCGCGACCGTCTCCGCCGCGTCCTCGACCGCGGCCGCGAGCCCCGCGTCGACCTGGCGTGGCCGGTAGGCCAGGACCGTCAGCAGCGGGGCGTCGACCTGCGCCCGCAGCAGCGCGCCGAGCAGCTCGACGGACGGCGCGTCGGCCCAGTGCAGGTCGTCGAGCACCAACGCGAGCGGGGCCCGCCGGGCGACCGCCGCCAGCCGCGCGACGACGGTCCGGTAGGCGTGCGCGCGGGCTCCGGCGAGCAGCTCGTCGACGGCGACCGCGGGCAGGCCGGGGACCGCCGGCAGCTCGCCGAGCACCGCGTCGAGCAGCTCGAACGGCACGTCGCTGCGCATCTCCGCCGCGCTGCCGCGGAGCACGCCGATCCCGTGCGCGGCCGCCGTCGCCGCAAGCCGGTCGAGCAGCGCCGTCTTGCCCAGTCCCGGGTCGCCGGTGACGGCGATCGCCCGCGAACCGCCGCTCGCCACCACGGAGACCGCGGCGTCGAGGCGCTCGAGCGCCGGGCCCCGCCCCACCAGCGGCGTGGTTCGCATGGCGGGATCGTACGCCGTCGGCGGGTCGTCCCCGTGGCGACGGCGCGCGTCCCGTTCCGCGCCCGGCCCGGTCGCCGCCACGGCGGGCGCGGCGGGCGGGTCGCGAACCGCGTTCCGCGGGTCCGGGAGCGCCAGGCGACTACCGCGCGGCCTGCCGCGCGTACAGGTCGTCCAGCAGCGCGGCGCGGTCGTCCAGCACGTACTGCTCGTCCAGCTGAAGCTCGATCTGCTCGCGGGCGACGCCGTCGAGCACCAGGCTGAGCGCCACCATCCGCGCCCCCGCTTCGTCGTCGCTGCGCGTGGCGGGCGGGACGGTGGGGGCCGCTGAGACTTCCGGGCCATCGGGCGCGGCCGGGGCCGTCGACGGAGCCCCGGAGGCAGCGGGCACCGCGGTCGCCGGAACGTCCGGGGAGGTCGACGGAACGGTCTTCGGGGCGGCCGGCGGCACGGTCGCCGCGGCGATCACGGGCGGTACGGCGACCGCTCCGCCGTCGTCGATCGGGTCGGGCGCCCCGCTCAGCGTTCCGACCTGGCCGTGCAGCGCGTCCAGGCCGGTCTGGAGCTCCTCCGCGGTCGTCCGCAGCCGGGCGAGCAGCGCCTCGACGCCCTCGATCCGCTCGCGCATCGTGCGGACCTCGGCCTGGACGGTCGCCACGTGGGCCTGGGCCTCGTCCTGCGCCGCGGTGCGCGTCGCCTCCGCCTCGCTCGTCGCCTCGTCGCGCTGCCGTGACGCGTCGGCCGTCGCCTGCTGCTCGATCTCGGCGGCGGAGCGCTCCGCCGCCTGGACGATCGCCCGCACCTGCTCCGACGCGCTGCTCGCCAGCGAGGGCGCGGCCGGCGGCGCGGGCTCGGGCGCGCTCGGGGCTGCGGACCGCAGCTGCTCGACCTCGCGCGCGACCTGCGCCAGGTGGGCGTCGACGGCCAGCGTCTCGTAGCCCCGTCGCGAGATCGGGAAGTCGCGCTTCTCGATGGCCTGCCGGTCGAGTGACACCAGGAACGTCCTTTCCGCCGCCGGTCGCTTCCGCGGCACGGCGACGAATCTATCCGACCGCGAGTCGCAACACCGCCGACTTAACGTCCACCGAACCCGACCAGCCCTGCCGATGCGGATCGTGCCGCCCAGGCAGGCGGAAGCCGCATCAGCTCGCCGGCGTCGGTTGCCCCCACCGATGCTGATGCGGATCGCGCCGCCCAGGCCGGCGAAAGCCGCATCAGCGGGGGTCAGCCGCGCGCGATCGCCGGACCGTCGGGGGTCCGCACGACCAGGCCGTCGCGGACCAGCGCGTCGAGCGCGCGGTCGATCCGCTCGGCGGCGATCTCGCCCGGCAGCGCGTCGTCCAGCTCCCGGCCGCTGGTCAGCGCCGCGACGATCCGCCCGCGGACGTAGCGGTCGGTGTCCTCGAACCGCGTCCGCGTGCCGCGCGGAGCGCGCTCGGGGATCGTCACCGCCCCGGCCGAGCGGCACCAGCGTGACGCCGGGCAGCCGTCGCAGTCGACCACGCGGGCCCGGCAGATCGTCGCGCCCAGCTCCATCGCCGCCTGGTTCCAGGTCGGCCCCCGGTCGTCGTCGGGCAGCAGCTCGTCCGGGCCGCCGAGTCCGAGCCGCTCGCTGATCCGCACCACGTTCGTGTCGACCGCCGCCACCCGCTCGCCGAACGCGAACGCCGCCACCGCCGCCGCGGTATAGGGCCCGATCCCCGGCAGCGCCCGCAGCCCCTTCGCGGTCTCCGGCCAGCCCTCGCGGGCGACGACCACGCAGGCCTCCTGCAACCGGACCGCGCGCGAGATGTAGCCCAGGCCGACCCACGCCCCGAGCACGTCGACGCGGTCGGCGGCGGCCAGCGACGCGGCGGTCGGCCAGCGGTCGAGCCACGCCTCGAAGCGCGGGACGACCCGCGAGACCTGGGTCTGCTGGAGCATCACCTCGGAGACCAGGATCGCGTAGGGATCGTCGGTTCGCCGCCACGGCAGGTCCCGGGCCACGTCCCCGTACCAGGCGAGGATCGCGTCACGCGCGGCGGCGCGGACGACACTCACCGGCCCGCTCCCCGCGCTCGCCGAGCCGCGGTCCGAGAGGCGGCCCCAGCGCGTCCGGGCCCGCTCACGCCGCGCTCCGCAGCCCCGCCAGCCGCGACGCCGCCTCGTCGATCACGTCGTCGCGCTTGCAGTACGCGAAGCGGACCAGCGGCCGGCCGACCGCCTCGTCGTCGCAGAAGACCACCGTCGGGACCGCCACCACGCCCGCGCGCTCGGGCAGCGCCTGGCAGAAGGCGTAGCCGTCCTGCTCGCCGATCGAGCGCACGTCGACGGTGGCGAAGTAGCCGCCCTGCGGCCGCAGGACCTCCAGCCCGGCGGCCTCGAGCCCGGCGCAGAGCCGGTCGCGCTTGGCCCGCAGCGCGTCGCGGGCGTCGGCGAAGAACGCGTAGGGCAGCCCCAGGCCGTGGGCGATGCCGCGCTGGAGCGGGCCGTGACCGGAGAACGACAGGTACTGCTTGGCCGCCCCGACCGCGCGCACCAGGGGCTCCGGTCCCGTCGCCCAGCCGACCTTCCAGCCGGTCAGCGCGAAGGTCTTGCCGCCCGACGACACGGTCAGCGTCCGCTCCGCCATCCCGTCGAGCGTGGCCAGCGGGACGTGCTCGGCGTCGAACGCCAGGTGCTCGTAGACCTCGTCGCAGATCGCGATCAGGTCGTGGTCGCGGCAGACCGCGGCGATCCGCTCCAGCTCGTCCCGGGCGAAGACCTTGCCGGTCGGGTTGTGCGGCGAGTTGAGCAGCAGGAAGCGCGCCGCCGGCGCGTCCCCGTCACCGCGAACTGCCCGGAGCAGCGCGTCGACGTCGAGGCCCAGGTCCGGCGCCCGCAGCGGCACCGTCCGCCGCTCGCCGCCGGCCATCGAGATCCCCGCGGCGTAGCTGTCGTAGTAGGGCTCGAAGACGACCACCGGGTCGCCCGGCTCGACCAGGCCGAGCAGCGCGGCGGCGATCCCCTCGGTCGCGCCGACGGTCGCCTGGACCTGGCGGTCGGGGTCCAGGTCGATCCCGTAGAAGCGACGCTGGTGCTCGGCGACCGCGCGCCGCAGCTCGGGCGTGCCCGGCCCGGGCGCGTACTGGTTGGGCCCGTCGCGCAGCGCGCGGGCGGCGACCTCGACGATCTCGGCCGGACCGTCGACGTCGGGAAAGCCCTGGCCCAGGTTGATCGCGCCCATCCGCTCGGCCAGCGCGGTCATCTCGGCGAAGATCGTGGTGCCGAAGCCCTGCAGGCGCGCGGCGGTCGCGGTGAGCATGAGCCGCAGGGTACGCGGGTCGGCGGGTCGGACGCGTGGCTCGCACGACGCTCCGCTGCGGAACGACAACGAGGAGGCCGACCCGGCGGAGATGGCACACGCCCCATCCCCACCGCGATCGACCTCCCCGCGGTACCCGGTCGCCGGAGGCGTCCCCACGGAGCGGGCCCCCCGACCCGCTCCCGACGTGCTTCGGATCCGGTCCTGCGCGAAGCACGTGCTCGGGGCCGTCTCAGCGAGGCGGCCCTCAGGCCGCCGGCGGCAACGGTTCCTCGCGGCCGCACCAGCGGTGCGTGCGCGAGAGGTCCGCCGCAGGCCGTCTCCCCTCGGCCTGCGACGCCGACCGTCGCCTGCGCGGCTCCGGCCGTGCCCCGTCCGAGGACGAGATCACCGTGAGGTGCGGCTGGTGCTGCTCGCCGCGGCGCGTGTGGGACATCCTCTCCTCCGGTCGACTCCAGGTACGCCGTCAGCTTCTCGCGCGCGCCTGCACGGTTCCTGACCGGAATGCGAGGAACAGCGAAGAATCGCCGCGCCCCGTCGTCGGTGCGGGCCACGGTCGCAGCAGCCGGTGCCGCTACTGCAGCGCGCCCTCGCCGGCCGGGTTCCGTCGCTCGCTGGCGTCGAGCCGCTCGGCGAGCGCCCACGCTGCCACCCGTCCCGCGCGGTTGGCGCCGACCGTCGACTGGGACGGGCCGAATCCGATCAGGTGGACCCGAGGCTCGTCGGCGACCTCGGTGCCGTGGACCGTGATCCCGCCGCGCTCGTTGCGCAGCCGCAGCGGGTCCAGGTGCGCCAGGTCCGCTTTGAATCCCGTGGCCCAGAGGATCGCGTCGACCGGGCTGAAGCCGCCGTCGGCTTCACGCACGCCGTCCGGCTCGATCGCGGTGAACATCGGCCGACGGTTCAGGGCCCCGCGCTCGCGGGCCGCCTGCGCGTAGGGGGTCCAGAGCAGGCCGGTGTAGGACACGACGCTGCCGGTCGGGTTGCCAGCCTCGACGTCGGCGGTGACCCGCTCGATCACCATCCGTCCCTCGACCTCCGCCCGGAACTCGCCGTCGCGGAAGACCGGCTCACGACGCGTGTACCAGCGCACCGTCGCCACCCGCGAGATCTCCTCGAGCTGCTGCAGCGCCGAGATCCCCCCGCCGACGACCGCCACGCGGAGCCCGGCCAGCTCGTCCGCGCTGACGTAGTCGCGGGTGTGCAGCTGGCGTCCGCGGAACGTCTCCTGCCCCGGATAGCGCGGCCGCACGGGGTTGCCCCAGGTACCGGTCGCGTTGACGATCGCCCGGGTTCGCCAGGTCCCGTCGGAGGTCTCGACCAGCAGGTCGCCGTCCGGGTGCTCGTCCGCGGGGCGGACGGCCGTGGCGCGGACGGGCCGCAGGATCGGCAGCCCGACGTGCTCCTCGAAGGCGGCGAAGTACGCCGGCACCGCGGTGCGGCTGGGCTCGTCGGGGTCGATCTCCGGCTTCGGGAACCGCGGCAGGTCGAAGATCCCGTTGACGGTGGACATCCGCAGCGACGCCCAGCGGTGCTGCCAGGCGCCGCCGGGCGCGCCTTCGGCGTCGAGCACCACGAAGCTGCGCGCCGCCGTCGGATCGTCGATCACGCTGACGAACCCGCGCTTCTTCAGGTGGTACGCAGCCGACAGGCCCGCCTGACCACCGCCGATCACGACGACGGTGGCGGCGCGCTCCCCTGCCCCGAGGTCGTTACCCACGTCCGTAGCTCGATTCGGTACGCCCAACGCCGCGTCCCGTCGTCAGCGCACGTGGCGCACGCGCACCAGCGGGACCGCCGCCAGGTGATCGTCGCGCGTCACGAGCGTCATGTCGTACGCCAGCGCGGTCGCGGCGATCCAGAGGTCGTTCGACGGGGCTCGTCCCGCCGCGCGTCGCAGCTCGCCGTAGCGCGCGGCCACCGCACCGTCGACCGCGAGCACCGGGACGGACGAGACCAGCGCAGTCAACCGGGCCAAGCGGGCGCTGCGCTGCGTGTCGTCGCGCGCCAGCTCGACGCCGGCGTGCAGCTCCCCGACGCTGATCGCGCTGAGGAAGATCGGATCGCCCCCGTCACCGTCGTCGGCCGGCGGCGAGATCAGCACGCTGGTGTCGAGGAGCAGGGTCACGCCCAGGGATCGACCGCGCGCTGACGGTCCTCGTCGCGCATCCGCTGCTGGTCGACCAGCCAGGCGTCGTCGGCCGGGGCCAGCGCCCGGAGCGTTGCCAGGGTCGCGACCGGCCGCGTGCCAGTCACGGGACCGAGCTCGGCGACGGGTCGGTCGTTGACGGTGACCACGATGCGCTCGCCCGCTTCCGCACGCCGCAGCACGTCCCCGACGTTGTTGCGCAACTCGCGCTGGGGAATGGTCGCCATGACTCGAACGTAGCAGATCTGCTACGCCGCTGCCTCACGCCGGTCGATCGCCTGCTTCAGCTCGCGCAGCTCGTCGCGCAGCGCGGCGGCGTGCTCGAACCGCAGCTCCTCGGCGGCCGCGAGCATCTCCTCCTCGAGCGCGACGAACCGCTCGTTGAGCTGTTCGATCGTCAGCTGGTCGGTCTCCTCCTGCTGCTTGCGGCGACGCTTGCCCTTCGGCAGCTTCGACTCGCTCTGCAGGAACTCGCCGATGTCGCTGACGCCCTTGGCGATCGTCTGCGGGGTGATCCCGTGCTCGCGGTTGTACGCCTGCTGGATCGCCCGCCGCCGCTCGGTCTCGCCGATCGCCTGCTCCATCGCCGCCGACCGCTTGTCGGCGTACATGATCACCCGGCCCTCGACGTTGCGGGCGGCGCGGCCGATCGTCTGGACCAGGGCGGTCGAGCCGCGCAGGAAGCCCTCCTTGTCGGCGTCGAGGATCGCCACCAGCGTGACCTCCGGCAGGTCCAGGCCCTCGCGCAGCAGGTTGACGCCGACCAGCGCGTCGAACTCACCCAGCCGCAGCTCGCGGATGATCTGGATCCGCTCGAGCGTGTCGACGTCGCTGTGCAGGTAGCGGACCTTGAAGCCGTTTTCCAGCAGGTAGGTGGTCAGGTCCTCGGCCATCTTCTTGGTCAGCGTGGTGACCAGCACGCGCTCGTCGCGGTCGACCCGCTGGCGGATCTCGTTCATCAGGTCGTCGGCCTGGCCGCGCGTCGGCCGGACCTCGACCTGCGGGTCGACGATCCCGGTCGGCCGCACGATCTGCTCGACGACGTGCTCCGCCCGAGCCTGCTCGAACGCGCCGGGCGTCGCCGAGACCATCACCATCTGCGGCGTGATCGAGAGGAACTCGTCGAAGGTCTGCGGGCGGTTGCCGAGCGCGCTGGGCAGGCGAAAGCCGTAGTCGACCAGCGTCTGCTTGCGCGAGCGGTCGCCCTCGTACATGCCGCCGATCTGCGGGATCGTCTGGTGCGACTCGTCGAGGAAGCAGACGAAGTCGTCCGGGAAGTAGTCGAGCAGGCAGTACGGGCGCTCACCGGGCTTGCGGCCGTCGGTGATCTGCGAGTAGTTCTCGATGCCGTTGCAGAAGCCCATCTCCCGCAGCATCTCCATGTCGTAGCGGGTCCGCTGCTGCAGCCGGTGGCTCTCCAGCTGCTTGCCTTCCGCCTCGAGCTGCTTGATCCGCTCCTCCAGCTCGACGCCGATCTCGTGGACCACCCGCTCCATCTGGCCCTCGGGGGTGGTGTAGTGCGACGCCGGCCAGATCGCGATGTGCTCCAGATCGTCCTCCAGCAACTCGCCGGTCAGCGTGTCGACGTGCTGGAGCCGCTCGACCTCGTCGCCGAAGAGGGTGATCCGGTAGGCGGTCTCGGCGTAGGCGGGGAAGATCTCGACCGTCTCGCCACGCGCCCGGAACGTGCCCCGCGCCAGCGCCGTGTCGTTGCGCTGGTACTGGATGTGGACGAGCTTGGCCAGCAGCTCGTCGCGGTCGACCAGGTCGCCGCGCTTGACCACGATCAGGTTGCGGTCGTAGGTGTCCGGCGACCCGAGGCCGTAGATCGCCGAGACCGAGGCGACGATCACCACGTCGCGGCGGGCGAACAGCGCGGCCGTCGCGGCATGGCGCAGCCGGTCGATCTCCTCGTTGATCGAGGAGTCCTTCTCGATGTAGAGGTCCTTCGACGGGACGTACGCCTCCGGTTGGTAATAGTCGTAGTAGCTGACGAAGTACTCGACCGCGTTCTGCGGGAAGAAGGTGCGGAACTCGTTGCAGAGCTGCGCCGCCAGGGTCTTGTTGTGGGCCAGCACCAGCGCGGGACGCTGCAACCGCTCGATCGAGGCGGCCATCGTCATCGTCTTGCCGGTGCCGGTGGCGCCGAGCAGCGTCGTGAACGGCGCGCCGGCTTCCACGCTCTTGACGATCTCGTCGATCGCGTGCGGCTGGTCGGCCTTCGGGGTCCAGCCTTCGGCGAGCTTGAACGGGGGCATCCGTTCGAGGGTATCGAGCGGCCGCGACGGACGAGCGAACGTCTGTTCGGTGCCCGGCGAGGACGGGAACCGCCGATCAGTCGCGTGCACCCGCCAACGCCGATCGGCCCGCTCCCCCGACGATGTTTGCGAGTATCCGCGGATGACCCTTGGTGTACGCGTCCTACGTGCAATAGCGGCCATGACCGCGGTCGCACTCGCCCTGCTCGCCGCCCAACCAGCCGTGGCGTCCGCCGAGTATGTGACGGACGGTGGTTTCGAGGCCGGCGTGCCCAGCCCCCACTGGGAGGACGTCGGCGCCGAATTCGGCTTCTCGGGCTGCGACGTTCCCTCATGCCAGACCTCCGACGGCCGGGTCCATCCCCGTTCGGGGGGCGGTTGGATCTGGTTCGGAGGCAGCACGAACGCGGACGTCGCACACCTGCAGCAGCAGGTGACCGTCCCGGCGGGCACGCCGGCGGTGCTCTCGTTCTGGCTGCACGCCGCGCGACCGCGCGCCGGGGCGACGCTCCGGGTCTCACTGGGCGGCGTGGAACGGTTCGCGTTCGTCGACGAGGTCACCGACGGCGACCCCGAGCAGGCCAGTCACCCCTACGGGACGTACACCCGGATCGAGATCCCGGTTCCCGCGAGCGCGTTCGACGGGACGGCCCAGCCACTGCGGTTCGACTTCAGCACCCCGAGCTCGCCGGCAGCGGTCGCGTACCTGATCGACGACGTCTCGCTGGTCGACGGATTGACGGCGGACGTGTCGCTGACGCTCAGCCCGGCGACCGACACGCTCCTGCTCGGCGAGGTCGCCACCCAAGCCGTGACGGTCGCCAACGCCGGCCCGGAGGCGGCCGACGTCAGCGTCCGCGGAGCGCTGCCCGCTGGCCTCGAGCTGGTCTCGGCCGGCGGCGACGATCTGGCCTGCACCCCGCCCGCGGGCCCCGGCGACGATCTGGTCTGCGACGCCGGCACGATTCCAGCCGGGCAATCCGTGGACGGTCAGATCGTCGTGCGTGGGATCGTTCCCGGCAGCAGCACGCTGACGCTGGACGCGACGGTCGCGGCTCCGGCCGTCGACCCGGCCCCCGCCAACGACAGCGCCACCGCGACGCTGCAGATCGAGCCGGTCGCCGACCTCGCGGCGACGATCGACGCGCCCGACGACGCCACCGTCGGCGTGCCGTTCGACGTCGTGCTCGGCGCCCGCAACGACGGCCCGTCACCGGCCACCGACGCCACCCTGACGAGCGAGCTGCCCGCCGGGCTCGCGGTCGACGACGCGCCCGCCGACTGTGCCGTCAGCACCACGACGGTGACCTGCGACCTCGGTGCGCTCGCCGACGGCGACGACCTCCAGCGTACGCTGACCGTCGTCCCCAGCGTGGCGGGCGACGTCGAGCTCGACGTCCAGGTCGCCGCGACCGAGCACGACCCGGACACGGCGAACGACCGGGCCACCGCGAGCGTGCGGGTCGCCGCGCCGCCGCTGCCGCCCGGCCCGATCACGCCCGATCCGCCGGTCACCACGCCGGAGCCGCCGACGCTCCCCGTGCCGCCGGCCCCGGTCCCGCCGGTCACGACCCCCGAGCCGCCCGTCGCCCCGGTCTGTCTCAGCGAGCGCCGCTTCACCACGCGTCTGTTGCGCGGCCGCGGCGGGCCCGGCCTGCGGGTCCCGGCGGCCCCGTCCCGCGCGCGGATCGTGTCGGCACGGCTGAGCGGCCCGCAGGGCTGGAAGGCCCGCAACGCCACGCGGACCCGCAGCACGGTGAACGTCGACCTGCGCGGCGCGCCGGCCGGCCGCTACACCCTGCGGGTCCGCGTGCGGATCGCCGCGGCGGGCCGCAGCAAGGCCCGCACCGTGACGGTCACCCGGACCTACCGGACCTGCCAGCCAGGACGGTAGGCGGGCCCACCCAGCGGTGGGGCGACACCAGGCCCGACCGCCCGACATGGTTGCGCACGCAGGCGGCGTCGCCAGCGGCGTGCGCAACCAGGCTGGGGTGGCGAACGTCGTTGCGCACGCCCCTCCAGGCTCGCGCCGTGTGTGCAGGAAGAGCCAGCGGCCGGCCCTGCGTCATCACACCCGCAACGTCAGACGGCGGGATGTCGCCCGCTCGCCGCTCGGCCGCGGCGACGCGGTCACCCGCAGCGCAACCGTCCGCGACGAGCGCGCCGCCAGGGTCCGGCGGATCGCCGCCGCCGGGCGCACGCGGACCGTCGCCGTACGACCCGCCACGACGCGGTAGTCCCCGCGCGCGATCGTGGTCACGCGGCGCTGGCCGTCGTGGCGCAGGCGACCGACCGTGCGCAGGCGGACCGCGCCACGGCAGGTAGATGCCGCCCGGCAGCGGATCCGCAGCGCGATCCGGCCGTCGCGCAGGTTCAGGCGCGGGTTGGCGATCGTGACCGGAGCCGACGACCGCGATCCCCCGCTCGACCCGGAAGCTCCCGTGCCCGACCCGCCGCCGCTCCCCGCGCCGGACCCGGGGCCCGATCCCGCACCGCTGCCGGAGCCCGATCCCGACCCACCGCCCGATCCGCCCCCGTCACCGCCGGGTCCGCCCGCGCCGCCGCCCGCCCCGTCGACCCGGAAGCGGTAGGTCTGGACGTCGGAGACCTCACCGCCACCGGCCAGCGTCCCGCTGACCCGGAACCGCAGCGCGTACTCGCCGGGGACCGAGAACGCCCAGTTGGCATGGACGTGCTCGCGCAGGCCGACCGTCCAGGCGTTGGTGGTCGGGAACGACGCGTCGGGCGACGACGACGCGAACCGCTGGCCGATCCCGCCGAACGGATCGGACGCGAACAGGTGGAACCGCCCCGGCCCGTCGACCTGCTCCAGCGCGAACCGCAGCGGCCCGCTGAACCGGCCGATCAGCGAGGCGCTCTCGGTCGACCAGCCGGGCCAGACCAGCCGCGGGTCCTGGGTCTGGGGCAGGATCGAGACCCGGGCCCCGCCCCCGCCGAGGAACGCGAAGTCGCCCCCGGTCGGCACCGGGACCTGGGCCTCGGCCTTCGCCACGAACAGGACGTCGGAGACGTCGCGGACGACGGCGGGACGGACGGTGTCGTCCTTGACCTTCAGCTGCAGCTGATCGCCGACCAGCTGGGGCGCCAACGCGTCGACGTGGCCCGCGTCGAGGGTGGCGGCGGGGGCCGGGGTGACCCCAACGGTGACCAGGGCGAGCGCTGCGAGCAACGTGCGCCGGACCGGGGTGAGCAACGACATCGGGATCCTCTCGGTTCGGATACGGGGCGGCGGGGCGCGGCCGGAATCAGCCGCGCCCCACCGCGGGGAATCAGCGCCGGACCTTGACCACGGTCGTGCGCGACGCGGTCTTGCGGTCCGCAGCGGCTGCGGTCGTGGTGACCCGCAGGCGCACGGTGCCGCGGACCTTCGCGAACGCACGACGGTGCGCGGCCTTCAGCCGGACCTTCAGCGTGGCGTTCCCGGCCCGCCGGACCTGGCGGGTCGCGGTGCCGAGCGTCAGCTGCTTCGCGCCACGCTTGACGCGGAGGCCGATCCGGCGGGCGTCGGCCGCGGTGATCCGGACGGTCGTCCGGACCCGCGCGGCACCGTCGGTGCGGACGCGGACCGCGACGTTGCCGCTGCGGCGCAGGCTGCCGCTCCGCACGGCGCGCGACGGACGGGTCACCGTCAGGCCGACGCTCGCGGGCGCGGGCGTCACCGGCGGAGCCGGGCTCGGACCCGGGAGCGGCAGCGGCAGGGGCTCCGGCTGCGGCGTCGGGTCGGGCTGCGGCGCGGGCGGCTCGTGGCCGTGGTCGCCGTGGTCCTCGACCGCCAGCGCGACCGGCTCGGACTCGGCGATCACCTGATGGTCGTGGTCGTAGAGCTTGGCCTGGACGAGGCAGCCGTGGTGACGTTGCTCGAGCGGCAGGCTCAGGGTCGCCGTCAGCGCGCCGTTGACCACGGTCCACGGGTTGTCGCCGCACTTCAGGAACCAGTGCCAGTGGTCCTCGCCGGTATCCGGGTCCTGCTTCGCGGTCAGCGTCGCGACGTCACCCGGGTGGTAGTGGTGCTTCAGCCCCTCGATCGTCAGCGTGGTCGCCGGCTCGCCCGCGCCGTGGTCGTGGACGACCAGCCGCTCCGGCGTGGTCAGCGCGAGCAGCGCATGATCGTGATCGAACAGCCGGGCCTGGACCAGGCAGCCGTCGAGCTCGGCCGTCGCGGCGAACGAGTGGCTGGCGGCCAGCGCGCCCGAGACGGTCTTCCACGCCTCGTCGTCACCGCAGCGGGTGTACCAGTGGAAGTGGTCCTCGCCCGTGGCCGGCGCCTGGGTCGTGGTCAGCGTGACCGTGTCGCCGACCTCGTAGTGGTCTTCCAGGCCCCCGAGCGACAGCTGCGGCAGGCCGCCGTTCACCGCGGTCGGGTTCGGCAGGTCGCCGACGTAGAAGACGTAGTCGGCCGACGCGGACAGCGGCGCGCCGTCCTTACGGGCCTCGACGCCGAAGGTCAGCTGGTAGAGGCCGGGCTTGCTGAACGACCAGGCGGAGTGCTGGTGCTGGTACGCGGTCGACCACCCGTTGGGACCGGTCACACCGGGCCACGCGGCCGCGTTCCAGGCACCCTCCGAGGTGCTCGCGAACAGCCGCGGGGCGCCGAACGGATCGGTATCCCAGAGGTGCACGCCGGCGCCGGACGGGCGAACCGCCTGGACCAGCCGGAAGCGGAAGCGCTGGTTCGGAGCGAGCTCGTCCATCTGGCTGTGGACCGACTCGTGCTGGGTGTCCCAGCCGGGCCAGATCACGGTGTTCTGGTTCATCCCGCTCAGCTCGACGGTCCAGTGGTCGTCGCCGTTCTGCAGGCCGAGGAAGGCGTAGGCCGGCGGCAGGGTCGGGATCGTCTGCTTGGCGCCGTCGTGGAGGTTCAGCAGGACGTCGTCGACGTCGCGGATCACGTGGCTCTCGGGGCCGTGGATCAGGGTGTCGTCGGCGAGCCGCAGCTGCAGCTTGCCGTCCTCGATCGTTGGCGACAGGGCGTCGATGTGCCCCTTGGTCAGGACGTAGGGTCGCGCGGTCGCGGAGCCGGCGACGAGCGCCAGCAGGATCGCGAGCGCCGTCAGGGCGACGGCGGCGAGCCGCAGGGTGGGCACGCGGAGGGTCATCGGAAGGAGCTCCTTGCTCGTTCGGGGGATCGGAGTGCGGGCGCCGCTCGGGGCGCCCCGGGGACCGGCCGGCGTCGTGACGCGGCTGGTCCCGCCGGGTTCGGGAAGGTTCAGCCGACGCGAAGCGTCAACGTCTGGGTGTCGCTGAGCCGCTGGCCGGCCCGCGTCGTCGCGGACAGCGTGAAGGTCATCCGGTAGGTCCCGCGGGCGGTGAAGGCCCAGTTGCCGTGGGCGTGGACGCCGAGCGGGATCGTCCGCGACTGCGGGGTGCGCCGGGCCGAATTGAAGAAGACGCTCGGCTTGCCGAACGATCCGGTCTGGTAGATGGCGACCCGGCCCGGCCCACGGACACGGTCGAGCCGCCAGCCGACCGGACCGCGCAGCTGCCGGGACGAGACCTCTTCGGTGTTCCAGCCGGCCCAGACCACGCCGCGCTTCTGCGTCTGCGGGATCAGCCAGACGGCCTGGCCGGGACGGCCGAGGAACGACAGCGCCGAGCCGCTCGGCAACCGGTAGCGGGCGTTCGCCCCGACCCTGATCACCACGTCGCCCGGGTTGCGCCAGCGGACGCGCGATCCGGTGTCGTCCTTGACCTGGAAGCGCAGGCGCCCACCGACGAGCCGCGCGGCGACCGCGTCGACGTGGCCCTGGCTGAGG
>CAZFIQ010000014.1:20688-28787 GCA_964519185.1 uncultured Patulibacter sp.
TGAGGGTCGTGGTCGCGGCCGACGCGGTACCCGGTCCCACCGCGACGGGGCCGAGCGCAGCCGGACCAGCGGCCGCCGCCAGCAGCGCGACGCCGGCGGCCGCCCCGAGACCGGCGGTGCGCGCCGCCCCCCGCCGCCCGCCCGGAACGTCACCGGCGCGCCGCGAGTTAATAAGACTAGTTCTCATTCTCATGAAACTAGCGGATCGCCCGGCCGAGCGCCACGTCGTACCCTGCTTCGGGATGTCCCGCGCCGAGTTCGACCAGAACTTCCCCTACGGCCTCGACCGTCCGCGCCAGGCGCGCGGCACCCTCGGCGCCGGGATGGGGATCGGCGTGCTCGCGCTGGTGCTCGCCGTCGTGCTCGGCGACCTGGGTGGCCCCAATGGCCTGGTGATCCTCGTCCTGCTGGTCGCCTTCGTCGCCGTCTTCGTGATCAGCGCCGGGCTGTTCCGCACGTCACGCACCACCAAGGTCCGGGCCGCCGACCGGATGCTCGACGGGCTCGACCTCCGCGGTGACGAGCGCGCGGTCGACTTGGGTTGCGGCAGCGGCCTGCTCTGCGCGGGGCTCGCCGTACGGCTGCCGCGGGGCTCGGTCGTCGGCGTCGACTCCTGGGTCGAGAGCGCGCTCCAGCCGACCGGCCGCGCCCTGGCCAAGCAGACCCTCCAGCTGGCCGGCGTCAAGAAGGTCAGCATCCTGACCGGTAGCGTGCGCGAGCTGCCGCTGGCCGACGCGAGCATGGACCTGGCCGTCTCCCGCGACTGCCTGGCGTCGCTGCCCGGCCGCGCCGCGCGCCGCGAGGCGATCGAGGAGCTGGCGCGGGTCGTCGCTCCCGGCGGACGCGTCGCGCTGCTCGAGCCGTTCCGCACGGGCGCGCTCGCCGCCGATCTCGCCGCCGCGGGCTTCCGTGACGTGCAGCGCGGCGGCCGCTGGTGGATCCTGATGCCGCCGCACCGCCTGATCACCGCCACACGCTGACGACGCGCGGCGCCGCGTCCGACGGAACGGTGCCCGCGACCCACCCGCGACGACGCCCACGCCGCCCCGCGGTCATCCCGCCACCGCGTCCCCGCGGATCGGCTCGGCGTCGGCCACCGCGCCCCGCCGCCGGCGCTTGGCGAGCACGCCCTGCCGCGGCGCGAGGAACCACGCGACCAGGAACCACGCCGTCAGGATCAGCACGATCGTGCCGCCGGTCGGGTAGTCCCACGACCACGACACGTAGAGCCCGACCAGCGCCGCCAGCGCCCCGATCGCCGGCGCCAGCAGCATCATCACCGCGAGCCGGTCGGTCAGCAGCCGCGCCGTCGCCGCCGGCGTGATCAGCAGCGCCAGGACCAGGATGTTGCCGATCGTCTGGACGCTGATCACCACGGCGAGCGTGACCAGCACGTAGAGCACCAGGTCGAGCCAGAAGACCGGCACGCCCATCGCCCGCGCCGACTCGCGGTCGAGCGAGACCGTCACCAGCTCCTTGTGGAGCAGCAGCAGGACGCCGAGCACCAGCACCCCCGACCGCGACGTCGTCACCGGGGCGGCGATGGGGATGCCGGTGATCGACCCGAACAGGAACTGCTGGAGCGAGCCCGCGTAGCCCGCCGCGCGCGAGATCACCACGATCCCCAGCGCGAACGACGCGACGAAGAAGACCCCGATCACCGCGTCCTCCTTGAGCCGGCGGTTCTGCGAGAAGACCGCGATCAGGATCGCCGTGACCACGCCGGCGACCACGCCGCCGAGCACCAGGCCGCCGCCGAGCACGAACGCCACGGCGAGCCCCGGGAAGACCGCGTGGGCCACCGCGTCGCCGATGAAGGCCATGCCCCGCAGCACGACATAGCAGCCGACCACGCCGCAGACGACCGCGGACATCGTCGCCATCAGCAGCGCCTTCGGCAGGAAGGCCAGGTCGGGGTTGAGCAGGTCCCCGAAGAACTCCGCCGGGGACATCAGGCCGTCGCCCCGCGGGCCGTGCTCACGCCGTCGGCCGTCGGCGGCGGTGGCTCCGTCCGCAGCAGGCCGATCGTCCGCAGCAGCGGGCTCTCGGCACCGACGCCGAACGTCCGCATCCAGACCCCAGGGTCGTCGGCCAGCTCGGCCGGCGTCCCGTCGGCGACGACGGTGCGGTTGAGCAGCACCAGCCGGTCGCAGCCGAAGACCGCGGCGGCCAGGTCGTGGGTGGTCATCAGCACCGCGCGGCCCTCGTGGGCGAGCGACGCGAACAGCGCCGAGAGCAGCTCCTGGGTCGGCATGTCGAGGCCGGTGAACGGCTCGTCGAGCAGCAGCACGTCGGGCTGCAGCGCCAGCGCGCGGGCCACCAGCACCCGCTGCCGCTGACCGCCGGACAGCTCGCCCGCCGGACGGGCTCGCAGGTCCGTCATCCGCACCCGCTCGAGCGCGTCGTCGACCGCCCGCCAGTCCGCGACGCCGGGCCGCCGCCGCACGCCCAGCCGCCCGGTGCGTCCGGTCATCACCACCTGCTCGACCGACAGCGGGAAGTCCCAGGCGAACTCGTGGCGTTGGGGCACGTAGCCGATCGGGATCCGGCCCGGAGCCGCCGGGCGACCGCCGACGGTGACGCCCCCGGCGTCGGGCCGCAGCAGCCCCAGCGTGGTCCGCAGCAGCGTGGTCTTGCCCGCGCCGTTGGGGCCGATCAACCCGACCAGCTCGCCGCGGTCGACCCGCAGCGTCGCATCGTGGACCGCGACCCGGCCGCCGAGCCGCACGGTCACTCGGTCGACCTGCAGCACCGCGCTCACGCGTCGTCCCCGGTCCGGACGTCGCCCGTCGTGGACGCGCTCTCGTCCGCGTCCCCCGCTCCGGCCCGCGCCGCGGACCGGGCCCGCCGCTCGCGCACGACCGTCGCCGCCAGCACCAGCCCGAGCGCCAGGGCCACGGCGATCACCGCGAGCACGACGATCAGTCCGCCCGATCCACCGCCCCCGTCGTCGGAGGCGCCCGCGGGCTCGCTCGAAGCGTCCGCCACTGCGGCCGCCGGCTCCGGGCCCGTCCACCGGGCCGCCAGCGCGTCGGCGGGCTTCGCCCCGTTCCCGACCGCGAACCGCAGGTCGCGGACGTCGCTGACCGTGGTGCCGTCGACCAGCTCGGCGTCGATCCGCACCCGCACCAGGTAGACGCCGGGCCGCGAGAAGACCCAGTTGGCGTGGGTGTGGGTGTCGTCGTCGACCCAGGCCGGCTTCGGATCCGCGGTCGAGTCCCACAGCACCTGCGGGTCGCCGAAGTCGCCGGACTGCAGGTAGACGACCAGGTCGCCGGGGCCCGAGACGCCGGTCAGCGTCATCGTCACGCCGCGGTCTATCCGCTCCATCGTCGAGGGGTCCTGGGTGTTCCAGCCGACCCAGACCACGTCGGGGTCCTGCGTCTGCGGGACGACGTGGACCCGCTCCCCCGGCTTCGCCGGCAGGAAGCCGTAGGTCGGGTCGTCGGGGACCGTCTGCCGCGCGGCGTCGGTGACCCGCAGGACGGTCCGCTCGGGACGCCGCCAGACGCTGGAGGCACCGGACTTTGCCTTGGCCTGGTCGTCGTGGATCAGCAGCGTCCAGCGGCCGCCGACGAACCGCGGACCGACGTCGACGTGACCGTCCGCAAGCGTCTTCTCGCCGTCGGCGACCGCTTGCTCGGAGCGGATCGACTGGTCCAGGTTGGGGTCCTCGTCGGCGGCTGCGGCAGGGCCGGCGAGGCCGAGCGCGGCGACCAGCGCCGCGGCCAGGAGGACGGCTCGTGGCCTACTCGTCATCGGTGCTCCTTGGGACCTGTTTCAGAATGTTGGGTTTGAGCGAAGGGGTCACGACAGGCACCGCCGCAGCGAGTCGGCGTTGAAGCGGATCAGCTCGACGTAGCTCGTCACGTGGTCGTCGAGGGTGTCCCCGTAGATCGGACAGACCGCGACGCCCTCGTCCCGTGCGACCTCCTCGAGCGTCGACGAGCGGGCGGCCAAGTTCGGCTCCAGGAAGACGGCGGGGACCTGCAGGTCGCGGATCGTTCGCAGCAGCTTGCGGCGATCCGCCAACGACGGCTCGACCGCCGGGTTGGGCGTGACGAAGCCGGCGATCGCGACCCCGTAGGCCTTGCCGAGATAGCCGAACGCGTCGTGGGTGGTGACCAGCTGGCGGCGGTCGCGCGGAATCGCGCGGACCTGGCGGCGGACGTGATCGTCGAGCTGCTCCAGCCGCGTCAGGTAGTCGGCGGCGTTCCGCCGGTAGTCGCCGGCCCCGGCGGAGTCGACGTCGATCAGCGTGTCGCGGATCAGCTCGACGTAGGCCATCGCGTTGCGCACGTTCTGCCACAGGTGCGGGTCGATCTCGCCGTGGACGTGCTTGCCGAGGACCGCCTGCGGCAGCTGGTAGATCGGGCTCCCGGCCCGGCCGAGGAACCGGAACGCGGGCTCGCCCGGGATCTCGGCCAGGGCCTTCGGCGGAACCGAGATCACGACGTCGTCGGCGGCGAGCGCGCGCTGCGCGCGCTCGCCGCCGCCGGCCGGGTCGTGAAGCGCGACGATCCCGCCGCGGTCGAGGTCCACGGTCAGGTCGGCGTGGCCTTGGACGAGCACCGTGGCGCCGGGCTTCCCCGCCGCCGACGGCGGAACCCCGACGGCGAACGTGAAGGTCGCCTCGCCGAGCGGGAGCGGCCGCGACGTCGGATCGACCTGGAGGCTGGCCGCGAACCGCACGCGGTAGACGCCCGGCGCGGTGAAGACCCACGACATGTGGGTGTGGGCGTCGACCGGCAGCCGCGCAGTGTCGTCACGGAAGCCGTCGGTCGCGTCGAACCCGTCGCTGGAGTCGAAGAAGACCTCGGGCTGGCCGAACGACCCGGTCAGGTAGCCGAAGACGTCCCCCGGCCCCGACGCGGCGACGGCCGACAGCCGCACGTCGCTGGTCCGGGTCGCGCCGTGGCGCTCGCCGCGTCCGCGGGCCCGCAGGCCCAGCCAGATCGTGTCGAGGTTGACGTTCTCGACCAACGGGATGATCTCGGCCGCGTACTTGACCGCGTCCTCGGCCAGCGACACGTTCGGCACGCCGTCGCGCAGGTTCGCGTCGAGCGTCTTGATGATCCCGTGCTGCTCGAGCAGCATGTAGTTGCTGAACGCGACGTCGGCGTAGACCACGTCGCGGACCCCGCGCAGCGTCGGCTCGAAGGCGTGGGGATCGGCCCCGTCGGGGACGATGCTCGCCGCGCGAACCCGATCCCCGCCGACGTTGGCGACCAGGTCGCGCAGCAGGCCGGTGGTCGTCACCACCTGCAGCCGGTCGTCGGCGGCCGAGAGCCGCTCGCCCCCGCAGGCGGGCAACGCGGCGAGCACAGCGAGCAGGAGAACGGCGGCCAGCCGCCGGACGACGGGCCCAAGCATCGGGCGAGCCTACCAGATAATAAGACCCATTCCCATAATTGACCCGAGCTCCCCGGCCGCCCGATCGTCGCGGCCCACCCGTCGGACCGCCACGACGAGACGACGAGCGCGCGGCTCAGCCGGACGGGTCATCGGTCAGCTCGTGGACCAGGATCACCTGGTCGCGATCGTCGCCCGGAGCAACCCGGATCGCGCCGGGGATCCGGGCGACCTCGCGGTATCCGACCCGCGCGTAGAAGGCCTCCAGGCCCTCACCGCCGCGGACCGTCAGCAGCAGCTTCTCGAGCCCGGCGTCGCTCGCGATCCGGGCGACGCCGTCGAGCAGCACGCCACCGAGCTGGGCGCCCTGGAAGTCCGGGTGGACCTGGACGCGGATCACCCACCGCCAGTGCTCGGACAGCAGGCGGTCGTTGTCGGCGACGATCGTGAAGCCGGCGACGGTCTCCTCGTCGGGCGCGAGCAGGCCGGGGCCGACCGGCGACGGCACGACGGGATCTCCGGGCTTCTGCGCGTTGGGCACCCGCACCACGATCAGCCAGTCGCGGCCGTCGTGGATCCGCCGCAGCGCGGCGTCGAGCGCCGGGGCGACGTCGTGCCGGTCGACCGGCGGCACGAAGCCGACCCAGCCGCCGGCGTTGCTGACGTCGGTCCAGATCGTCAGCAGCCGCTGGCGCAGCTGCGCGTCGACGCGCCGCACCCGCTCGACGCGGGCCCCGTCGAACCGCTCCGGCCCGGCCGGCTTCGAGCTGACGGGGATGGTCATCGCAGGCCGAGCTCCTTCGCGTACGTCTTGCGGTAGTCCTTCTGCGCTTGCAGCACCTTCTGCACGTAGTGTCGCGTCTCCGGGAACGGGATCTCGTCGATCCGGAACGGCTCCCCACGGGCGTCGGCCTCGGCCTTCCACTTGGCGGCGTTGCCCGGGCCCGCGTTGTAGCCGGCGGCCGCCAACGCGGTGTCGCCGTCGAACCGCTGCAGCATGTCGCGCAGGCGCCACGTGCCGTAGCGGACGTTGACCTCCGCCGTGTGCAGGTCGCCGATCTCGAAGGTGTTGGCGCCCGACTCGCGGGCGATGTCGCGCGCGGTGTCCGGGGTCACCTGCATCAGGCCCATCGCTCCGGCCGACGACTCCTGGTTGTCGCGGAACCGCGACTCGGCGTAGATCACCGCCGCCACCAGCGCCGGGTCGAGCCCCTTCTCCGCCGCCTGCTCGCGGATCAGCTCCGTGTGGTGGAGCGGCAACCGGATGGTGTCGACCGCGTCCTGGACCTGAGGCCGGAAGACCAGGAAGGCCGCCCCGGCCAGGCCCAGCAGCAGCACGGCCATCAGCAGCACGGGCAGGCATCCGTTGCCGACGCGCGTCCGGCCGGCGGGCGTCCGGCCCCGCGACGCGGACGCGCCCCGCCCCGACGAGCCACCCCCGCGGGACGACGATGTCCGACGCGACGCGGCGGGACGTCCACCGTCGGCGCGACGGTCACCGGCCCGCGCGGCACTGGCCGAGCGCGGGCGCCGCGGTCCTCCGCCGCTCACGACGGCACGCCGACGAGGTCGTCCAGGACCGCCCGCAGTCGCTGCTCCAGACGGTCGATCGAGCCGTCGTTGACGACGATGTAGGTCGCCCGGGCCGCCTTCTCCTCCTGCGAGAGGTGCCGGGAGTTGCGTTCGTCGACGCCGTGGTGGCCGCGCTCGGCGGCCCGCTCGGCGCGCACCGCCTCCGGCGCGATCACGGCGATCGTCGCGTCGTACCCCGATTCCATCCCGGCCTCGAACAGGAAGGGCGTCTCGACGACGGCCGCGACCGGTGCCAGGTCGGCCGCCTCGGCCTGCTGGCGGAACGCCCAGACCTTCGCGCCGACCATCGGCCAGATCACCGACTCGAGCCACTTCCGTTCGGCGTCGTCGGCGAAGACCCGCTCCGCGACCCGCGCGCGCTCGACCGTGCCGTCGGGCGCGACCTCCGGGCCCCAGCGGGCGACGACCGCGTCGCGCAGCTCGGCCTCCGTGTACAGCTCGTGGACCACGGCGTCGGTGGAGAGGGTGCGGGCGCCCAGCCGCTCGAGGGCGGCCAGTGCCGTCGACTTCCCGGCGGCCAGGCCGCCGGTCAGACCTACGAACGGAACTTCCATCGCCCCAGACGGTAGCGCTGCGACCCGTCGTCGCGCGCAGTCCCACGGTGCTTGCCGGAGGTCACGGCGGCATCCCCGTCGAGTTGCGTCGAATGGTCGCGCCGAACTCGACGGGCACAGGCGCCGGGCCGCACCGGGCAGCGTCCGTGCCTCGCCCCAGAACGACTGCGGCCCGCCAGAGGCGGGCCGCAGGTACCGATCAGTGGTGCGCAGCGCGCACCGAGGCCGCTCAGGCTTGCTCGTCCTCGTTGGCCGGAGCCTCGTCGGCGGCATCGGCCTCGGCGGCCGGAGCCTCGTCCGCGGTCTCGTCGGCGGTCTCCGCCGGAGCCTCGGCGGCCGGAGCCTCGTCCGCCGTCTCGTCGGCGGACTCCACCGGAGCGTCGTCGGCGGTCTCCGCCGGAGCGTCGTCGGCCTCCTCGACCTCGGCGGCCGGGGCCTCGCTGAAGCCCTCGTCGCTGGAGGTGTAGGCGGTCTCGTCGCCCCCCGACGTGTGCGCGAGCTGATCGCCGGAGTCGGCCGACGCCTCGCGACGCGGCAGGACCTGGCCCTCGACCCGCTTGACCGAGAGCGACAGCCGGCGGCGGTCGTCGTCGATCTCGA
>CAZFIQ010000015.1:0-27065 GCA_964519185.1 uncultured Patulibacter sp.
CGTCTCGCCGACGGTGGTCGTCAACTGCGCCGCCTGGACCGACGTCGACCCCGCCGAGGCGCTCGACGAGCAGGCGCTGGCCGTCAACGGCGAGGGCGCCGGCAACCTGGCCAAGGTCGGTGCCGCGCTCGGCGCCCGGATCGTCCAGGTCTCGACCGACTACGTCTTCGACGGAGCCGGGAACGGCGGCGCGCCGTACGCGGAGGACGCGCCGACCGCGCCCCGCAGCGCCTACGGACGGACCAAGCTGGTCGGCGAGCAGTTGGTCGCGGAGCACAACCCCAACCACCTGATCTGCCGCACCGCCTGGCTGTTCGGGCAGGGCGGCGGCAACTTCGTCGACACGATGGTCCGGCTGGCGGGGGAGCGGGACGCGATCGACGTGGTCGACGACCAGACCGGATCGCCGACCTGGACCGGGCACCTGGCGGCGGCGCTGGTGCAGGTCGCCGGAACCGACGCGACCGGGATCGCGCACCTGGCGGGGGCCGGCCAGGTCACCTGGTGGGGCCTGGCGGCCGAGACGATAGCCCTGATCGGCGCGACCACCGAGGTCCGGCCGGTCACCACCGAGGCTTTCCCGCGGCCGGCTCCGCGGCCGGCCTGGAGCGTGCTCGGCACGACGCGCTCCGACGTCCCGCGGCTGCCGCGCTGGCAGGACGGCCTGGCCGCCCACCTGATCGAGGTCAACGCGGCGCACCCCTGAGGGTCCGCTGTGCCGCAGCGGGTCGACGGCCCCGAGCGGACGGCACCTACGTCGACGGGCGACCCGGCCCACGGGTGAGCGACGTTCGGCGGCCATCGCGTAGCCTTCGCGGGCGATGAAGCTCCTTGTTTGTGGTGGCGCCGGGTTCATCGGATCGGCGTTCGTGCACCAGCGCGTGGCAGCCGGCGACGACGTGGTCGTGCTGGACGCGCTGACCTACGCCGGACGCCGCGAGAACCTCGAGGGGCTCGGCGTCGAGCTGATCGTCGGCCGGATCGAGGATCCCGGCGCGGTCGAGCAGGCCACGGCCGGCGTCGACGCGATCGTCAACTTCGCCGCCGAGACGCACGTCGACCGCTCGATCCTCGACGCCCAGGCGTTCGTGCTGACCAACGCGCTCGGCACCTACACGCTGGTCGAGGAGGCCCGCCGACGCGGCGTCCGCTACGTCCAGGTCTCGACCGACGAGGTCTACGGGTCGATCGAGGACGGCGCCTTCACCGAGGAGCACCCGCTGGAGCCGTCGTCGCCGTACTCGGCGTCGAAGGCCGGGGCCGACCTGATGGTGCTCGCCGCGCACCACACCTACGACCAGGACGTCGTGATCGCCCGCGGCTCCAACTGCTACGGCCCGCGGCAGTTCCCCGAGAAGCTGATCCCGGTGATGAGCCTCAACGCGATGCACGGCGGCCCGCTGCCGATCTACGGCGACGGTCAGCAGGTGCGCACCTGGCTGCACGTCGACGACTTCGCGTCCGGCATCCACGCGGTGCTGACCCACGGCGTGTCCGGCCAGGCCTACAACGTCGGCGGGGCCAAGGAGAAGGTCAACGTCGCGGTGGTCGACGAGATCATCCGCCTGACCGGCGCCTCGACCGAGCAGATCAAGCACGTCGAGGATCGCCTTGGCCACGACTTCCGCTACGCCCTCGACTCGTCGAAGCTGCAGGCGATCTCCGACTGGAAGCCGCGGGTCGACGTCGACGAGGGCGGGCTCGAGTCGACGGTCCACTGGTACCGCGACCATCCGCACTGGTGGAAGCCGCTGGTGGCGACCGACGAGTACCGGGCCTACTACCGCCGGGTCTACGGCCAGGACCCGCAGTTCGGCTGAGACGCCGTCTCAAAACGATCGGCCGCCCGGTGCGGCCGCTCCGGTCGGCCGCCCGGTGATCGCCCGCCGCTGCGGCGGGCGACGGAGTTAGCTCTTCTCCTGCTTGGCGCCGACGGTCGAGCCGTCGAACTTCCAGGTGTTGCTCTCACGCACGAGCTTGAGCGTGTCGGTCCGCTCGAAGTCGCCGGGCACGGTCACCAGGGCCTCGACGGTGGCCACGTCGCCCTCGATCTTGACGTCCTGGACGTCCAGCTTGGCCGGGTCGCTGTTACGCAGCGCCTCACGGGCGTTCTTCTCGCAGCCGTCGCCCCCGCCGAGCTCGCCGACGAGCCGCTGCGACAGCAGGTTGCGGCAGACCTCGCGGGCGCCGGTGTCGTCCTTCATCTCGTCCGCGTAGGCGTCGTCGAGCGCGCGGACGGTGCTGGCCACGCGGCCCTGCTCGCCGGTGAACTCCTTCTCCTTGGTGCTGTTCGACTGCGCGCAGCCGGACGCGCCGAGGGCGATCAGCGTGCCGGAGACGACGAAGGGGGCCAGGCGACGGACGTTCACGAGGGCAACGGTACCGGAGTGGGGCCGCAGCGAACGTCGCAGCCGGGCGTCTCGGGTGCGGCTTCCCGCTCCGGAGGACCGGTCGTCAGGTCGCGGGGATCGCGACGCAGCTGGCGCGGGGCGTGAAGGTCGTCGGCAACAGCACCTGCTCGACCGTGCCCGGCTCGTCGAGCATCGCCAGCGCCAGCTCCCCGGCCCGACGCCCGAGCTCGCGGTTGTCGCGGGCGATGACGGCGATCGGCGGATCGTAGATCGCCGTCAGGTCGATCTCGTCGCAGCTGACCAGCGAGAGGTCGGCTCCCACCCGCAGGCCGCGCGCCTGCAGCTCCTGCAGCGCGCCGATCAGGAATCGGTTGGTGCCGGTGATCACGGCGGTCGGCGGCTCCGGGCCGTCGAGCAGCTGGGCGAGCGCCGCGCGTCCCTGGGCCGGCGAGACCGGGCCGGCGACGACCTGGTAGGTGGGCTCCAGGCCGCGCGCCGCATAGACCTCCTGGAGGGCCGCCAGCCGCTCCTGCGGCGGCCGCAGCGCGTCGCCGTTGATCAGGCCGATCCGGCGGTGCCCCAGGGCGAGCAGGTGCTCGACGGCCTCCCGCATTCCCTGGCGGTGATCGGAGAGCACGGCGCTCGCCCCCAGGTCCGCGGGGACGTTGCGGTCGATCACCACGACCGGGGTCTCCAGCTCCCGCAGTAGCCGCAGCACCTCGGCGTCGGTCTCCGACGCGAGCGACAGCAGCATCGCGTCGACGCGGCGCTGGAGGAACAGCCGCACGTGCTCGGCGTCGACCGTGGGGTCGCCCTCCGAGTTGGTGATCATCATCGAGTAGCCGCGGGCCCGGAAGGTCGACTCGGCGCCCTGGGCGATCTGGGCGAACAGCGGGTTGGAGATGTCCGCGACGACGAAGCCGATCGAGCGCGTCGACTGGCGGCGCAGGCTCTGGGCCACGAAGTCCGGGACGTAGCCGAGCTCCTCGACGGCCTGGTTGACCCGGCTCCGCATCCGCTCGCTGACGTCCGGGTGGCCGGACAGGACGCGGGATACCGACGAGATCGCCACACCGGCGCGGTCGGCCACCTCGCGGATGCTGGCCTTCCCGATCCCTCGGCTGCTCGGTGTTTCGCTGTCAGACATAGACGCCGTCGATCCTAGGCACTCGCGAGGCGGCGCGTCGACGGCGGGCCCGCGCTCGCCGCCGGAGGCCTCGGCGGCGCGCGCGGCGATCAGGCGGGAGCGAGCGCCGCGGCGTTGACGATCGCGTCGGTCGGACGACCCTCCAGCACGGCCACCAGGTTCTCGGTCGCGCAGCGCTTGAGCTCGATCAGCGACTCCTCGCTGTAGAACGCGATGTGGGGCGTCACGACCGCGTTCGGCAGCCGCAGCAGCGGGCTCGTCGGCGCCGGCGGCTCGGCCTCGAGCACGTCCAGCCCGGCCCCGGCGATCTGGCCCTCGGCGAGCGCGACGGCCAGCGCCTGCTCGTCGATCAGCGGGCCGCGGGCCGTGTTGATCAGGATCGCGTCGGAGCGCATCGTGGCCAGTCGCGCGGCGTCGATCAGGTGGTGGGTGTCGTCGGTCAGCGGCACGTGCAGCGAGACGACGTCGGCGGCCGCCAGCAGCTGCGGGAGCGTGCGCGGGGTCGCGCCGCCGTCGGCGATCTGCTGGTGGCTGAGGAACGGATCGTGGGCGATCACGTGCATCCCGAGCGCCGTGGCCTTGCGGGCGACCGCCCGGGCGATCCGGCCGAAGCCGATGACGCCGAGGGTCCGGCCGGCGATCCGCCGGATCGGCTTGAGCTGCTCGCTCGGCCACTGCCCGGCCCGCAGCGCGCGGTCGGACTCGGCGGTCTTGCGGGCCACGGCGAAGAGCAGCGCCAGGGCGTGCTCGGAGACCTCATCGACGCAGTACTCGCGGACGTTGGTGACGGGCAACCCGCGCTCGCTGGCGGCCGCCACGTCGATGTTGTCGACGCCGACGCCGTAGCGGCCGACGGCGCGCAGGTCGGCGGCGCCCTCGATCGCGGCCCGCGAGACCGGGGCGAAGCAGGTCAGGATGCCGACGGCCCCGGCCGCGCGGCGGGCGATCTCGTCCGGGTCGCGCAGCTCGCCCGCGTACTCGAGCTGGTAGCCGAGCGGCTCGAGGATCGCCCGCTCGGTCGCGAAGTCGGGAAACACCATGTCGGTGACGAAGACGGTGGCGGTCATCGTGTGGTCCTTGGTTGGGGTGGATACGGAGGCGCGACCGTGCAGCTCGTCGTGGGGCGGTACGAGGTGGGGAGCAGGACCTGGGTCGGCCCGTCGCCCTCGCCCATGGCGGCGATCAGCATCTCCGCCGCGCTGCGGCCGAGCCGGGCGTTGTCGCGGGAGATCGAGGCGATCGGCGGATCGAGCAGCCGGGTCAGGGGCGTGTCGTCGCAGGTGACCAGCGAGACGTCGCGGCCGGCCCGCAGTCCGAGGTCGCGGAGGGTGCTGAGCACGCCGATCAGGATCTGGTTGCCGCCGACGACGATCGCGGTCGGGGCGTCGGGGCCCGACATCAGCAGCCGGGTGCTCTCGGCGCCGTGGTCCGAGCTGTACGGTCCGGCGATCACGGTCGAGTCGTCGGTGACGGCGCGCTCGTGGAACGCCTGGTGGAGGCCCGCGGCGCGCTCGCGCGAGGCGCGCAGCTCCATCAGGCCGGTGATCAGCGCGACCCGCCGGTGCCCGAGGTCGAGCAGGTGGGCGACGGCGTCGCGCATGCCGCTGCGGTGGTCGGAGAGCACCGCGCGGGCGCTGCCGAGGCCGTCGACCTCACGGTCGACCAGCACGAACGGGGTGCCGGTCTTGCGCAGGAAGGCCGCGGTCGGCTCGTGCGTCTCGCTGGCGAGCATCAGCACCAGCCCGTCGACCCGCCGCCGCTCGAACAGCTGCAGGTAGGTCTCGTCGAGCTGCGGGTCGGACTCGGAGTCGGAGAGCAGCAGCGAGTAGCCCGCGCCGCGGAGCACCGACTCGGCGCCCTTGGCGATCTCCGCGAGCAGCGGGTTGGCGATGTTCGCCGCGACCAGGCCGACCGTCAGCGTCTGGCCGCTGCGCAGGCTCTGCGCCAGCAGGTCGGGCGTGTAGCCGAGCTCGGCCACGGACGCCCAGACCCGCTGCTTCATCTTCTCGCTGACGTCCGGGTGGCCGGAGAGCACGCGCGAGACCGACGACATCGCGACGTTGGCGTGCTCGGCCACCTGGCGCATGCTGGCGCGGCGATCCACCACGGCGGGCTCTCCCGGTTCTCCCGCGACCCGCTCAGATCGCCTTGGCGGCGACCTGGAACTCCTCGCCCGCGAGCGTCGCGCGCGCCATGTCGCGCATCAGGATCGTCTCGCAGGTGTTCTCGGTGCGGTTGCAGTCGCCCCAGTCGGTCCAGACGTACTCGATCGCGAACCAGCCGTCGTAGCCGATCTCCTGCAGCTTGCGGATGATCCGCGGGTAGTCGATCGTGTTCTCGGCGAAGACCGCCTGGAGCTTGCCCTCGGCGCCGCCGCGGCAGTGGAAGTGGCGGGCGTGTGCGAGCAGCGGCTCGATCTCGTCGTCGCTGATGCCCTGGTAGGTGAAGTGGCCGTAGTCGAGCGCGAGCTCCAGCCCGGGAGCCTGCTCGAGCAGCCGGCCGACCTTGGCCGGGGTGTCGACGTTGCTGCCCAGGTGGGCCTCGATCGAGAGCCGCATGCCGAGCTCGCGGGCCATCGCGACGCGCGCCGAGAGCTCCTCGGCCGAGCGGGCGATCGCGGTCTCCTCC
This sequence comes from uncultured Patulibacter sp., assembly GCA_964519185.1. Lineage (GTDB taxonomy): Bacteria > Actinomycetota > Thermoleophilia > Solirubrobacterales > Solirubrobacteraceae > Patulibacter. The sequence continues at coordinate 6,127 of CAZFIQ010000015.1, forward strand.
GACTCGTCGCCGAAGACGGTGCCGGGCAGGATCGTCATCCCGGACGCGCCGAGCCGGTGGGCCAGGTCGAGCATCTCGGCGAAGTACTCCCGCGACTCCTTGCGCACGCCCGCGTCGGGGTGGTTCGGCGCGAGCGTCTCGAAGTCCGTCCACGGCAGGAAGAAGAAGTCGGCCAGCTCCAGGTTGCGCGCCCGCAGCCGCTCGCTGATCACGCCGGACCAGTAGGGGACGTTGCCGCGCACGTCCTCCGGTCGGATCTGCGACCGGTTGCCGGCCAGGCAGACGTCGAGGCCCTCGAACCCGAGCAGGCTGACGAGGTCGAGGGCCTGCTCGTTGCTGAGCAGAGGCCATGAGAAGTCGCCGCTGGCAAGCTTCATCGGGGAGCTCCTTCTGGAATTTTCCGCCTCCCGTACTGGAAGCGTTTCCGGGAACGTAGTGCATTATGCTGCCCCGTGCAAGCTGATCGCGCGACGGTCCCTGTGGTGGTCGGGGTTTCCGCTCTTTGGGCGTCGCTGCTTGACAGGCGCTTTCCGCGCGTGGTAGGAATCGTTTCCGGAATGGTTTGCAGGACGGCCGTCCCGCAGGACTCGAACAACCACGAAGGGGAGAGAGTGCCGTGTCAAAGTTGATGAGGCTGTGCCTGGTGCCCGCGCTCGTCTGCGGCCTGGCGGTAGCCGGCTGCGGGGGCGACGACGACGAGAAGGCGGCGGACAGCACGCCGGCCGCGGAGGCGACCACCACCGCGCCGGCCGCCACCACCGCGGAGGCGCCGGAGGACCCGGAGGCGACGACCTTCGAGGAGGTCGAGGCCGGCAGCGGTGACGGCGTCACGCTCGGCTACATCTCGATCGGCGAGTCGCTGCCGTTCGCCAAGCTGCTGAGCGACGGCATCAAGCAGGCGGCCGAGGCCGCCGGCGCCAAGCTGGTCTTCTGCGACTCGGCGTTCGACGCCGCCAAGGCGCTCGACTGCGCCAAGAACTTCAAGACCCAGGGCGTCGAGGCCTACGCCAGCAGCAACGGCGACGCGAAGGCCGCCGCCCGCATCTGCGAAGCCGGCCCCGACGGGCCGGTGATGTCGGTCGCGATCCGCCAGGACCCGTGCGGCAAGACCTTCATGGGCGGCAACGACGAGATCTCCGGCCAGATCGCCGGTACCGGCATGGGCGAGTTCATCAAGAACGAGTTCCAGTGCGAGTACGACGCGGTGATCTCGCTCGAATCGCCCGCGGTCGGCGAGGTCAACACGCTGCGCGCCGACGGCTGGCGCTCGGGCTTCGAAGAGGTCTGCGGACCGCTGAAGAACGCCAAGACGTTCGACGCCGAGGCCACGATCGATGGGGGCCGCAAGGTCTTCACCGACGTCCTGACCGCCCTGCCGCAGGCCAAGCGGGTCGTGCTCTTCACGCTCAACGACGACCTGGCGCTCGGCGCCAAGGCCGCGGCCAAGGCGCAGGGGCGCGAGGACCAGGTCTTCATCGCCGGCCAGGGCGCCGACACCAGCGTGATCTGCGAGCTGAAGAGCAACCCGCAGTGGGTCGGCGACACCGCCTACTTCCCCGAGAAGTGGGGCAAGGCGATCGTCCCGAACCTGATCCGCCTGTCCAAGGGCGAGGACGTTCCGGCCAACCTGTTCGTGCCGCACGAGTTCGTGAACGCGAGCAACGTGTCGGACTTCTACGACACGAGCAAGTGCTGAGCTGATGCAGCCCGACGGCGAGCAGCCCCGCAGCACGTTCGCGCTGCGCGCCCGCGGCATCCGCAAGTCGTTCGGCGGCGTCGAGGTCCTCCACGGGATCGACCTCGACGTCGTCGGCGGCTCGGTCGTGGCGCTGCTGGGCGAGAACGGCGCCGGCAAGTCGACGCTGGTGCGGATGCTCGCCGGCGATCACGCGCCGGACGCCGGGGAGATCACGATCGGCGACCGGATCGTCGCCGCGCTCGATCCGGTCTCGGCGATCGACGCCGGGATCCGGATGATCTACCAGGAGCTCAACGACGCGCCGCCGCTGACCGTGGCCGAGAACGTCGCGCTCGGCCGCTGGCCGTCGCGGCGCGGCTTCGTGTCGTGGTCGGCGATCCGCGGGCAGGCCCGGCGGATGCTCGACGACCTGGGCGTCGACATCGACGTCGACCGCCCGGTCTCGTCGCTGCGGATCGGCGAGCGGCAGATCGTCGAGATCGCCCGGGCGCTGTCCGCCGACGCGCGCTGCCTGATCCTCGACGAGCCGACCGCCGCGCTCTCCGACCACGAGGTCGAGGCGCTGTTCCGGTTCGTCCGCACCCTGCGCGATCGCGGCGTCGCGATCGTCTACATCACCCACCGGCTCGACGAGGTCTTCGCGCTCGCGGACGAGGTCCGCGTGCTCCGCGACGGTTACGTGGCGCTGGCGGCCCCGACCTCCGAGGTCGATCGCCCGGCGCTCGTCGCCGCGATGGTCGGCCGCGAGCTCGGCGAGATCGGCCGGCCCGCGCCGTCGACCGCTCCCCGCGGCAAGGTCGCGCTGCGGATGGTCGACGCGACCCTCGACGGGGTCTTCGCGCACCTCGACCTGGAGGTCGCGACCGGCGAGGTCGTCGCGCTCTACGGCAAGCTCGGCTCCGGCGCGTTCGACGTCGGCGAGACGGTCTTCGGCCTGCACAAGCTCGACGGCGGGCAGCTGGAGATCGAGGGCAAGGCGGTCCGCCTGCGCGGTCCCTCCGAGGCGATCGATCACGGCATCGGGCTGTTGCCCGCCGACCGCAAGCGCGAGGGCGCGTTCCTCACCCGCTCGGTCGCGGAGAACCTCGCCGTCAGCTCGTGGAGCCGGCTGGCCCGCCGCGGCCTGATCACCCGCGACCGTGAGGCGGCCGCGTACCAGACCTGGCACGAGCGGCTGCGCGTGCGGTCGCGCAACGACCCGCAGCAGCCGATCGGCACGCTCTCCGGCGGCAACCAGCAGAAGGTCCTGCTCGGCCGCTGGCTCGAGCGCGGATCGCGGATCCTCGTCCTGATCGAGCCGACCCGCGGGGTCGACGTCGGCGCGCGCGAGGAGATCTACCGCGTGATCCGCTCGCTCGCCGCCGAGGGCGTCGCGGTGCTCGTCTGCACCTCCGACAACGAAGAGGTCGTGCAGCTCGCCGACCGCGCGGTGGTGCTGAGCCGCGGGACCGCCACCGCGTCGATGACCACCCACGAGATCTCCACCCAGCGGCTGGTTGCGGCCGCCGCATGAAAGGCATCTGACGATGGCCAACGACACGTCGCTACCCCCGGCCGCGGCCGGCGCGGTCGCCGCCCGCCGCTCGCTCCGCGATCGCGTGCCGGAGACGGGCGCGCTCCTCATCTTCCTGCTGCTGCTCTGCGTCTTCTTCGCAACCCAGTCGCCGTACTTCCTGACCTGGGGCAACGTCCTCAACATCTTCGCCGCGCTCTCCGTGACCGGCATCATCGCCGCGGCGGCCACGCTGCTGTTGGTGGCGGGGCAGTTCGACCTGTCGGTCGGGTCCGGCGCCGCGTTCGTCGGGGCGGTCGCCGCCTACGTCGCCGCGGAGAGCGGGCTCGGGGTCGCGGTGCCGGTGGCGCTGCTGGCCGGCCTGGCCGTCGGCCTGCTGAACGGCTTCCTGGTCACCGTCGTCGGCATCAACGCGCTGATCGCGACGCTCGGCACGCTGGCGATCTTCCGCGGGTTGAGTCAGATCGTGGTCGGCGGGCAGTCGCTGCCGATCGACAACTTCTCGACGCTCGGCACGGCGCGGCCGTTCTTCGACATCCCGCTGTCGGTGCTGATCTTCCTGGTCGTCGCGCTCGTCTTCTGGGCGATGATGCGGTACACGACCTACGGCCGGCGGATGTACTCGATCGGCAGCAACCCGGTCGCCGCGCGGCTGGCGGGCATCCGCTCGAACCGCTCGATCTTCATCGGCTTCGCGCTGACCGGCCTCTGCATCGGCCTCGGCGGTCTGATCCTGGTGTCCCAGCTCGGCGCGGCGTCGCCGACCGCGGCGCAGGGCCTGGAGCTGTCGGTGATCACCGCGGTGATCCTCGGTGGCGCCAGTCTGGCCGGCGGTCGCGGCACCATCGTCGGCACGATGATCGGCCTGCTGATCATCGGCGTCCTCAACAACGGGCTGATCCTGCTCAACGTGTCGGCGTTCTGGCAGGAGGTCGCGCGCGGCACCCTGCTGATCCTGGCCGTCGGGTTCGATCGGATCCGCGTCCGCTTCACGGAAGGGTGAGCATGAGCAGCAACAAGGTCCGCGTCGGCATGATCGGCGCCGGCTCGATGGCGGTGGCCCACCACCTGCCCAACCTGGTCGCCCGTGGCGACGAGCTCGAGATGGTCGCCGTCTGCCGCAAGGGCAAGCCGCTGCTGGAGCAGATCCAGCGCGACTTCGGCTTCCGGGTCGCCAGCGAGGACTACCGCGACGTGCTCGACGCGGGCGTCGACGTGGTCGTGGTCGCGTCGCCGACGGCGATGCACCACGAGCACGCACGGGCTGCGCTGGAGGCCGGCGCCCACGTGCTCTGCGAGAAGCCGATGACGGTCTCTCCGGAGCAGGCGTGGGACCTGGTCGACCTGGCCGCGGCGAAGGATCGCCACCTGGTGCTCAGCTTCGGCTGGAACTTCGAGCGGATCGTCCGCCAGGCCAAGCAGCTGGTCCGCGACGTCGGCCTGGGCGAGATCGAGCAGTGCACGATCCACATGGCCTCGGCGACCCGCGAGCTGCTGACCAACACCGGCTCCTACCCGGGCGCGTCGGAGGCGACGATCCCCGAGCAGGCGACCTGGACCGACCCGCGGCTGTCGGGCGGCGGCTACGCCCAGGCGCAGCTGAGTCACGCGCTCGGCCTGGCGCTGTGGCTGGCCGACGACCTGCAGGGCGAGCGGGTCTTCGCCTTCATGGGCTCGCCGGGGAACGCCCCGGTCGAGCTGCACGACGCGCTGGCGCTGCGCTTCCGCAACGGTGCGGTCGGCACGCTCGGCGGCGGGTCCTGCCACCTGGGATCGAACGAGAACAAGCACCAGCTCGAGGTCCGCCTGATCGGCAGCGAGGGTCAGCTGCACGTCGACCTGGAGCGCGAGCTGGTCTGGCTCTACTCCGCCGACGGCCGCGACCACCGCGCGCCCGTCGCCGACGGCGACGGCACCTACGGCACCGCCGGCCCGCCCGACGCGCTGATCGACCTGGCGCTCGGCCGCGACGTCGAGAACTGCGCGCCGGGCGACCTCGGTGCGCGGACCGTGGAGATCCTCGACGCCGCCTACCGCAGCGCGGCGAGCGGGAGCGCCGAGACGGTGGCGCTCCGCCCGTCGGCGGCCTCCTAGTCGCCGGCCGTGGCCAGGACGCGCAGCGCGTGTCGGCGGGACGCCTCGTCGATCATCGCCCCGTCGAGCGCGGCGGCTCCGCCTCCGGCGGCGGCGGCCGCGGCGACGGCGGCGACCAGCTCCCGCGCTCGCGCGATCTCGGCGTCGGACGGCCGGAAGGCCGCCGTCGCCCACGGCACCTGCGCGGGGTGGATGCAGTGACGACCCTGGAAGCCCAGCATGCGGGCGATCCGGCAGTCGCGGGCGAACGCCGCCTCGTCGCGGTAGTCCGCGAGCGGTCCGGTGATCGCCTGCACGCCCGCGGCGCGCGCGTGGTGGGCGATCTGGCTCATCGGCCACTGCCACTGGTAGCCGGGGAACTCCGGATCGGAGACGCCGATCGGGTGCTGGGGCAGGCCCAGGTCGCCGGCGTAGTCGCCGGGCCCGAAGGCCACCGTGACCGTCCGCTCGCTCGCGGCCAGCAGCTCCGGCAGCGCCACGATCCCCGCGGCCGACTCGATCTGCAGCACCAGGCCGACCGGGCGCGGTCGCTGGCTGTCGCGCTCCAGGCAGGTCAGCAGCCCGTCCAGGAAGTGCAGCGTCTCCGGGGTCTCGACCTTCGGCACCATCACGGCGCCGAGGCACGACCCCGGGTCGGCGAGGATCGCCTGGACGTCGCGGAACCCGTAGGGCGAGTCGAGCGGGTTGATCCGCACGGCCACGCTCGGTGCCGCGAAGCCGCCGGCCGCGAGCGCGTCGCGGCAGGCCTCGCGGGCGCTGTCCTTGCGCTCCGGGACCACCGAGTCCTCCAGGTCGATGACGACCTCGTCGACGGCGATCGTGGTCGCGCCGGCCAGCATCCGCGGCGAGCTCGCCGGGACGACCAGCGACGCGCGCCGCGCCGCGATCGGCAGATCGAGATGCCCTGTCCTTTTCCTTCGCATGCCGCTATGGTATCGATACCGGAAACGATTTCAACACCCGTAGAAACGACCCGAACACATGAGTGAAACCGCTGCCGTGCCCACGTCGTTGACCATCGAGCGGATCGAGACGATCCCGATCCGGGTACCGCTTCCCACGGTCTTCCGGGGCAGCAAGTACAAGATGACCCACCGCTCGACGATCATCACGCGGGTCCACACCGCCGAGGGCATCGTCGGCGAGGCCTACGCCGGCGACGAGGACGCCGAGCTGCTGGAGATCGAGACGGTGATCCAGCAGGAGGTCGCGCCGCCGCTGATCGGCCAGGACGCCTTCGCCGTCGAGCGCTGCTGGGAGCTGGCCCGTCCGGCGACCTTCGACATCCTCCGCGACCGCCGGATCGGGCTCGTCGCCTGCGCGTCGGTCGACCTGGCGATCTGGGACGCGATCGGCCGTGCGCTGGGCCAGCCGCTCTGGCGGCTCTGGGGCGGCTACAAGCGCCGGGTGCCGATCATCACCGTCGGCGGCTACTACAGCAGCGACGCCGACGTCGGCGCTGAGGCCGCCGGCGTCCGCGACCAGGGCTACGCCGGGATGAAGTTCAAGGTCGGCGGGCTGACCCCGGCCGAGGACGCCGACCGCTTCCGCCGCGTGCGCCAGGCCGTCGGACCGGACTTCGTCCTGCTCGCCGACGCCAACCAGGCCTGGTCGCCGCGGCAGGCGCTGGAGTTCGTCCGGCTGGTCGCCGACTACGACCTGCACTGGTTCGAGGAGCCGTGCGGCTGGCACAACGACCACCGCGCGATGCGCGACGTCCGCCTGGGCGGCGGGATCAGCGTCTGCGCCGGCCAGAGCGAGTACACCGCCGGCGGCTGCCGCGACCTGATGGTCAGCGGCGCGATCGACGTCTGCAACTTCGACGCCTCCTGGTCGGGCGGCGCCACCGAGTGGCGGCGGGTCGCCGGGATGGCGCTCTCGTTCGACGTGCGGATGGGGCACCACGAGGAGCCGCAGGTCGCGTCGCACCTGCTGGCGTCGATCCCGCACTCGGCCTTCGTCGAGTGCTTCCAGCCGACGCGCGACCCGATCTGGTGGAACCTGATCGCCAACCGCCCGGAGATCCGCGACGGCCACATCGAGCTCGGCGACCGTCCCGGCCTGGGCTGGGAGCTCGACGAGGAGTTCATCGCCCACCACCGGATCGACTCGGCGGTGACCGCATGAGCTGGAGCGTCGGCGCCGGCCTCGAGAGCCGGCAGGTGCTGGTCACCGGGGCCGCCGGCGGGATCGGCGGCGCCGTCTGCCGTGCCTTCGCCGCGGCGGGCGCCGACGTCGTCGCCGCCGACACCAACGCCGAGCGGCTGGCGGCGACGCTGGCCACGCTCGAAGGTCCCGGGCAGCACGCGGCGGTCACCGCCGACCTCTCGGACCTCGACGGCCACGCCGCGATGCTCGACGCCGCCCCGCGGCTCTACGCGCTGATCCACGTCGCCGCGCTGGCGATCCGCCGGGCGGACATCGACGCGGTGACCGAGGAGGACTGGGACCGCCAGCACGACGTCAACCTGAAGGCGACGTTCTTCCTCTGCCGCGCCGCCGCCGACCGGATGCGCGAGCGCGGCGAGGGCGGCCGGATCGTGACCTTCTCGTCGCAGGCCTTCTGGACCGGCGGCTTCGGCGGCTCGGTCGTCTACGCGGCGACCAAGGGCGGGGTGATGTCGCTGACCCGCGGCCTGGCCCGCACCTACGGACCGCTCGGGATCACGGTCAACACGATCTCGCCCGGGCTGGTCGACACGCCGATGCTGATGGACGACCTGGAGCCGAAGGTGCTCGAGGGCCTGCTCGCCGCCACCCCGCTGGGCCGGGTGGCGCAGACCGACGAGCTCTCCGGCGCGGCGGTCTTCCTTGCCTCCCAGCACGCCTCTTTCGTCTCGGGAGCCACGCTGAACGTCAGCGGCGGCTTCCTCATGTACTGACCGGACGACGACCGTGAACGACGCTTCCTCCACCACTTCTTCCTCACCGCTCCGCCTCGGCGGGATCGCCGGCCGCGTCGCGGTCGTGACCGGGGCCCAGCAGGGCATCGGCCAGCGGATCGCCCAGACGCTCCAGGAGCTCGGCGCGCGGGTCGCTGCGATCGACCTGCACGCCCCCGACCACCCGGGGATCCTCGGCCTCGCCGCCGACGTCCGCTCCGAGGACCAGGTCGACCGGGCCTTCGCCCGCGTCGAGTCCGAGCTGGGCCCGGCCGAGATCCTGGTGATCAACGCCGGGATCCTCGTGATCGAGCCGTTCGAAGCGACCACGCTGGAGTCGTGGCAGCGGACGATCGACGTCAACCTGACCGGCGCCTTCCTCTGCGCGCGGCGCGCGCTGCCGCGGATGCGCGAGGCCGGCTACGGCCGGGTCGTCGCGATCGGCTCGAGCGCCGGGACCACCGGCGGCGCCAGCAACGCCGCGGCCTACGCCGCGTCGAAGGCCGGCGTGATGACGCTCGCCAAGTCGCTGGCCAGCGAGTACGCCCGCCACGGCGTGACCTCCAACGCGCTCGCGCCCGCCCTGATCGACACCGGGATGCTCGACGCGATGGCCGACATGAGCGACAAGCTGCCGGTCGGCCGTCTCGGCACCCCCCAGGAGGTGGCGGATCTCGTCGCCTTCCTGGCCTCCTCCCACGCTGCCTTCATCACCGGGGAGGTCGTCGACATCAACGGCGGCTTCCTGATCGACTGACTCGAGGACCCAATGTCCGTCACCGAACAGACCACCGCCACGCTCACGATGAGCCAGGCGATCAACCGCGCGATCTCCGACGCCCTCGAGACGGACGAGACGATCGTCCTGCTCGGCCAGGACATCGGCGCATACGGCGGGACCTTCGGGGTCTACCGCGGGCTCTTCGACCGCTTCGGCGGGGAGATCGTCCGCGACGGGCCGCTCTGCGAGTCGGCGACCGTCGGCGTCGGCGTGGGGCTGGCGATCGCCGGCATCCGCACGATCGTCGAGGTCGAGTTCATGGACTTCCTGGGGGTGGCGATGGACCAGATCGTCAACCAGGCCGCGAAGATGCACTCGACCACCAACGGCAAGCTGAACGTGCCGATGGTGCTGCGGACCCCGGTGGTCTCGCGGATGGGGATGGGCTCGCAGCACTCGCAGAGCCTGGAGTCGTGGTTCATGCACGTGCCCGGCCTGAAGGTCGTGATGCCGTCCAACGCCGACGACGCCTACGGCCTGATGCGGACCGCGCTGCGCGACCAGAACCCCGTGCTGTTCATCGAGAACGGCCGGCTCTACGGCCGCCGCGGCGAGGTCGCGCTGGACGCCGACCCGATCCCGTTCGGCCAGGTCCGGGTCGCCCGCGAGGGCACCGACGCGACGGTGGTCGCGCTCGGCGGCGAGGTCGACGACGCGCTCGCCGCCGCCAAGACGCTGGAGGCCGAGGGGATCTCGGTCGAGGTGATCGACCCGCGCACGATCAGCCCGCTCGACGTCGACGGGATCATCGCGTCGCTGGCCAAGACGATGCGCCTGGCGGTCACCCACGAGGCCCACAAGACGGCGGGCTTCGGGGCCGAGGTCGCGGCGCTCTGCGTCGAGCACGGCTTCGAGTACCTGGACGCGCCGATCGAGCGCGTCGCCGCGCTCGACGTCCCGGTCCCCTGCGGCCCGGAGTGGTCCGAGGTCTATCCGAGCGCCGACTCGATCGTCGCGGCCGTGCGCCGGATGTGTGGAGAGGGCGCATGACCCCGCTCGCGCTGCCGAAGCTGTCGATGACGATGGAGGAGGCCACCGTCTCCTCCTGGCTGGTCGCCGACGGCGACACCGTCGAGGCAGGCCAGGCCGTGGTCGAGGTCGAGACCGACAAGGCCCAGTCGGAGGTCAACGCCCCCGCCGCGGGCGTGCTGCGGATCGCCGCGGCCGAGGGCACGCAGGTGCCGGTCGACGGCCTGCTCGGCCGGATCCTGGCGCCGGGCGAGGCCGACGACGCGGGTGCGCCCGCCGCCGACGCCCCGGCGGCTGCGGCGGCCGCACCCGCTGCGGCACCGCCGGCCGCGCCGCCGGCCGCGGTCGCTCCGTCCGGTGGCTCCGCCGGTGGTCCCGCGTCGCCGGCCGCCAAGCGCGCCGCCAAGCGGCTCGGCCTGGACCTGGCGTCGGTCGTCGGATCGGGCCCGCGCGGCCGGATCACGGTCGCCGACGTCGAGGCGGCCGCGGCGGCCGGAGGCTCGGCCGCGGCCGCCACGACGCCCGCGGCCGCTCCGGCGGCGGCGAGCGCCGCGCCCGCGGCCCCCGCCGCCGGGGGTGGACTGCGCCAGGCGGTGATCGCCAACATCGTCGCCAGCTGGCAGGCGATCCCGCACATCCACATCAGCGGCGAGCTGGACGTCGCCGGGATCGTCGAGGCGCGGCGCCGGCAGGCCGGCGCCGAACGCCGGGCGACGGTCACCGACCTGCTGCTGCTCGCGCTGTCGCGGGCGCTGGTCGACGTGCCGGAGCTCAACGGCACCGTCGAGAACGGCGTCGCGCGGCGGTCGGCCGACGTCAACCTGGGCGTCGCGGCGGCCACCGACCAGGGCGTCGTCGCCCCGGTCCTGGCCGGCGCCGCGGACCTGTCGCTGAGCGGCATCACCAAGCGTCGTGGCGAGCTCGTCGCGGCGGCCCGCGCGGGCACGCTCACCCCGCGCGACCTCGGGGGCGGCAGCTGCACGCTGTCCAACCTGGGGCTCTACCCCGTCGACCACTTCGCCCCGGTCGTCTCCGGTCCGCAGATCGCGATGGTCGCGGTCGGCCGCGTCGCGGAGAAGCCGGTCGCGGTCGACGGCATGATCGGCATCGGCCACCGCATGACCGTCAACGTCGCGATCGACCACCGGGGCGCCGACGGCGAGGCCGGCGGCCGCCTGCTGAGCGCTCTCCAGGCCCGCTTCGCGGAGCTGCCCACCCATGTCTGAACCCGTGAAGGATCCCATGACCACGCTGCCCGTTCCCGTCGCCGAGGCCGTTCCCGGTCCGCGGCCCGCTGACGTCGACGACGCCACGCTGCTCGACACGTACCGGACGATGGTGCGGATCCGCGCGATGGAGGAGGAAGTCGTCCGCGCCTTCGCCGACGGGCTGATCCCCGGGTCGACCCATCCGTGCATCGGCCAGGAGGCGGCGAAGGCCGGCTCGATCGGGGCGATCGAGCAGACCGACCAGGTGCTGGCGACCTACCGCGGCCACGGCGAGGCGCTCGCCAAGGGCGTCGACATGACGTCGATCATGGCCGAGCTGATGACCCGCACCACCGGGCTCTGCGGCGGCAAGGGCGGCACGCTGCACCTGTCGGCGCCGGAGCTGGGCCTGGTCGCGACCAACGGCATCGTCGGCGGCCACATCCCGATGGCGGGCGGCGTGGCGCTGGCCCAGCGGTTCAAGCCGGGCAACGCGATCGTGCTCTGCTACTTCGGCGACGGCGCGTCGTGCGAGGGCGAGATGTTCGAGACCCTGCAGATGGCGATGATCTGGAAGCTGCCGCTGGTCTTCATCTGCGAGAACAACGGCTGGGCGATCAGCGTCCCGGCGAGCCTCAGCCAGGCGACGCCGGACATCGCCGACCGCGCCAAGGGCTTCGGCATGCCGACCCACATCATCGACGGCAACGATCCGCTGGCGATGCGGGCGGCGGTCCAGGACGCGGCGCAGCGCGCCCGCGCCGGCGACGGCCCGACGTTCATCGAGGCGAAGACCGTTCGCTGGGAGCGCCACTCGGCCTTCTCGGCCGGCGGCAGCGACCCGGAGGCCCAGCGCGAGGCGTGGCAGCGGGTCGACCCGATCCCGCGCTTCCGCAACGCGCTGCTCGAGTGGAAGGTCGCCGACGTGGCGGCGCTCGACGCGATCGTCGCCGAGGCGGAGACGGAGGCCAGCGAGGCGCGGGCCGAGGCCGAGAAGGGCCCGTTCCCGAGCCCCGAGTCGGTCCACGAGAACATCTTCGCGAGCGTCTGAGGATGACCGCGGCCACGATGCGCGCCGTCGAGCTGCCCGGGATCGGGGAGCGGCTGCGGGTCGTCGAGCGCCCGGTCCCCGAGCCGGGCCCGGGCGAGGTCCGGGTCCGGGTCGAGGCCTGCGGCGTCTGCGGCTCCGACCTGTTCCTGCAGGACGGCGGCTTCGGCCTGCAGTGCCCGGACGGGTCGCACGGCGACGGCTTCCCGGTCGTTCCCGGGCACGAGGCGGCGGGGGTCGTCGACGCGCTGGGGCCCGACGTCGAGGGCCTGGAGATCGGCCAGCAGGTCGCGGTCTACTACGTCGATCCGGACCCGGACGGCGCCTACGCGGCCCGCGGCCGCGAGAACGTCGATCCGGAGATCACGCGGATGGGGGTGGAGATCGACGGCGCCTTCGCGGAGTACGTGGTGCGCCCGGCGCACACGCTGATCGTGCCGCCGCAGCGGATCGATCCGGCCGCGCTGGCGGTGCTGACGGATGCCGTCGCCACCCCGTACCACGCGCTCGCCTGGCGGGCCTGCGTGCAGCCGCGCGAGACGGTCGTGGTGCTGGGGATCGGCGGGCTCGGATCGAACGCGGTCCAGATCGCCAAGGCGCTCGGGGCGCGGGTCGTCGCGGTCTCGCGGCAGCAGGCCCGGCTGGATCTGGCGACCCGGCTCGGGGCCGACGTGGTGGTCCGCAGCGACGACGACGTGGTGCAGCAGGTGCTGGCCGCGACCGACGGCGGCGCGGACGTGGTGATCCAGTGCGCCAGCGCGCCGCAGCTCGACGAGCAGGCGGTGGAGATGGTCCGGGCCGGTGGTCGGGTGGCCTACGTCGGCGTGTCGACGCGGCCGTTCCCGGTGCTGGCCGCCGACCTGATCTGGCGCGAGATCTCGCTGCTGGGGTCGTGCCGCTTCACGCGGCAGGACATCCGCGACGTGATCGACCTGTACCTCGACGGGCAGCTGGTGGTCGATCACCTGCTGACGCACCAACGGCCGCTCGAGGAGGCCAACGAGGCGCTCGCGGACCTGCGCACCGGCGCGGTCCTGCGGAGCGTGCTGGTCCCGTAGGACCGCCGCGCCCCGGCCGGCGCTGGCGGCGGCACGGCCGCGATCCCGTCCGGGTGGGGCGGGGTCGCGGCCGCGCGCCGTCCTCGGACGGCGGGTCAGACCCGCACCACCTCGACGCCCAGGTGCGTCGCCATCCGGGCGATCGCGTCGCCGTAGGCGCCGGGGGTCGCGGCCGAGTGGTGGCTGACGCCGGTCCGGCACCACGCGGTCCAGGCCTCGGCCGCGGTCCCGCGGTCGAAGCGGAACGCCGCGTTGGGCGTGCCGACCTCCGGGAACGTCCGCGGGGTGAACGACCCCTCGCCGACGACGAAGCGGAAGCGCGGCTGGTCGCCGCCGACCTGCGTGAAGCCGACCAGCGTGGCGGGCCCGGTCGGCGGGCCGTAGCAGGCGCAGACCCCGCAGGTGGGGTCGCTGGTGAACCACAGGTTGCGCTGCAGCCGCTTCTCGCCCGGACCGGCGAACGCCAGGTCGTGCTCGCCGGTGTTGGCGACGACGAACTCGTCGGTGGTCGGGTCGAAGGTCTCCAGCTCGTGGTAGACGGCGGCCCCGCCGAGCAGCTTGAGCGCGAGCATCGCGATCGGCGTGACCCGGTCACCGGCGCAGCCCCACGGGACGCCGAGCGACGTCAGCCGGCCGAGCCCGAAGCAGGGGGCGATGCCGATCTCGCCGAAGCGGATCTCCGGCACGTGGCAGTTGAGCGCGCCGGCGTCGAGCCGGTGGTCGACGACCAGCTCCTCGAGCGCGCAGGCGGCGCGCAGCGAGCGCTCGTGCTCGTCGGCGGTGATCGCCTCGTCGACCGTGAACTCGCCGGCGACCTCGGCCTGCAGGGCGGCGACGCGGTCGGCGGGCACCCGCCGGTAGCGGTCGCGGACCTCGGACGGGTCGATCTCGACCAGCGTCGGACCGACCTGCGCGTGCAGCGCGTCGGCATCGGCGGTGACGCAGTCGTAGCCGTCGATCGGCGGGCCGACCAGGCCGATCCGCGCGCGGCGCAGGCGGTGCGCGGCGACGGCGGCGCGGACCGCGGGGTCCAGCCGGGCGGTTGCGTCGGGGCCGCCGGCGGGGGCCACGATCAGGTCGAACGGGCGGCCCTCGCGGACCAGCACGCTGGTCAGCATCGGCACGCCGACGGTGCCGCCCTGGACGGTGATCCCAGCGTGGTCGAAGGCGTCGGAGACCGGGGCGCCGTCGTGGACGGTCCAGATCACCAGCGGGCGGTCGGCGACGGGCGCGAGCGCGGCCAGCGTGTAGGCCGGCATCACCGCCATCGCCTGGACGACGACGACCGCGTCGAGCCCGGCGTCGGCCAGCCGGCGCCCGGCGGCGTCGCCGTCCTCGCGGGATCCGACGATCTCGCGCACGGCGACCTCGGCGAGCCCGGCGAGGGTCGCCGCCGCGCGGTCGACGGTGGTGCCCAGGGCGTCGCGGACGCTGAACGGGACAGCGCCCTCCCAGAGGTCGGTGTAGGGCGCCACGACTCCGATGCGTGGCGGGGTGGAAGGCAGTTGCATGTCAGTTCCGAGGCCTGCTATGTTCGTCGCCGGAAACGATACCGGAATCGTATGCAAGCCGGTAGCCATCGGGGGAAGGGCGGGTTGTCATGAATCACACGAAGGTTGCGTTCTCGGACATGCTGGGGCGGCGTACCCGCACCGGGGACCTTGCCGATCAGGCGGTCGCGACGCACCGCAAGATCGAGGAGGCGCTCGAAGAGGGTCGCTGGGCCGACGCCGCGCGGCTGGGGAACTTCCTGATCGACGAGGCCACCGTCTGCTTCACCCTCTACCGGCAGTGGATCGCCGACCTCAAGGGCTTCCTGGTCGACAACGGCGTGCCCGCGGCCGAGGTCGACCTGGCCGAGGAGGGGATCATCACCCTGATCGCGCTGCCCGACGGCACCCCGTGGCACGCCCGGCGTCAGTGGGACGTCTACCTGACGCGGATCGAGGAGTTCGTCCAGGCCGCGCACCAGGAGGACCTCGACGAGGCCAAGGCCCGGCTCGCCGTGGCCCGCGAGACCTGGCGCCAGATCCACGACCGCGACGTCGACCACTGCTACGGCCTGATGTCGGAGATCGTCGCGCGGCTCGGCGAGCGCTCGATCGGCGACATGTACGAGCGCGTGCTGATGCCGCTGTTCGTCTGGCGCTACGAGAAGTTCGACATCGACAAGCACCAGTGGGAGGAGGCGCTCCACATCCTGGTGCTGGTCGCGCTGGAGGCGGCCCGCGGCCACCTCTTCGGCCCCGGCCGGATGGGCGACATCGAGTTCGAGGAGACCGAGGACCGCTACATCCTGCGGTTCGACCCTTGCGGCTCGGGCGGCCGGACCGTCAAGGGCGACGAGATCGAAGGCACCCCGCCGCGGATGGAGGAGCCCTACAACTGGTCCGTGAGCCAGGAGGAGCACTCCTGGAACCACTTCCAGAAGGGCGTCTGCCACTACTGCGCGCACTGCGTCGTGCTGATGGAGGAGATGCCGATCGACCGCTTCGGCTATCCCGTCCGGGTCGTCGACCCGCCGATCTACGACCCGGAGGACCCGTCCAAGGCCCGCTGGTGCCAATACCAGATGTTCAAGGACCCGACCGCGGTCCCGGAGGAGTACTACGAGCGCGTCGGCCGCAAGAAGCCGAAGGCCTTCGGATCGACCGCGATCGGCGCCCCGGACCTGGCGGGCAAGAGCACGGCCGGCCTGCCGGGCGCGGGCTAGTCGTGCGGCCGCTCCAGGGCATCCGCGTGCTGGCGGTCGAGCAGTTCGGCGCTGGGCCGTTCTCGACGCTGCAGCTCGCCGACCTCGGCGCCGAGGTCGTCAAGATCGAGGATCCGACGGTCCGCGGCGACGTCGGCCGCTACGTGCCGCCGTTCCAGCAGGACGAGCGCTCGCTCTACTTCGAGTCGCTCAACCGCAACAAGAAGAGCGTCTCGCTGGACCTGCGGACGCCCGCCGGCCGCGAGGTCTTCGAGCGGCTCGTGCGCGAGTCCGACGCGGTCTTCTCCAACCTGCGCGGTGACCAGCCGCGCAAGCTCGGGCTGACCTACGACACGCTCGGCAAGATCAACCCGCGGATCGTCTGCTGCTCGCTCTCCGGCTTCGGGATGACCGGGCCGCGGGTCGACCAGGGCGGCTACGACTACATGATGCAGGGGCTTGCCGGCTGGATGAGCCTGACCGGCGACCCCGACGGCCCGCCGACCAAGAGCGGACTGTCGCTGGTCGACCTGTCCGCCGGCTACGTCGCGGCGATCACGCTGCTCGGAGGCCTGGCGCGCGCCGGGCGCGACGGCGTCGGCTGCGACTGCGACGTCTCGCTGTTCGAGACCGCGCTCGGATTGCTGTCCTACATCGGCACCTGGTCGGCCACCGCCGACTACGCGCCGCAGCGGATGCCCGAGTCGGCGCACCCGTCGATCGTGCCCTTCCAGGCGCTGCCGACCGCCGACGGCTGGATCGTCGTCGCCTGCGCCAAGGAGAAGTTCTGGCGGCTGCTCTGCGACGCGCTCGAGCGCCCGGAGCTGGCCGCCGATCCGCGGTTCGTCGACTTCGCGGCGCGCAGCGCCCACCGTGACGAGCTGCTGGAGATCCTGCGGGCGACCTTCCGCGCCGAGCCGACCGCGATCTGGGTCGACCGGCTGCGCGCGGCCGGCGTGCCGAGCGCCCCGATCAACGACGTCGGCGAGGCCCTGCGGGACCCGCAGGTGCTCGCCCGCGACGGGATCCTCGAGATCGACCACCCGGACTTCGGGCGGGTCCGCCACGTCGCCTCGCCGCTGCGGATCGACCAGGAGCCGCGGGTCGAGCCGGTGCGCGCGCCGTACCGCGGCGAGCACACCCTGCAGGCGCTCTACGGCGCCGGCTACACCGCGGCCCAGGTCACGGAGCTGGTCGAGGGCGGGGCCTTCGGCGACATCGACGTCCACGCCTTCGGAGAGCAGGCCCGCGCATGAGCGTCCCCGACCGCGAGGCGGCGCCCAAGCGCTGGGACGGCCGCTTCTTCGAGGACGTCGAGGTCGGCGACGTCTTCGCCAGCCGGCTCGGCCGGACGATCAGCGAGACCGACAACGTCTGGTTCACCTGCCTGACGATGAACACCAACCAGACGCACTTCAACGCGGCCTACGCCGAGCAGACCGAGTTCGCCGAGCCGCTGGTCAACAGCGCGCTGACGGTCGCGCTGGTCAGCGGCCTGAGCGTGCCCGACACCAGCGAGAACGCCGTCGCCAACCTGGCCTGGACCGACATCGTGCTGCCGGCTCCGGTCTTCGTCGGCGACACGCTGTGGGCGGAGAGCGAGATCCTCTCGACGCGTCCGTCGGGCTCGCGCCCGGAGGCCGGGATCGTCGCGATGCGGACGCGCGGGGTCAACCAGCGCCGCCAGGTCGTGGTCGAGTTCCAGCGCACCTTCCTGCTGGCACGCCGCCCGACGGCCGACGTCCCGGGGCGGTTCCCGGGGACCGACGAGGGATGGCGGGTCGGATGAGCGACGTCGACGTCGTCGTGATCGGCTCCGGCCCCGGCGGGTACGTCGCCGCGATCCGTGCCGCGCAGCTCGGGATGAACGTTGCCGTGGTGGAGCGGGGCGCGGTCGGCGGACGCTGCCTGAACCACGCCTGCATCCCGGCCAAGGCGGTGCTGCGGGTCGCCGACGCGGTCTCCGAGATCCGCGGCGCGTCCGACCTGGGGATCGCGGTGTCCGAGCCGCGGATCGACTACGCCGCGGTCGGCCGCCGGCGGCAGCAGGTGATCGACACGTTGACCGGCGGAGTCTCCGGCCTGCTGCGCAAGCACCGGATCGAGCTGGTCGCCGGGACCGCGCGGCTGGCGCCGGACGGGGTCGTCGCGGTCTCGACCGCCGACGGCCCGCGGGAGCTGTGCCCGGCTCGCGGCACGATCATCGCGACCGGATCGGTCAAGCGCGCGCTGCCCGGGACGAGCTTCGGGGGCCGGGTGATCGGGACCGAGGAGGCCTGGGCGCTGAGCGAGCTGCCGCAGACGCTGGCCGTCGTCGGCGCCGGGGCCTCCGGGGTCGAGATCGCCTCGGCCTACGTCCGGCTGGGCGTCCGCGTGTCGCTCTTCGAGGGGCTCGAGCGGGTGCTGCCGTCGGAGGACCACGAGGTCTCGGCGGTCGCCGAGCGGGGCCTGCGGCGGCAGGGGATCGACGTCCACACCGGGGTCCGGGTCGAGCAGATCGCCTCCGGCGACGACGCCGTCTCGTTCGTGGTCAGCGGTCAGGCCGCGGCCGCCGAGTGGCTGGTCGTGGCGACCGGCCGCGGACCCGACGTCGAGCAGCTCGGGCTGGACGACGCGGGGATCGCACTGACCCCGGAGGGCCTGATCGCGGTCGACGCGACGTTGCGGACCAACGTGCCGGGGATCTGGGCGATCGGCGACGTCGTGCCCGGACCGGCGCTGGCGCACAAGGCGTCCGACGAGGGCGTGATCGCCGCCGAGGCGATCGCCGGCCGGGAGACCCATCCGCTGGTCCACCAGGACATCCCGCGCGCGACCTTCTGCCGCCCCAACGTGGCGTCGTTCGGCCTCACCGAGCAGCAGGCGATCGCCGCCGGCCACGAGGTCGTGATCGGGCGCGTGCCGTACGGCGCCGTCGGCGCCGGCACCGTCTACGGCGACCGCGCCGGTCTGATCAAGGTGGTCGGCGACGAGCGGACGGGCGACCTGCTCGGCGGCCACATCGTCGGGGCCAAGGCGACCGACCTGATCCAGGAGCTGGTCACCGCGCGCGCGCTCGAGGGCGGCTTCGCCGACGTCGCACGGATCGTCCACGGGCATCCGACGATGTCCGAGGGCGTGATGGAAGCGGCCCGCGCCGCCGACGGCTGGTTGGTCCACGGATGATCGGCGACGGACCGACGCTGGCGCTCGAGGCCGGCAACCTGGCCGGCTACCTGCGCGACCAGGGCCTGGTGCCGTCCGCCGCCGACGTCGCGGTCGACGCGCTCTCGGGCGGGATCTCCAACGTCGTTCTGCGGGCCCGCTGGGACGACGGATGCGTCGTCGTCAAGCAGTCGCTGCCGCGGCTGCGGGTCGCCGCCGACTGGGAGTTCGACCGGCGGCGGGTCTTCGTCGAGCGCGACTGCATGCGCGCGCTGGCCGAGATCCTGCCGGGCAGCGCGCCGACCGTGAGCTTCTCCGACGATCGGCAGTTCGCCTTCGGGATGAGCTGCGCCCCGGACGGGGGCGTCGTCTGGAAGGACGCCTTGCTGGCCGGCGAGATCGTGCCCGAGCGCACGCTCGCGGCCGCCGCGCTGCTCGGGGGGATGCAGCGCGAGAGCGTGGGCAATGCGTCGATCGCCGCGGCGTTCGACGACCGGATGCCGCTGCTCCAGGGACGGGTCGACCCGTACCACCGGACGGCGGCAGGGGCCCACCCGGACCTGGCGGAGCGGATCGAGGCTGAGGTCCAACGAATGCTCTCGATCCGCTCCGTGCTGGTCCACGGGGATTTCTCGCCGAAGAACCTGATCGCCTATCCGGACCGGATGCTGATGCTCGACTTCGAGGTCGCGCACTGGGGCGATCCGTGCTTCGACCCCGCCTTCCTGATCAGCCACCTGGTGATGAAGGCGTGGCGCGACGAGCGCAACGCCGACGACCTCTTCAACGAGGCGACGCGCTTCTGGCGGGCCTACCGCGAGGCCGCGGGTCCGACCGTGCCGGTCGACGAGTCCGCGGTCGTCGCCGAGCTCGGCTGCCTGCTGCTGGCGCGGGTCGACGGCAAGTCCCCGATCGAGTACCTGACCACCCCGGAGCAGACGGCGTCGCTCGTCGCGCTCGCCCGGGTGCTGCTGCTCGACGCCGGCGACGACGGCGTCGAGGACGCCGTCGCGCGAGCGCGTCGACTCTCCCACCAGAAAGGCCGTTGATGACCATCACGATCACCGCGCTTCGCGCCGGGGAGGTCCTCGACTCGCGGGGGCGCCCGACGGTGGAGGCCGAGATCACGCTCTCCGACGGGAGCGTCCACCGCGCCAGCGTGCCCTCCGGCGCGTCGACCGGGCGGCACGAGGCGGTCGAGCGTCGTGACGGCGACGCCGCCCGCTACGGCGGCCGCGGCGTGCTCGGGGCGGTCGCCGCGGTCGAGGGCGAGATCGCCGCCGCGGTGGTCGGCCGCGCGCCGGTCCAGCGGGAGATCGACACGCTGATGCTCGAGCTCGACGGCACCGACGACAAACACCGCCTGGGCGCCAACGCGACGCTGGCGGTCTCGCTGGCGACCGCGCGGGCGGCGGCGGGGGTCGCGGGCGTGCCGCTCTGGCGGCAGCTGGCCGGCGACGGTCCGGTGCGGCTGCCGATGCCGATGGTCAACATCGTCAGCGGCGGGCTCCACGCCGGCCGTCAGATCGACTTCCAGGACTTCCTGGCGGTGCCGGTCGGCGCCGACACGTACTCGCGGGCGCTGGAGATGATCGTGGCCCTCCACGAGGCGACCGGGGAGCTGCTGCGCGAGCGCGGCCTGACCACGCTGAAGGCCGACGAGGGCGGCTACGGTCCGCCGCTGGCGGGGCACCGTGCCGCGCTCGAGCTGGTCGACGCCGCCGTCGAGCGGGCCGGCCTGCGGCTGGGCGACGACATCGTCTACGCGCTCGACGTCGCCGCCACCCACTTCTACGACGAGCAGGCCGGGATCTACCGGCTGCGCTCGGAGGGGGAGGAGCTCGACGCCGA
>CAZFIQ010000015.1:27075-28746 GCA_964519185.1 uncultured Patulibacter sp.
CTGGAGGCGCTGGTCGACGACCACCCGATCGCCACGATCGAGGATCCGCTGGCCGAGGACGACTGGGACGGCTGGACCCGCCTGACCGCCCGGTTGGGCTCGCGGATCCAGGTGATCGGTGACGACCTCTTCACCACCAACGGGTCGCGCGTCGCCCGGGGCATCGAGGAGGGCGCCGCCAACGCGGTGCTGGTCAAGATGAACCAGATCGGGACGATCTCCGAGACGCTCGACGTCGTCGCGCAGGCCAAGGCGGCCGGCTTCGCCACCGTGATCTCGGCGCGCTCCGGCGAGACCGAGGACCCCGCGCTGGCCGACCTGGCCGTCGGCTCGCGCGGGGGCCAGATCAAGGTCGGGTCGGTGACCCAGTCCGAGCGGCTCGCGAAGTACAACGAGCTGCTGCGGATCGAGCGGCGGCTCGGCGACGACGCGGTCCTCGACCGCACCGCGCTCGCGGTGGCGCGCACCGCCTGATCGACGTCGCGGCCGCGCGGGGTGGGGCGCGGTCGCGACGCTGGTCCTCCGCGGGTCAGCGAGCGCGCAGGATCCGGGCGACGAGGTCGGCCCAGCCGATCTCGAGCCGCTCGATCGTCACGCCCCGCGCGAGCAGGTGCAGGAGCCGGGCGGAGTCGAAGTAGGCCAGCAGCGTCTCGGTCAGCAGCTCGACGTCGCCGTCGACCGCGGCCTCGCGCAGCAGGTTGGTGACGTGCAGGACGTTGACGGCGCGCGCCGGGTGCTCGAAGCGCCGCGGGCCGGCCGGCTCGGACGCGAGCAGGATGTCGCTGTGCTCGATCGCGTGGTGGATCCGCATCCGGCCGAACGCGATCAGCCGCTCGTCGGGCGGCGCGCCGGGTCCGAGCGGCGGCGGGCCGAACATGAACGCTTCCTGGTTCTCGCGCTCGGAGTGGTCGAGCAGCGCGACCATCAGGCCGACGCGATCGCCGAACCGGCGGAAGACCGTCCCCTTGCCGACCTCCGCGGCGGCGGCGACCGCTTCCATCGTGACGTGGCTGGCGCCGTGCTCGGCGACCAGCGTGCGCGCGGCCTCGAGCAGCCGTCGGCGGTTGCGGGCCGCGTCGGCGCGCTCGGTCTCCTCGCCGCTGACCATCGGCAGCGAGGCGGACGGCAGGACCGTCAGCGATGAGGACACGGGCGGGGACACGGGCACAGTATATCCGTTCCGGGCAAAGTGGACCGTAGTCCGTTTATCTGCTACAACTGATGAGGCGGACCGCAGTCCGGTTGTTCTGGCCGGCGGTTCCCGATCTCTCTCGAACCCCTGAGCAGGAGCACCCCATGTCCAACGTCCGCATCCTCGCCCTGGTCGGCAGCCTCCGCGCCGGCTCCCACAACCGTCAGCTCGCCGAAGCCGCGCGCGACAACGCGCCCGCCGGCGTCGAGATCGAGATCTACGAGGGTCTCGCCGACATCCCCTTCTACAACGAGGACCACGACACCGACCAGGACCGCTCGCCGGCCGGGGTCCGCCTGCGCGACGCGATCGGCGCCGCCGACGGCCTGCTGCTGCTGACGCCCGAGTACAACGGCACGATCCCGGCCGCGCTGAAGAACGCGATCGACTGGGCGTCGCGGCCCTACGGCGAGGCGCCGATCAGCGGCAAGCCGGTCGCCGTCGTCGGCACCGCCTTCGGCCAGTACGGTGGCGTCTGG
>CAZFIQ010000016.1:0-20533 GCA_964519185.1 uncultured Patulibacter sp.
TGATGGCGTCGGTGCCGGGCGCGAAGCGCGCGATCGAGCGCCTTTCGCTCGAACGGCACTTGCTCCAGATATTCAAGGGCGGGCTGACCGTCGAGGACCTCCACGCCGCGAGCGACGTCCACGCGCTCTGCGACCTGGGGCTGCGCTACGACCTGACGGTCCCGCTGTCGCGGTTCTACGCCAGCCACCACGCCAGCCTCCCCCGCGTCGCGCGACTGATCCAGATCGCCCCGGTCTGGCGCGCCGAGCGGCCGCAGAAGGGTCGCTACCGGCAGTTCACGCAGTGCGACATCGACATCATCGGCGAGCCCGGGCCGCTCGCCGAGATCGAGCTGGTCACCACCACCCTGACCGCGCTCGACGCGCTCGGCGTCGGCGGCGCGGTCGTCCGCGTCAACGATCGCCGCCTGCTGAGCGCGCTGCTGGCGGCCAGCGGGGTTCCCGAGGACCGCCGCGCGACGACCCTGGTGATCGTCGACAAGCTCGACAAGGTCGGCGTCGACGGCGTCGCCGAGCAGCTCGCCGGCCTGGACCTGGGACCCGGCGTGGCCGACGCCCTGAGCGGGCACCTGCGGCGCTTCGCCGCCGGTCCGATCGACGCCGACGAGCTGGCGACGCGGCTCGGCGACGTCGACGACGCCACGACCGAGGCGCTCGACGCCCACCGGACGATCATGTCCGCCGTCCGCGCGGTCGCCGGCGATGGCGCCGTCCGCTTCGACCCCACCCTGGTCCGCGGGATGGGGTACTACACCGGGGCGATCTTCGAGGTCGAGCACCCCGACAGCGGCAGCTCGATCGGCGGCGGCGGACGCTACGACGGGATGGTCGGGCGGTTCCTCGGTCGCGACGTGCCGGCCTGCGGGATGTCGCTCGGGTTCGAGCGGCTGGTCGACCTGGTGCCGGCCGACGACGACGCGGCCGCCTCGCGGGTTGCGCTGCTCCACGCCGCCGACGCCGACCCGGTCGCGCTGCTGCAGGCCCAGGCCGCGCTGATCGCCGACGGCTACGCGGTCACCCTGCTCCCCCGGGCGAAGAACGTCCGCCGCGTGCTCGAAGAGGCCCGGGCCCTGGGGATCGGGCGCTACGCCCAGCTCGGCAGCGACGAGCTGCGCGAGCTGTCCTGACGCTCAGCCCGCGCAACGTGCTGGTGAGAGCCGCCGACGGACGGGAAGCTCCCGGACGGCGGCGGGCCGCGGTCGTGAACGGGGGAAGGACGGGGACGTCTCGACCCCCTCAGCGGTCGGGACGTCCCCGTCGATTCCCTCTCTCCGGCGCAGGCCCACGGTCCCCGGGCCACGGTCCTACGCCACGGACCGGCCGCCGAGAGCCCGGCGGCCGGTCACCGTCCTAGCCGCTCAGCGGCAGGGCGTGGAGGATGTGAACTTGGCCGGGGCCGTGGCGTTGTCCTTCTGGAAGGACGTGACCTCGTACTCCCACTTCTTGCTCTTGGGGCACCCGGTGGTGAAGATCCAGTTGTTGGCCGTCGTCTTCGCCTTGAAGTTGATCAGCGAGATCGGCGTGCCCGCCACGACCTGCAGCTCCTCGGGAACCGTGATCGTGACCTTGTAGCCCCACTTGCCGGACACCTTCTGGATCCGACCCGGGACCGGCAGCTGGACGACCGCCGGGTTGGTCAGCTCCGTGAAGATGTAGACGAAGTTGGCGCCGCCGTTGACCAGCGTGAACTTGACCTTCGTCCGGACCGTGTCGGCCCAGGCCTCACCGGAGCCGCTGCCGACGATCGAGCCCTTCGGGCAGACGTTCTTCGGCAGACCGCGGAGCATCGCCGACTCGGCGCACTTCGGGACGACCTTGCCCTTGACGCCCTTCGGCAGCTTGCCGCCGGCGTAGTAGCCGTCCTTCGGCAGCAGGATCTCGATCTTCTCGACGATCGGCTTGTTGAGGCCGTCCTCGCCGGTCGTCGAGATCTCGCCCTTCATGTCGAGCTTGACCGACTGCGGCTTCTTCTTCGTGCCGGCCTTGTTGGGAATGACCTTGGCCGATCCCGAGATCGAGGTCACCGGGGCCGGGGACTGCGCCACCGCCGGGACGACGGCCGACGCGGAGAGCGCGGCCGCGGCAACCGCGGGCAACAGGATCGTGGACTTGCGCATGGCGTGGACAATCACCTCTTGGTTGGACGCAACACAGCGGCTCCCGGGCGCCGCGCGGCGAGCGCGAAAACGACCGTGACCGATGCAAACGTACACGTTCATCGCCGTCGCGTGCGGAAGGTCACAGTCTATCCGTCGAGTAGACCGACTATTTATCCCTCCACGACTGGGGATACAGCCCGCGACATCGGGTCGTCGACGCACATCGCGCCGACGGACGAACGGACGAGATCCGCGTGAATACGCGAACGTTCACGTTCCGGACGACGTGTCCGCCACCGCGACGGTCAGCGAACGCCGCGCCAGCGGAGCGCCAGCTCGAGCGTGAAGCGCGCGTCCGGATCGTCCAGGTCGACGTCCAGCGTCTCCCGCAGGCGCGCCACCCGGTAGCGCACCGTCTGCGGGTGGAGGTGCAGCAGCTCCGCCATCCGCGGACCGTGCCCGCGGCTGTCGAGCCACGCCCGCAACGTCTCGAGGTGCCGCGCACGCCGCCCCTCCGGCAGCCGCTCGACCGGCCCGAGGACCGTCCGCGCCAACGCCTCGGCGGCGTCCGGGCTCGCGAAGACCACCTCGTCGGCCAGGTGATCGCTGGCCTCGACCAGCCCCGGCGCCGGCGCGATCCGCTCGCCGTCGATCAGCGTCGCGACCGCCCGCGCCCGTCGGTACGAGTGGCCGACCTGCGCCCACGCGACGGTCGGACCGAGCACCGCCCGGCGCTCGCGCAGCGCGTCGCGGACCCGGTCCAGCGCCGTCGGCACCGGCACCAGGCCGACCACCGCCCCCTCGTGCGCGGCGGCCACGATCCCGGGGTCGATCCGCAGCAGCTCGCCGGGATTCTCGCTGGCGGCCAGGATCACGACCGCGAGCCGACGCGGCGTCGCCCACGGCAGCGCGCGGGCCGCCGCGTCCAGGTCCTCGACCGAAGCCCACGTCGAGTCGGCGATCAACCGCACCAGCACGTCGCGGAAGCGCTGCGTCGCCCCCGCGCGCAGGCTCTGCTCGTCGGCCCAGCCCGCCACCGACAGCGCGGCCAACCGGTGGATGTAGGCGAAGATCGCGTCACCGAGCCGGATCAGCGTGCGCTGGTCCGCGCCGTCCGCCTGGGCGGCGTCGCCGAACCGCCGCCACGCCACCCGCGCTCCGCAGCGGTAGGCCGCCTGGAGCGCGTCCAGCGTGCGGCCGGAGCGGACCTCGCCGCGGCCCAGCTCCTCGATCATCTCGACGCCGGTCGGCTCGCGGTCCGGGTCCTCGAGGATCGCCACGAACTCGCCGAGCGCGAACTCGACGCCGCGCCGCACCGCCGCCCCGAACCGCCCGGAGAAGGAACGCCGGTACTCCTCGACCTCGCCCGGGATCGTGGCGACGATCTCGTCGGCGACCGCCGGCAGCACCGCCCGCAGCGCCGGCGCCAGCTGCGACGGCAGCTCGGCGATCCGCTCGCGGGCCTCGCGCTCCTCACGGGCGGGCGCCACCTCCGGGCGGTCCGGCGTGCTCACCGGTCCCGCCCCGCCCACGGGCCCCGCGACCGCAGGTCGCCGAGTCGCCGCCCCCACGCCGTCAGGCGGTCGCTCGTCGCGTGACGCAGCGCGTCGACGCCCCCGACGGTCGGCAGCAGTGCCCGCGGGGCCCGGGCCGCGATCGCTCCGCGCCAGACGCCGGTCCCGTAGGCGACGTCGTCGACCCAGGCGACCGCCGTCCAACGCAGCGGATCGATCCCCGACCCGCGGCCGTCCCGCCACCATCCGGCCGCGCCGGTGCCGGCCATCAGCAGCGCCAGCGGCAGCCGGGCGCGGGTCGGCGTGACCAGCCCGGCGACCAGCGCCGGCGCCGCCAGCATCGTTCCGGTCCGCGCCAGCCCGTCGAGCGTGCGGGCCACCGACTGCGCGGTCCAGAGCGGAGCGCAGTACGCGGGGACGCCCGACGCCCGCAGCCGACGGGCCATCCACACCGCGCGTGCGCCGCCGACCGCCAGCGCCCCGCCGGGACGACCGGCCAGCAGCAGCAGCGCGACCGCGGTCGGGGCCGGTTGCAGCACCATCGGCGCCAGCCGGGACCCGTGCCGCCGTGCGAGCGGGCCGGCCGATCCGCCGTACGCGACGCGCCGTCGCAGCAGCGTTCCCCAGGCGGCGGGATCCTCGTGGTCGACCTCGACCTCCGGCGCGTAGCGGACCCGCCCGCCGGCGTCGCTCAACCGCCAGATCAGGTCGACGTCCTCCCCGTAGCGGAGCGCCGGATCGAAGCCCGCGCCGAGCGCCGAGCGGCGGACGACCAGCGCCGCCGTCGGCACGTAGGAGACGATCCCGCCCGGGGTCACGCCGCACGGCCGCTCCCCCATGTCGAGCGGCGAGCGGGCGGCGGCGTAGCGACCGATCAGCCCGGGGCCGACCAGCGAGCGGACCCGCGGCGCGACAGCGGCGACGTCCGGATCTTCGAAGTAGCCGACGAGCGCGTCGACCCAGCCGGACGGGGCGACGCAGTCGCTGTCGAGGAACGCGACGAGCTCGCTGCGCACCCAGCGCAGCGCCTCGTTGCGCGCCGCCGCCGGCCCCCCGGCGGACGGCCGGCGCAGCAGCGAGACGCCGTGGCGGACGCAGACCGCGATCACCGCCGCCGGATCGGCGGAGCCGTCGTCGACGACGATCGTGCGGGCCCGGTCGCGGACCGAGAACGTCGACAGGCAACGGTCGAGCGCCGGCGCGCGGTCGCGGACCGGGATCACCACCGTCGCCCCCGGCACGACCAGCGGCGCGACCGGATCCGGGTGCGCCAGGCCCGCGTCGATCAGCCGCCGCGCGAGCGCCCGCGCGGCCGGCGTGCGGGCGTCGCCGGTCTGCAGCGCGTCGACGAGCGCCGCCCCCGGCGCGCTCAGCCGCAGTACCCGCCGCGGGTGACCGCCGACCAGCACGCGTCCGGCGTCGTAGCGCCGCGTCCCGCGGTCCAGGGCGATTCCCATGCGGTCGGGCGCCGGCACGTTCACGACGCTACCGGTCGGCGGGAGCCGCGGGCGGCCAGGCGGCGACGAACGCCAGCAGCTCCTCCGTCGCGCGACGCAGGGCGGTGCGCCCGTGCTCGGCGGTCGCGTCGGTCGCGTCGCCGAGGATCCCGTTGGGGCTGACGCCGCGCACGCCGACCCGGCGCAGCTCCGGCAACAGCTCCCCGACCGGGCGGACCTCACCGCGCTCGAGCCGTCCGCCGTCGACCGCCTCGGGCGCGATCGCCAGCATCACCGAGGTCTCGCTGCGGCCGGCGTGCGCGTCGCCGCCCCAGGTCGGCCCCCACGCCCGGACGTCGCGGCCCTCGCCGCGCAGCCGCCCGACCGCCGCGCGCAGCGGCTCGGCGTTGCCGCCGTGGGTCGACAGGAAGAGCACCCGCGGGAAGCTCTCCGTGGCCGAGCGCGCCAGCTCGACCAGCAGCAGCTCGGTGGCTGCGGCGCCGATCGAGAGCGTGCCGGCGAAGCCCTGGTGCTCGCCGCTCGAGCCGTAGGCGACCGCCGGCGCCACCAGCACGTCGTCGCGCTCGCGGCCGAGTGCCTCGGCCAGCGCGACCGCCAGCACCGTGTCGGTCGCCAGCGGCAGCTGCGGACCGTGCTGCTCGGTGGCGCCGAGCGGCACCACCAGCAGGCGCTCGGGCCGCGCCGCGACGTCGATCCAGCGCAGCGACGCGAGCGACGTCACGGTGGGTGCCGCCTAGCGGGCGTGCGGCCGGCGCAGGAACCCGTCCGGGACCAGGACGTCCTCGGCCGTCACGTCGTGGATCGACTCGCGGCCGATTCCGGCCAGCGTCTCCTGGATCCCGGACCGCAGGATCTCCAGGACGTTGGCCACGCCGGCCTCGCCGTTGGCCGCCAGGCCCCACAGCGCCGCCCGGCCGATCAGCACCGCGCGGGCGCCGAGCGCGACCGCCTTGACGACGTCGCTGCCGCGGCGGATCCCGCCGTCGAGCACGACCTCGACCCGGTCGCCGACGGCGTCGACGACGCCCGGCAGCGCGCGGATCGACGCCGGGGTGCCGTCCAGGTTGTTGCCGCCGTGGTTGGAGACGGAGATCCCGCTGACGCCGGCGTCGGCCGCCGCGATCGCGTCCTCCGGCCGGGTGATGCCCTTGACGATGAACGGGCCGTCCCACTGCTCGCGCAGCCAGGCGATGTCGTCCCAGGACGGCAGCGGGGTCATCATCCATTCGCCGTAGGCCTCGAAGAAGCCCGGGGCCGGGTGCTGCCCGGGACGGCTCATGTTCGGCGCCGACAGGTCCGGCAGGCCGCCACTCTGGACGAACTGCTTGATCCAGCGCGGACGGCGCAGCACCTCGGGCGCCATCCGCAGCGCGACCTTGGCGTCGATCTTGGCGGGGATCTCCGGGCTGCCCCAGTCGCGGCGGTGCGCGAAGGTCCAGTCGAGGGTCAGGATGATCCCCCGGACCCCGGCGTTCCGCGCCCGGTCCATGATCTGCTGCAGGCGCTCGCGGTCGCCCATCCAGTACATCTGGAAGAAGAGGTTCTCGTTGACCGCGATCACGTCCTCCATCGCCTTGGAGGCGAACGAGCTGAGGCCCTGGGCGATCCCCGCGCCCGCCGCGGCGCGCCCGACGGCGACCTCGCCCTCCGGGTGCACGGCCTGGACGCCGGTCGGCGAGATCATCACCGGCATCGAGACGTCGATCCCCTGGATCGTCGTGCTCAGGTCGCGGTTGCCGTCCTGGCCCGTGGCGATCCGCGGGAAGAACCCGAGCTCGCGGAAGGCGGCGATGTTGTCGTCGCTCGTGACGCCGCTCTCGGCGCCGGCGATCAGCGCGCCGTAGACCGACGCGGGCAGCCGCTTCTTCGCCCGGCGCTGAGCCTCGGCGACCGACTCGAACCAGGTCTTGGTGCTGGCCATCTGGTGGTGTTCCTCTGGATCGTCTCTAGCGCTGTTGCACGGCGAAGCCGGCCAGCGGGTTCTCGTCGCACGCGCGGTCGGGCATCGCGTCGATGCCGGCGCGGACCTCGGACGGCAGCACGTCCGGCAGGGTGATGCCGCGCTCGGCGGCGGCCTGCTCCAGGCGCTGGCGCTTGGAGAGCTTCTTCGAGTGGTCCATCGACGGCTTCGGGATCGCCGTCGTGTCGCGGTCGGCGAGCAGCTGCTCGCCGTGGCCCAGGACGCACTCGGGGTCCGGGCCGTCCATCGGCAGGCCGGTGAAGAACTTGGCGGCCATGCAGCCGCCGCGGCACTTGTCGAAGAACTGGCAGCTGTTGCAGGCGCCCTCGGACTGCGGCGCGCGCAGGTCCTGGAACAGCTGCGAGGTCTGCCAGACGCCCTGGAAGCCGCCCGTGGAGCGGACGTTGCCGGCCAGGAACTCGTCGTGGATCGCGAACGGGCAGGCGTAGACGTCGCCGATCGGGTCGATCAGGCAGACGACGCGGCCGGCGCCGCAGAGGTTGAGCCCGGGCAGCGCGTCGCCGTAGGCGGCCAGGTGGAAGAACGAGTCGCCGGTGAGGACCTCCTCGCCGTGCGCAACGAGCCAGTCGTAGAGCTCCTTCTGCTGGTGCGGCAGCGGGTGCAGCTCGTCCCAGGTGTCGGCGCCGCGGCCGGAAGGGCGCAGCCGGGTCAGCCGCAGCTGGGCGCCGTAGCGGTCGGCGATCGCCTTGAACTCGTCGAGCTGACCGATGTTCTGGCGGGTGCAGACGACCGACAGCTTGAAGCCCTCGAAGCCGGCGTCGGAGAGGTGCTGCATCGCCGTCATCGCGGTGTCGTACGAGCCGGGGCCGCGGACGTAGTCGTTGACGTCGGCGGTCGCGCCGTCGAGCGAGATCTGGACGTCGACGTAGTTGCTGGCGGCCAGCTTGGCCGCGACCTCGGCGTCGATCCGGCTGCCGTTGGTGGAGAACTTGACGCCGACCTGGTGCGCGGTCGCGTAGTCGACGAGCTCCCAGAAGTCCTTGCGGACGGTCGGCTCGCCGCCGCCGATGTTGACGTAGAAGACCTGCATCCGCTGGAGCTCGTCGATGACCGCCTTGCACTCGTCGGTCGAGAGCTCGCGCGGGTCGCGCCGGCCGGAGCTGGAGAGGCAGTGGACGCACGCCAGGTTGCAGGCGTAGGTCAGCTCCCAGGTGAGGCAGATCGGGGCGTCGAGCCCGGCCTGGAACTCGTCGACCAGCCGGCCGACGGGGCGGGCGATCTGGGCCGGCGTGGCGCTCTGGAGGGTGCTCATCGGGAACTCCGGGGGACGATCATGTCGGTGCGGGCGAGCGTGCCGAGGGCGTGCTCGTACGTCGCCATCTGGGCGTCGGCCACGCCGACGGCTCGGCAGGCGTCGCGGGCGGTGGGGTGGTCGGCGAGGGCCTCGACCACCGCCAGCAGCTGCGGGCTCTTGAGGAACGACAGGCGACGCGTGCCGAAGTGGTACGCGAGCGCCCCGAACCGCTCGGGGCGCAGCGCGACCTGGGGGTTGAGCATCCAGGCCCGCCCCAGGTCGACCGCCGTCTCCGGCGCAACGGCGACGTCGGCCGGCGGGGCCTCGCCGTCGGCCGGCGCGGTCGAGGCCGCGGCGCTCGGGGCGGAAGCCGGGTCGGAGGCGGAGGTCATGACGCTCATGGGACGTGGTTCGGGCGGGCGGACGTGCGAGGGCGGCTTAGTACACGCCGCACATGCCGTCGATCGAGACGTCCTCGATCAGCAGCTGCTCGTCGACGAGCGCCTCGGGGGCCTCGGTCTCGGCGACCTCGGGGGTCTCGACTTCCTGGTTCTCAGCGACGGGGTCCGTCATCGGATGCTCCTTCGGGTTGTGACCGTGTTCACGGTGAGTTGTACCAATTACGACACTGGATGGCAAATTACGTCGCCGGGGCGACTGATGCGGATTGCGCCACCCACACAGGCGGTACCCGCATCAGCGCCGCGGCACGCCGCGCCGATGCGGTTTTCGCCGCCGTGATCGGCGCGATCCGCATCAGCTTGGGTGGGGCGGCTCGGCGGTGGTCGGGGACAGCAGCGGCAGCACGCGCTCGCCGATCGCCCGCAGCGTCGGCCACGGATCGGGCATCGTCAGCGGCGGGATCACGCCGGTGATGCCGAGCGCGCCGAGGCCGTCGATCCGGTCAGCGACCTCCCGAGCGGTCCCGGCGATCGCGAACGCGTCGACGATCTCGTCGGGGATCGACGCGGCGTACTCCGGGCTGTGCAGCCACTCGACGTAGCCCTGCTGACCGCGCGCCTCGGAGCCCTTGCGCTCGACCTCCGCGAGCGCGTCGGCCAGCGACGACGGCAGGTCCTCGGCGGGGATCGCCAGCGCGGCGGCGCGGGCGATCGCCCCGGCCTGGCCGCGGACCTCGTCGCGGGCGCGGGCCGGATCGTCGTCGTCGACCGCGATCGGGATCATCGCCTTGACCAGGAAGCCGTCGAGCGTCTGACCGGACTCGGTGCGTCCGTCCGCCACGTTGCCCATCGCGTAGGCCATCACCTCGGGGTCGATCCCGAGCTTCAGGTACACGCCGTCGGCACTGCGGCCCGCGGCCCGCAGCGACTTCGGACCGGTCGACGCGAACAGCACCGGCACGCGGCGGGCGCGCCAGTCCTGGGTCAGCGTCGCCTCCTCGTACTCGACGGCCTCGCCGGACCAGAGCCCACGCATCAGGCGGGCGGTGTCCTCCATCCGCTTGATCGTCGCGCGCTTCCTGCCGAGCGACTGGACGGCGGTCTCCCCCGTGCCGACGCCCATCTTCAGGCGTCCGCCGGAGAGCTCGTCGACCGTCCCCAGCGCGCTGGCGATCACCGCCGGGTGGCGGCTGACCGGGTTGGTCACGCCGGTCCCCAGTTCGACCCGCGACGTCCGCATCGCGGCGACCGTCAGCGCCGCGTAGACGTCGCGGAAGAGGCTCTGCGAGTCGGCGACCCAGACGCCGTGGTAGCCGAGACGCTCGGCCTCGGCGGCGAGGTCGCCGACCTCGGCGACCGGCCGGTCCGGGTGGAATCCGACGCTGACCGTCGGGCGCTGCGCGGTGGTCATGAGAGCGGCACCTTGGCCAGCACGCCGCCGTCGACCAGCAGCGACGCGCCGGTCACGAACGACGCGTCCTCGGAGGCGAGGAACGCGACGGCGCCGGCGATGTCGGCCGGGGTGCCCATCCGGTTCAGCGGCGCGGTCGCGGCGGACGCGGCCTTGGCGGCCTCCGGATCGTCCTGCTCGTCGAAGTAGCCCTGCAGGTTGGGGGTCAGGATGTACCCCGGGCAGACCGCGTTGACGCGGATCCCGTGCGCGGCGCCGTCGAGCGCCATCGCCTTGGTCAGGGCCAGCACCGCGCCCTTCGACGCGACGTAGGCGGCGTCCTGCGGGAACGCGGCGAACGACGCGGTCGACGCGATGGTGACGATCGACTGGTCGCGGCCGACGCGGTCCGGCGCGGCCATCAGCGGCCACAGCACCCGCGTCAGCAGGTGGATGCTGCGGACGTTGACGTCCATCTGGTCGTCCCACTGCTCGTCCGTCAGGTCGTGCAGGGCCCCGACGACGGTCTTGCCGGCGGCGTGGACCACGATCTCCGGGACGCCGTGCGCGGCGACCGCGGCGGGCAGCGCGGCCTCGACCTCCGTGCGGGAGCTGACGTCGAGCGGCAGCACCGCCGAGCGGCCCGCGGCGATCCGCGACGTGGTCTCCTCCAGCGCGGAGGCCCGGCGGCCGACGAGTACGACGAACGCCCCCTCCTCGGCGAGCTTGATCGCCGTGCCCTGGCCGATCCCGGTGCCCGCGCCGGTGACGAGGGCGATCTTGTCCTTCAAGCGCATCGTGGTCACCTCACATCGGGAGCGCGGGCTCGCCCGCGGTCCAGCCGCCGTCGACCGGCATCACCACGCCGGTGACCGCCGACGCCAGGTCGCTGGCCAGGAAGAGGATCGCGTTGGCGATCTCGACCGGCTGGAAGAAGCGGCCCAGCGGCACGCGACGCGAGACGGCGGCATCGAGCTCCGGGGTCATCTGCTTCTCGGCCATCGCGGTCAGCGTGAACCCGGGGCAGACGGCGTTGACGCGCAGGCCCTCGGCCGCCCAGTCGATCGCCGTCGAACGGGTGAACGCGGCGACCGCGCCCTTGCTGGCCGAGTACGCCGACTGGTGCGGCAGGCAGACCAGGGCGGCCTGCGACGCAACGTTGACGATCGCCCCCCGGTGCTCGGTCAACGTGGCGTGCAGCTCGCGCGAGGTGTGGACGATGCCCATCACGTTGACGTCGAAGTTCTTCTGGTAATCCGCCGGATCGACGTCCTGGGCCGGCTTGTTCTCGGTGATCACGCCGGCGCAGTTGACCAGCACGTTCACGCGCCCGTGCTTGGCGACGGCCGCGGTGGCGGCGTCGCGCACGGCGACCGCCGACGAGACGTCGACGACGCGGTGGACGACGCCGGCCTTCTCGGTGGTCGCGGGGTCGCGGTCCCACGCCTCGACGGTGGCGCCCTCGGCGAGGAAGCGGTCGACGCAGGCCGCGCCGATGCCGGCGCCTCCGCCCGTGACGACGACAACGCGATCCTTCATCAAGCTCATTCCGGTCCTCCCGGTTCGCGGAGCAGGCCCAGCGTGCTCTGCAGCGCCGACTCCATGTGGACGTTCATCGCCTCCGCCGCCGCGTGGGGATCGCGCGCGGCGATCGCCTCCACGATGCGGGTGTGCTCCTCGAAGGCCTTCGGGGCGCGGACGGTCAGGAACCCCGACCGGGCGCGCACCAGCTTCAGCTCCTGGTTGACCAGCGCCAGGTAGCGGACCAGCGCGTCGTTGCGCGCGCAGCTGACGATCAGCTCGTGGACGTCGAGCCGCTCAGGGTAGTGCGGGTCGACCTCCGCCTCGACCGCGTCGCGCGAGCGATCGAGCAGCCCGCGCAGCGCGACGATCTCGTCGGCTCCCGCGCGCTCGGCGGCGAGCGACGCCGCCTGCCGCTCCAGCGACGCCCGGACCTCGAACAGCTCCCGGACCTCGGCCACGTCGAGCTCCCGCACGAAGGCGCCGCGGTGCGACTCCATCCGCAGCAGGCCGTCGCGCGACAGGCGCTGGAGCGCCTCCCGCACCGGGCCCCGGCTGACGCCCAGCTGGAAGGCGATCTCGACCTCGTTGAGTCGCTCACCGGGCAGCCGGGTGCCGCGGATGATCTCCTCGCGCAGGGCGGTCTCGACCTTGTCGGCCAGGGTGTGGCCGACCCGGTCGATCTGCGCGCGACCGGTCCCGCGCCGCGCGCTCATGCGGCGACACCGGCGGGATCGACGTTGATGCAGACGGTCTTCGTCTCGGTGTAGTCGTCGAGCACGGCGTGCCCCATCTCCTTGCCCCAGCCCGACTGCTTGGTGCCGCCGAACGGCATCGCCGCGTCGAAGACCCCGTAGCAGTTGACCCAGACCGTGCCCGCCTCGAGCGCGTTGGCCATCCGGTGAGCGGTGCTCGTGCTTGCCGTCCAGACGCCCGCCGCCAGGCCGAAGGGGCTGTCGTTGGCCGCCGCGATCACGTCGTCGACCCCGCGGAACGGGATGATCGAGACGACCGGGCCGAAGATCTCCTCGCGGACGATCGACATCTCCGGACGCGCGTCGGCGAAGACCGCGGGCTCCAGGAAGAAGCCGGCGTCGCCGACCGCTCCGCCGCCGGTGACCAGGTCGGCACCGGCGGCGACGCCGGCCTCGACGTAGCGGCGAACCAGGTCGCGGTGCTCGCCGCTGATCAGCGGCCCGACGTCGGTAGCCGGGTCGAAGCCGTCGCCGATCCGCAGCGCCCGCGCCGCGTCCGCGACGCCGGCCACGACATCGTCGTAGACCGCCTCCTGGACGTAGAGGCGCGAGCCGGCGGTGCAGACCTCGCCCTGGTTGAAGAAGATGCCGGCCGCGGCGCCGGCGATCGCGGCCTCCAGGTCGGCGTCGGCGAAGACGACGTTCGGGCTCTTGCCGCCGAGCTCGACCGACACCCGCTTGAGGTTGCCGGTCGCGCCGCGGACGATCGCCCGTCCCGTCTCCGTCGATCCGGTGAAGGCGATCTTGGCGACGTCGTGGTGGGCGACCAGCGCCGCCCCCGCCTCCGCTCCGAAGCCCGGGACGACGTTCAGCACGCCGGCCGGCACGCCGGCCTCCAGCGCCAGCTCGCCCAGGCGCAGCGCGCTCAGCGGCGTCTGCTCGGCCGGCTTGAGCACCGCGGTGTTGCCGCAGGCCAGCGCCGGCGCGACCTTCCACGAGCACTGGCCGAGCGGGTAGTTCCAGGGCACGATCAGGCCGACCACGCCGACCGGCTCGCGCCGCGTGAAGACGTGGAAGTCCCCCGGGAACGAGATCGGGATCGTCGTCCCCTCGAGCTTCGTGACCCAGTCGGCCATGTAGTGGAAGAGCTCCCCCGCGCCGGTCACGTCGTAGGCGCAGGCGCTGGCGAAGGTCTTGCCGTTGTCGAGCGTCTCGAGCCCGGCCAGCTCCTCGCGGTGCTCGAGGATCAGGTCACCGAGCCGGTGCAGGATCCGTGCCCGCTCGTTCGGCTTCATCCGCGGCCAGGGTCCGTCCTCGAAGGCCCGCCGGGCGGCCTCGACCGCCCGGGCGACGTCCTCCGCCCGTCCCTCCGCGACCTGCGCCAGCTCCTCCCCGGAGGAGGGGTCGACGGTGGCGAAGGTCGCCCCGCTCAAGGCGTCGACGCGCTCGCCGTCGATCAGCAGACGGGTGTCGCCGATCGACGGTGCGTGCTCGCGCGGACGCAGGATCTGCACGCTCATCTCGCTCTCCCGGCCGGCGACCGGTCAGTCGCCGATCTTGATGCAGACGGTCTTGGTCTCGGTGTAGTCGTCGAGCACGACGCCGCCCATCTCGCGGCCCCAGCCCGACTCCTTGAAGCCGCCGTACGGCATCGCCGCGTCGAACACGCCGTAGCAGTTGACCCACACCGTGCCGGCCTCCAGCGCGTTCGCCATCCGGTGCGCGGTGCTGACGCTCTCGGTCCAGACGCCCGCGGTCAGGCCGAAGCGCGTGTCGTTGGCGCGGCGGATCACCTCGGCCTCGTCGTCGAACGGCAGGACGTTCACGACCGGCCCGAAGATCTCCTCGCGCACGACCTGCGACTCGTCGCCGATGTCGGTCAGGACGGTCGGCTTCACGAAGTAGCCGCCCTCGGTGGCGTACGTGCCGCCGGCCGCCACCGTGCCCTGCTCGCGCCCCAGGTCGAGGTACCGGGCGACCTTGGCGTGGTGCTCCTTGCTGACCAGCGGGCCGATGAACGACTCGGGATCGAAGCCGTCGCCGACCTTGATCGCCTCGGCCGCTGCGGAGATGCCCGCCACGACCTCGTCGTAGACGCTGCGGTGCACGAAGAGCCGCGACGCGGCGGCGCAGGCCTCGCCCTGGTTGAAGAAGACGCCGTCGGACGAGCCGGCGATCGCCGCCTCGACGTTGGCGTCGGCCATGATGATGTTCGGCGCCTTGCCGCCGAGCTCCAGCGTGACCTTCTTGAGGTTGCCGGTGGCGCCCTGCACGATCGCGCGGCCCGTCGCCGTCGATCCGGTGAACGAGACCTTGTCGACGTCGGGGTGCGCGGTCAGCGCCGCGCCGGCGTCGGCGCCGAAGCCCGGGACGACGTTGAGGACGCCGGGCGGGATGCCCGCCTCGAGCGCCAGCTCGCCGAGCCGCAGCGCGGTCAGCGGGGTGACCTCGGAGGGCTTGAGGACGATCGTGTTGCCCGCCGCCAGCGCCGGCGCGCACTTCCACGCGGCGATTGTCAGCGGGAAGTTCCACGGCACGATCAGGCCGACCACGCCGAGCGCCTCGCGGCGCGTGTAGGTGTGGAACTGACCCGGGAACGAGATCGGGATCGTCGACCCCTCGATCTTCGTCGCCCAGCCCGACATGTAGTGGAACAGTCCGGCCGCGGCCGAGACGTCGCCGTCGCGGGCCTGGAGGAACGGCTTGCCGTTGTCGAGCGTCTCGAGCCCGCCGAGCTCGGCGGCGTTCTCGAGCAGCAGGTCGCCGAGCCGCCAGATCAGCTTGGCGCGCTCGGTCGGCTTCATGTCGCGCCAGGGACCGGACTCGAAGGCCCGCCGCGCCGCGCGGACGGCGCGGTCGATGTCCTCGGACTTGCCCTCGGCGACCTGGGCCAGCTCCTGGCCGGTCGCGGGGTTGTAGATCGCGAAGGTGGAGCCGTCGGCGGCGTCCGTCCGCTCGCCGTCGATCAGCAGGCGGGTGTCGCCGATGGTCGGGGCGTGCTCAGAAACGGGGGCGTGGGTCATCTGGTGCCTCTCAGGCCGCGTGATCGTGGATCAGGACGCCGCGGATGTTCTTGCCGGACTTCATGTCGACGAAGCCCTGGTTGATGTCGTCGAGCGTGTAGCGGGTGGTGATCAGCTCGTCGAGCTTCAGCTTCCCGGCCTTGTACTGCGCGAGCAGGCTGGGGATGTCGGCGCGCGGGTTGCAGTCGCCGAACATCACGCCCTTGATGCTGCGCGACATCGTCTGCAGCTCCTGCGGGTGGACGGGGATGATCTCCGTGTCCGGGCCGAGCGCGACCAGCACGCAGCTGCCGGACTTGGCGACGGTCCGGAAGGCCTCCGCGATGATGTCCCCCATCGCACGGTCGACGGTGATGATCGTCGAGTCGGTGCCCTGCCACTCGGTCCGCTCGTGGATGTACGGAACGGCCTCTTCGATCGTGGCGAAGGTCGCGGTGGCACCGAACTCGGCGGCCCGCTCGCGCTTCGACGCGACCGGGTCGACGACGACGACGTGCGCCGCGCCCGCGGCGGCCGCGCCCTGGACCGCGTTGACGCCGACGCCGCCCATGCCGACGATCAGCACCACGTCACCGGGCTTGACCTCGGCGACGTTGACCGCCGAGCCGAAGCCGGTCGCGACGCCGCAGGAGACCAGGCAGGCCACCTCGAGCGGGATGTCGTCGTCGATCTTGATCGCCTGCTGCTCCGAGCAGACGATGTGGTCGGAGAAGGTGCCCAGGCGGCAGAGCGCGCCCAGCTCCTTGCCGTCGTAGGAGAAGCGGTAGGTGCCGTCCATCGACTTGCCCTGCTCCATCAGGTAGCCGTTCTGGCACAGGTTCGAGCGCCCGGTCGAGCACCACTTGCAGACGCCACAGGCGGGGATGAACGAGGTGCAGACGTGGTCGCCGACCTCCACCCGGGTCACCTTCGACCCGATCTTGCGGACGATGCCGGCACCCTCGTGGCCCCCGACGAACGGCAGCTCGACCTGCAGGTCGCCGTCGGTCAGGTGCGCGTCGGAGTGGCAGAGGCCGGAGGCGTGGACCTCGATCAGGACCTCGTAGTCGTTCGGCTCGCCGAGCTCCAGCTCGACGACGTCCCAGTCCCGGCCGACGGCCTGGATGATGGCTCCGCGGGTCTTCATGCGTTGTCCTTCGTGTTCGAGGTCGAGCTGTCGCCGGGTCCGCGTCCGTTGCCCGTCGGGGCCGCGAGCGCGGCCTGGCGAGCGTCGTTCTGGAGCCGGCGGGCGTTCCGCTTGCGGAGGATCTCCGCCAGGATCACGGCGATGATCAGCGCCGCACCGTAGAACAGCTGCTGGACGTAGTTCTGCGCGCCGAGCAGCTGCAGACCGGTCGTGCCGGTGCCGATGAAGTAGAGGGCGATCACGGTGCCCCAGGGGTTGAAGCGCCCGATCTTGAGCACCGTCGTGCCGAGGAAGCAGGCCGCGAAGGCCGGCATCAGGAACGACGCCGCCGAGCCCGGGTCGGCGCTGCCGGTCGAGCCAGCCAGGACGACGCCGGCGAGCGCCGCGATGCCGCCCGACGCGACCAGCGCGATCACGCGGGTGCGGGCGACGGCGATGCCGTTGAGGCGCGCCATGTCCTGGCTCTGGCCGACGAACAGGAAGCGCTGACCGAGCGGCGTGAACTCGAAGACGTACCAGATCACCGCGGCGACGATCAGGGCGTACCAGAAGTCGGCGGGGATGCCGAAGATCGTGTCCTGCAGGACGAAGTCCGAGAGCGCCGGATCGATCCCGGAGATCGTGTTCGACTTCGACACCCAGAAGATCACGCCCTGGATGAAGGTCGACATGCCGAGCGTCACGATGAACGGGTTGATGTTCCAGCGGACGACGACGACGCCGTTGACGAGGCCGATCAGGCAGCCGACGAGGATCGCGAAGAGGGCGGCGATCCAGACGCTCCAGCCGTGCTCGACGTTGAGGATCGCGACGAGCATCGCCGAGAGGCCGAGCGTCGAGGCGACCGACAGGTCGAAGTCACCGACGCGCAGCGGGAGCAGCAGGCCGAGTGCGAGGATCAGCAGCACGGCCTGCGAGCCGAGCAGGCTGGAGATGTTGCCCTCGGTCATGAACCGATCGGTGGCGAACGAGAAGAAGATGATGACGGCGATCCAGACGCCGATCAGGGCGAAGCGCTCCGGCTCGCGGTGCTTCTTCAACCGGACACCGCCGGATGCTGCTGCGGTGGTGGTCTTCGTCGTCATGCTGCGACTCCTGCGTAGATCGCGGTCGTGAGGGCGTCCTTGGTGATCTGGTCGCCGACGAGCTCGCCGCGGATCTCGCCGTCGGCGAAGATCAGCACCCGATCGGCGAGCTGGACCAGCTGCTCGTAGTCGGACGTGGCGCAGAGCACGGACGCGCCCGCGCCGACGGCCTCGCGAACGAGGCGGAAGATCTCCTGGCGGGCGCCGACGTCGACGCCCTGGGTCGGCTCGGCCAGCAGCATCACCGCGGGCTCGGTGTCGAGCCACTTGCCGAGCAGCGCCTTCTGCTGGTTGCCTCCGGAGAGGCTGCTGAAGAGCGCGCTGGTGTCCTGCGGCTTGACCCGCAGGCGCTTGGTGGCCGCCTCGGCCCGCGCGCGGAGGCGCTTCCAGTTGAGGCGGCCGCCGTTGAAGTCGCCGTCCAGGAACGGCAGCGACATGTTCTCCAGGACCGTCAGGCGCGGGGCGCTGCCCAGCGTCTTGCGGTCGGCCGGGAGCATCACCACGTGGCGGGC
The DNA here is from genome assembly GCA_964519185.1 of uncultured Patulibacter sp. Classification (GTDB taxonomy): domain Bacteria; phylum Actinomycetota; class Thermoleophilia; order Solirubrobacterales; family Solirubrobacteraceae; genus Patulibacter. The sequence goes on from CAZFIQ010000016.1 coordinate 18,039, forward strand.
CATCATCGCCGCCGGCGTCGGCCGGCGCACGTCTTGACCGGCCACCGACACGGTGCCGGCCTTCGCGGCCTGCACGCCGTAGAGCAGGTCGGTGATCTCCTCGATCCCGGAGCCCGCCAGGCCGGTGACCCCGACGACCTCGCCGGGGTGGATCGTCAGGTCGAGGTTGCGGACCATCTCGCCGGTCAGGCCGCGCGTCTGCAGCGCGACCTCCGGGCGGGCCCGGTGCTCGTCGGTCGGACGCTGCACGTCGCCGATCCGGACGCCGAGGATCAGTTCGACCAGCTCGGGTCGGGCCAGGCCGGCCACGTCGCGGGTGCCGGCGAGCCTGCCGTCGCGGAGCACGGTCACGCGGTCGCAGAACTCGAGGACCTCATCGAGGTCGTGCGAGACGAACAGCACCGAGTCGCCCTGCTCGCGCAGGCGGCTGACCAGGCGGAAGAGCACGTCGACGTCGGCCTTCGGCAGGAACACCGTCGGCTCGTCGAGGATCAGCAGCTGCGGCCGGGGGTCGGCCTGCTCCGCGCGGAGCTGCTCCTGGCTGGCGACGGCGCGGACGATCGCGACCATCGCGCGGTTGACGGGGGTCAGCTGGTCGATCCGCGCGTCCGGGTCGACCCGCACGTCGAACCGCTGCAGCAGCTCGCGAACGCGCTTGCGCTCGCGCTTCCAGGGAATCCGGGCGACCGCGCCGTGCTGCGAGATGCCGTCGAGCGCGAAGTGCTCGAGGACCGTCGCCGCGTCGGTCAGGCCCAGGTCCTGGTGGACGAAGGAGAGCCCGCGGGCCCGGAGACCGTCGGCACCGAACGGCATCGACACCTCGTCTCCGAGCACGAGGACCTGGCCCTCGTCGGCGTCGTGGACGCCGGCGAGGACCTTGATCAGCGTGGACTTGCCACAGCCGTTGGCGCCAAGCAGCCCGTGGACCTCGCCAGGCGCAACGGCGAGGTCCACGCCACCGAGGGCGGGAACGCCGTTGAAGCGCTTCACGAGTCCCGCGATTCGGAGGACGTCCGTCCCCCGGCCGCCCTCGGCGGCCGGGCTCGGAACGTGGCCAGGGGTGCTCACTGCAGGCCCCAGAGCTTCTCGTAGCCGGGGATGAACTCGTCGCCGAAGCCCTTGCCGATGACCGGCGGGTCGCCCTGCTCCGCGACGTTGTCCGCGGTGAACACGCGCAGCGGCGCGGCGGGGTTGTCGAGCGGCTGCTGCTCGAGCATCAGCCGGAACGCCTGGTCCATCGTCAGGTAGGCAATCCACAGCGGATCCTCACCCATGTTGGCCTTCAGCGTGCTGCCCGAGTTCGTCAGGAACTTGTTGATCGACGGCGTGCCGTTGAACGAGTAGGTCTTGATCTCGCGGCCACCGCCGGCCTGACGGACGCCCGGGTCGACGTACTGCGTCATCGAGTCGAAGATCGGCAGGATCGTGTTGATGTCGCCGTCGCGGTTGAGCTGCGACTGGACCTCGCCCTGGATCTTCGACGCCCAGTCGGCGACGGGCACGTTGGAGACCGTCACCGAGCACTCCTCGCCGCAGCGGGTGCTGAGCTCGTCCTTGATCGCGTCGATCATGCCCTTCGACGGACGGGTGTCGTCGGAGGAGATCGCCAGCGCCTTGACCGGCTCGCCGTTGGCGTCGGCCACGGCCGCGTTGACCATCAGCCGGGCGGCGTCGTAGAAGCGGCCCGCGGCGACGGCGTCGACCCCGGTCGGGACCGGCATCGAGACGTCCTCCTCGTGGGCGGCGATGACCTTGATGCCGGCGGCGGCGGCGCGCTTGATCTGCGGCTGCAGCGTGTCCGGCAGCGGGCCGTTGAGGATGATCACGGACGCCTTGGCGTTGATCGCGTCGGCGAAGCCCTGCTGGAAGTCGGAGACCTTGCCCTGCGCCGGGTAGGTGACGTACTTGATGCCGGCCTTCTCGGCGGCTTCCTTCATCGCCGCCTCGCCGTCCTTGTAGAACGGGATCTGCGTGGTGATCGGGATCGAGTAGATCGTCTTGCCCTTGAGGCTCGAGACGTCGATCGGCGAGCCTTCCGGCTCGAACGCGGGCACGCCCGAGTTCTGCTCGATCTGCTGCTTGGAGTACTCGACGTTCTCCGCGCTCACCGCGGTACCCGCGGCGGCGCCGTTGCTGGAGTTCGAGGCGGTCTCCGTGTCGTTGTCGTCGGAACCACAGCCCGCCAGGGCGGCGACTCCGAGCACGGCGATCGCGCCGAAGGTGGTCAGTTTGCGCATCTGTTCCTTCTCGTTGCGTTTCTAGCGGTCCCTCAACGAGGGATCGGCTTCCAGGTCGTCGTGGATCTGCTCGATCGAGCGCCGTTGGAAGTACTCGATGAGGTCGTCCGGATAGCCCGGTGCCTCCCCGGTCGGAGCGTGGATCAGGTCCTCGAACCGGATCCGCGCTCCGCACTCGTCCCGGCTCCAGCCGCGGTCGCGAGCGTCGGCCACCCGGCCGACCACGGTGAGGTAGCCGTCCTCGTCGAGGGTGGCCAG
>CAZFIQ010000016.1:20543-28441 GCA_964519185.1 uncultured Patulibacter sp.
CCCCAGTCCCGGTAGCGCGCGATCAGCTCGCGCCCTCCGGGTTCCCCGTGGCCGGGGACGAGGTGCTCGAACTCCAGGGCTTCCGCGGCGTCGATCGCCGCGAAGAAGCGGCTGACCGTGGCGTCGAGGAAGGCCGGGAGACCAAGGTTGCAGACGTTGTCCCCCGTGAAGAGGACCCCGTCGTCGGCCAGGTGCACCATCACCGTGTTGGCGGTGTGCCCTGGCGTGTGGTGCAGCGTCGCGTGGACGTCGTCGACGAACAGCTCCAGGCGGTCGCTGAACGTGACGTCGGCGAGCCGCACCTGGTAGTCGTCGACCAGCGGCACCGCGTCCGGATCGATCACCGCGAACAGGTCGCGGAGGTACTCGCGCGTGGGCGCGGCCTCGACCAGCCGGCGGCGCGTCAGCTCGTGCGAGACGACGGTGCCGGGCAGCCAGCGGTTGCCGATCGTGTGGTCCGGGTGGTGGTCGGTGTTGACCAGGAAGCGCGGGACGCCGAAGCCGGCGACCGTCGTCGCCCAGCGCTGGGCGTCGGTCGGCCGGTGCGGGGCGTCGATCAGCAGCAGCTCACCGTGACCGCCGTCGACGATCCCGTTGTTCGAGCCGAGGTGCTGGGTCTCCACGTGGACCCGGCCGGTGATCTGCTGCAGGGCCACCGCTCAGTCCTCCTGCGGGGGCAGCGACGGGGCGCCGAGGGCGCCGATCAGGTTCTCGATCCGCAGCGGCGCGAAGACCTCGATGTAGACGGCCTCGCCCTCGATCGAGCGTCCGGAGTGCGGCACGCCCTTGGGGACGATCGCGACATCGCCCTCCTGGAGGATCATCGTCTCGCCGCCGATCGTGACCTCGATCCGGCCCTGGATCACGACGTTGGCCTGCTCGTGGTCCGGGTGGTGGTGCTCGGGCAGCGTCGTCGGGTGGACCCACCGGATCCGGTTGACGCCCATCTGCTGCCCCGCCACCGCGACGCGGAAGTTGTTCGGCAGCCCCTCGACCTCGGGCTGGTCGTCCCAGGACGTCGCGTAGCCCATCAGGACCCCTCCCCCAGCGCCTCGACCTGCGCGACCACCGCGTCGGTGGTCGTGACGTCGGCGTACTTCTGGCCGAGGTCGAAGAGGTTCGCCTGGTGGACCGTCGGCGTGCGGTCGTAGACCGCGTCGGACGGGACCACGCACTTGAAGTTGTAGGAGAACCCGTCGACGACGGTGCCGCGGACGCAGCCGGAGGTCGTGGCGCCGGTCGCGACGATCGTGTCGGCGCCGAGGCCGATCAGGTAGCTCGCCAGCGGCGTGCCGAAGAATGCGCTCGGATGCTTCTTCGGCAGCAGCAGGTCGCCGGGCTGCGGCGCGACCGCGTCCGGGAAGCGGTAGCCGTGGTCCGGCACGTCCATGATCCCGGGGACCTTCGCCCCGAGCACGCCGGAGCGATCGCTGTCGGTCTTCGGCGCGACGTGCGGGTAGAGGATCGGGAAGCCGCCGGCGCGGAAGGCCGCGACGAGCTTGGCGATCTGGTCGACGGCGGCCCAGCCCACGTCGCCGCAGGAGGTCGTGTAGTCCTCGAGCGATTCGTAGAACGGCTTGGGGCTGTTGCCCATCGTCCGGTGCTGGACGTCGATGATCAGCAGCGCGGGGCGCTGGCCGAACCCGGACGGGCGACCGAAGCCGGCCTGCTCGTACCGCCGCTCGTCGTCCTCGCTGATGACGTCGCTCCAGGGACGGTGGCGGTCGACGCTCATGCGCGGGCTCCTCGGATGGTGGTGGCGCCGCTCGTGGCGCGCGGCAGGTACTGGCCGACGGCCTCGTCGGTGACCGTCCCGGTTCCGTCGACGTTGACGTAGACCGTGCGGCCGCGGACGATCGTGCGCTCGACGCGGACGCCGACCTCCGTCCCGTCCCACGGCGTGAAGCCGGCGCCGCTCAGCTCGGTCGCGGTCGAGATCACGTTCGGCGCGTCCAGGTCGACGACGACCAGGTCGGCGTCGGCGCCGGGGCGGATCGCGCCCTTGCGGTCGCCGAGCCCGAAGTTGGCCGCGGGCCGGGTCGACACCAGGTCGACGATCCGCTCGAGCGCGATCCCGCGCTTGAGGTGACCCTCGGTGAGGACCAGCGGCAGCAGCCCCTGGAGGCCGGGGAATCCGGGCGACGCCTTGGCGATCCCGCCCTCCTTGTGGCGGCCGTGGCGCGGCACGTGGTCGGAGCCGATCGTGTCGATCGTGCCGTCGGCGACCGCGGCCCAGAGCGCCTCGACGTCGCTGCGCGGGCGCAGCGGCGGGTTGACCTTGCCGTACGCGCCGACGCCGGCGTCGGTGTCCAGCGTGAGGTAGTGCGTACAGGTCTCGATCGAGATCTTCGGCTGGTGGGCGCGCACGTCGCGCAGCACCTTCAGCGACATCTCGTTGGTGACGTGGACCGTGTGCAGGTCGGCCTGCGCGAGCATCGACAGGAAGCCGATCCGCTCGAGCGCCTCGGCCTCGACGTAGTCCGGGCGGCTGCGGTCCCAGGCGCGCAGCGCGTTGCCGTCCTCCGCCTCGGCGGCCTCCAGGGCGCCGCGCCGGCCCAGCAGCTTGATCAGGTCGGCATTCTCGGCGTGCGGGTTGACCATCGCGCCGTTGGCGGCGGCGGCCTCCAGCAGCTCCAGCAGGAAGCCGTCGTCGTTGCCGGGGAGGCCGAGCCGCTCGCCCTCGTCGGTCCGGAAGTTCATGAAGAACTTGAACGAGCTGACGCCCAGGTCGCGGACGTACGACGGGATCGACGCGAGCTGCTCGCGGGTGCCGATGCAGAAGTGGAAGCCGAAGTCGACGACCGCGTCGGCCTCCATCGCCGCCTTCGACGACGCGAAGACGCCCTCGTAGGGCTCGGCCGACATCAGGTACGCGACGAGCGAGGTGACGCCGCCGGCCGCGGCGGCCGCGGTCTCCGGACGGACGTCGTCGCGGTCGCGGGGCATCGCGATGTCAGCGCCCAGGTGGACGTGGGCGTCGACCACGCCAGGCAGCACGTGGCGTCCGGAGACGTCGATCGTCTGGCGCGCCTCGGCCAGCGAGGTCGGGTCGACGATCGCGACGATCCGGCCGTCCGCGATCAGCAGGTCGGCGCGCTGCGCGCCGGTCCCGGGCAGCACCACGGTGCCGCCGGAGAGGCGCAGGTCGGCGGGGGTCGTCACGGGGATCACGATGCGTACCGGGCTTCCAGTTCGTCGTACTCGGGCTTGCCGACGGCGGCCTGGCGCTCCTCCCAGGTGGCCATCGTGTCGAGCAGGTTGGTGCTGATGCCCGATACCCGCAGCTCGGCGTAGGCACGCGAGACCGCGTACTGCGCCGACCGCAGCGCGGCGTTGGCGTAGAGCACGACCGAGTAGCCCAGCTGGCCGAGCTCGTCGAGCGGCACGATCGGGGTCGATCCGCCCTCGACCATGTTCGCCACCAGCGGCGCGTCGATCTGGCGCGCGATGTCGCGCAGCTCGTCGACGCTGGTCGGCGCCTCGACGAAGATGATGTCGGCGCCGGCCTCGAGGAACTGCCCGGCGCGGTCGACCGCCGCGTCGATCCCGTCGGTCGCCCGCGCGTCGGTGCGGGCGATGATCAGCAGCCCGTCGTCGCGGCGGCTGTCGACCGCGGCCCGCAGCTTGCCGACCATCTCGGAGGCGGGGATGATCGCCTTGCCGGCGAAGTGCCCGCACTTCTTGGGGAAGACCTGGTCCTCCAGCTGGATCGCGGACGCCCCGGCGCGCTCGAGCTTGCGGACGACCTGCGTGACGTTGACCGCGTTGCCGAAGCCGGTGTCGCCGTCGACGACCAGCGGGACGTCGACGCGGTCGCTGATCGCGCCGACGTGGTCGACGAGCTGCTCGAGGCTGACCAGGCCGATGTCCGGGACGCCGAGGCGGGCGTTGGCCAGACCGGCGCCGGTCAGGTAGAGCGCCTCGAATCCGGCCGCGGCGGCGAGCCGGGCGCTGAGCGCGTCGTAGACCCCCGGCAGCAGCAGCGGCTGGCGGTTCGAACGGGCGGCCCGGACCTGGTCGAGCAGGGGGGCGATCTGACGATGTCCGTGATCCACGGCACATAGAGAACCATGTCGCCTGTCAATTGTCAACAGTTGATCGTTGACCCTGCCGAAACCGACGCGCAGGAGCCGGCCGAAAGGCGGCGAACATCCCCGGTTGCGCGTAGGCTTTCGCCCCATGACGACGACCGACCCTCACGGTCCCGTGTGCGCCTCCGAACGGCCACGACGGGACGCCGCATGAGCGGAAACGCGATCTCGCGCACCGGGAACTCGTTCAGCGACCAGGCGGAGCGCGCGCTCCGCGATCAGATCCTCCACGGTGCCTTCCCGCCCGGCGGCCGCCTCAACGAGGTCGAGATCGCGACCGACCTGGGCGTCAGTCGCGGCCCCGTCCGCGAGGCCATGCAGCGACTGGCCCGCGACGGACTGGTCGTGCTCCAGCCCCACCGCGGAGCGTTCGTCCGGCGGCTGACGTCGCGTGAGGTCAGCGACCTGTTCGAGGTCCGGATCACGCTCGAGCGGAAGGTCGCCGCGCTCGCGGCCCAGCGCCTGGGCGGCGAGCAGCGCGAGCAGCTGGAGCGGCTGCGCGCCGACATGGCGGGCAAGGACGAGAACGTCGATCCCGACGATCAGTTCCAGGGCACCCACGACATCCACGCCCTGCTCGCCACCGCCTCCGACAACGCCACGCTGGCCGCCCACGTGGCGACGGTCAACCGCGAGCTGCTGCTGCTGCGCGTCCAGTCCGGCCAGGCCCAGCAGCGCGCCCACGCGGCGATCGACGAGCACGCCGAGCTGATCGAGGCGGTCCTCTCGCGCGATCCGGAGGCCGCCGCGGCCGCGATGGAGGCCCACCTGACGAAGGCCCTGACCCACGCCCTGCGGTCGATGACCGACGACGAGCCAGGACGCCCGACGGCGCCCTGACGCGCCTCCGGCGGGCCCGCCCGATCCTCCGGCGACCGCCCCGTGCGGCGACGGGGAATCCTGAGGCGCCCTCCGGATTGTCTTTTGTTGACAGTTTTCAATTGACGGCCTAGCCTCCGGGTACCGCTCCCTCCGGTCGTCGGTCGGTGCGCGCGTCAGGGAGGCCATGTCCGATACCGCTCACCCCACCCCCTCCGCGACCGACCCGGCCGAGCCCGGGGCGGCGTTCGCCTCGCTCGTCCGCTGGGCCGCCGGCGTCCGCTGGGACGACCTGCCCGACGACGTCCGCCGGCGCGCGCTGCTGGTGCTCGCCGACGACCTCGGCGCGATGATCGCGGTCCGCGACGACCCGCAGGTCACCGCCGTCCGCGACAGCCTGGTGACGCCCGGACAGGCGCCCGAGGCCACGGTCTTCGCCGCGGGCCGCGTCCGCGGCGAGCGCTCCGCCGTCGCCGCCGCCAACGGCGCGGCCGCCGACTGGGCCGAGCTCGACGAGGGCTACCGCCCCGCGACCTGCCACGCCGGCCTCTACGTCCTGCCCGCGCTGCTCGCCGAGGCCGAGGCCCGCGACCTGACCGGCGAGCAGCTGGTCACCGCGCTCGTCGCCGGCTACGAGGTCGTCACCCGGATCGCGCGGACCTGGCGCCACGACCGGATGACGATCCACCCCCACGCGCTGCTCGGCCCGATCGGCGCCGCCGCCGGTGCCGCCTTCGCCTCCGGCCTCGACGCCCACGAGTGCGTCGCGGCGGTCTCCGCCGGAGCCACCACCGCGATGATGGGGCCGTTCGACCACGCCGTCAGCGGCGCGATGGTCCGCAACGTCTGGACCGGGATCGCCGCCTGGACCGGGATCCAGCTGGCCCGCTGGGCCCCGCACGGGATCGGCGGCGACCCGTCCGCGCCGAGCACCGTCTTCGCGACCGCGATGGGCGCCTCGACCGACCTGACGCAGCTGACCGCCGAGCTCGGCGCCAGCTGGGGGATCCGCGACGGGTACCACAAGCTCTTCGCCTGCTGCCAGTACGCGCACTCGACCGTCGAGGCGCTGCTCGAGATCCGCGCCGAGGACCCGTCGGTCGCCGAGCGCGTCGTCGGCCTCGACGTCCGCACCCACGCGCTCGCGCTGAAGCTGGACAACGCCCGGCCCGAGACCAGCCTCGCCGCCAAGTTCTCGGTCCCGCACCTGGCCGCCGCCGCGCTGGTGCTCGGCAAGATCGACGCCCACGCCAGCTCGCCCGAGGCGATCGTCGATCCGCGGATCGCCGCGCTGCGCGAGCGGATCACGATGCAGCCGTTCACGCCGGCCCCCGCACCCCCGCACGACCGCCCGTCGACCGTCGTCCTGACGCTCGACGACGGCACGACGATCGAGCGGACCTGCATGAGCGCGATCGGCAGCCCCGACCGTCCCCTCCCGACCGACGTCCTGCTCGACGACAAGATCGCCGGCTCCGTCGCTCCCGCCCACCCGGACTTCGTCCCCACCATCCGCCGCCTGATCGAGCAGCCCGCCCTGCTCCAGCGCCCGTGGGGCACGCTCCTCAACGACATGCTGAAGGACAGCTAGATGCCGCAGATCAACACCTCGGGCGACTTCGACACGGAAGTCGACGTCCTCGTCGTCGGTGCCGGCGGTGCCGGGCTCGTCGCCGCCCTGGCCGCGCACGAGGCCGGCGCGACCGTCGCCGTCGTCGAGAAGTACGACCGCGCCGGCGGCAACACCGGACTGAGCACCGGCTCCGTCCCGGGGGGCGGCACCAAGTACCAGGCCGAGGCCGGGATCGAGGACTCGCCCGAGCGGATGGCCGAGGACCTGCTCCGCCAGAGCGGCCCGCACGAGGCCGAGTGGCTGACCCGCCAGCTGGCCGTGCAGTCCGCGCCGATGGTCGAGTGGCTGCGGGAGGACATCGGCATCGAGCTCGAGCTGATCACCGACTACAAGCACGTCGGCCACTCCGTCCCGCGCCTGCACGCGCCGAAGAGCCGCAAGGGCCAGGACCTGGTCAACGACCTGGTCCGCGCGCTCGACGAGCGCGACATCCCGCTCGTGCTCGGTCACCCCGTCCAGGACCTGCTGCTCGACGCCGACGGCCAGGTCTGCGGCGTGATCGCCAAGGGCGACCGCGCGGCCGAGACCCGCCTGGGCGCGCCCAACATCATCCTGGCCGCCAACGGCTTCGCCGGCAACCGCGAGATGGTCCGCGAGTACTGCCCCGACGTCGCCGACGCCGAGTACTTCGGCGCGCACGGCTCGACCGGCGAGGCCGTCGCCTGGGTCCGCGACCTCGGCGCCAAGCTCGAGAACATCGCCGCCTACCAGGGCTACGCCGCCGTCGCCTACCCGCACGGCTCGATCACCAGCTGGACCACCGTCGAGAAGGGCGGCTTCCTGGTCAACCCCGACGGCGTGCGCTTCGGCGACGAGTCGACCGGCTACTCCGGCTTCGCCGCGGACGTCGTCGCCCACGGCGGCCACGCCTACGTCGTCTTCGACGAGCGGATCCGCGACTACGTGGCCGGCAACGAGCTGGAGTTCCGCGAGCTGGTCGAGATGGGCGGCGTCAAGCTCTCGCCGGACCCCGCCGAGCTGGCGGCCTTCTTCGACGTCCCGGCCGACGCGCTGGTCGCCACGATCGAGCAGGCCCGTAAGGACGCCGAGGCCGGGGCGAACGGCACGGCCGATCAGTTCGGCCGCAGCGACTTCGGCTTCGGCCCGCTGACCCCGCCCTACGCGATGTGCCGCACCACCCCCGGGCTGTTCCACACCCAGGGCGGCGCCGCGATCGACCACGACGCGCGGCCGCTGAAGGCCGACGGCACCGTGATCCCGGGCCTCTTCGCGACCGGCGGCGTGGCCGTCGGGATCAGCGGCCTGAAGGGCGGCGCGGGCTACAGCTCCGGCAACGGGCTGCTGACCGCGATGGGCCTCGGCCGCGGCGCCGGTGCCGCCGCCGCGATCGCCCC
>CAZFIQ010000017.1:0-16700 GCA_964519185.1 uncultured Patulibacter sp.
TTCACCACCGCCGTGGCCGAGCAGCATCCCGCTGACCCCGGCGACGACGATCGCCGCCGTCGCGGCGGCCAGCGGCACGGCGCGCGGCGCCCCGGCCGGTCCGCTCGGCGGCGGCGGGCCGTCGGCGGAGGCGTCGCCCGACGCCGCGAGGACCGCCAGCGGGTCGAGCCGGCGCTCGCCGACCAGCGCGCCGCACTCCAGGCAGTAGCGCTGGTCGCCGGCCGTCGGTGCCCGGCAGGCCGGGCACGCCGTCGCGGCCGGCGGAGCGTCTGCGGGTTCAGCCGACATCGCGCCCGAGCATCACAGGCCCGCGGACGGCGGATGTGAACCTGGCGTCAAGCTCGTCCGCGGCGCCGGTCGGGCCCGTCCGGCCGGTCCGACGCGGCCGCTGAGGCAGGACGGCGCCGCCGTCTTGACCTGGCGGTGACAAGTCGTCAACACGATCACCACCGGATGTTCACCGTCCGGGGCACGGCGGCCCGCATGATGGCCGACGGACGCGAACGCCCTCGCCCGTGCGGGCACGGGCTCGTCGTGTCCGCACCCAACCCTGGAGACCATCACCATGCGCCTTACCGTTCCCCGCACGGCGACTACGCTCGCGCTGGTCGCCGCCGTCGCCGCCCCGGCGATCGCCGCGGCGCCCGCCTCGGCCGCCAAGAAGCAGACGATCACGATGAGCGGCTCGACCTCGGTCTACCCGCTGGCCTCGGCGCTCACCGCGCGCTACGCCAAGCTCAACAAGAAGGTCAGCTTCCGTGTCGCCCAGGGCGGCTCCGACAAGGGCATCGCCGACGTCGCCAAGGGCGCCGTCACGATCGGCAACGCGTCGCGCGACCCGCGCAAGGGCAGCGACCCCAAGGGGCTGAACTTCTACAAGATCGCCGGCGACGCGGTCTGCCTGATCACGCACCCGAGCAACAAGATCGCCAACGGCCTCAACCAGAAGCAGGTCGCCGACATCTTCTCCGGCAAGATCCGCAGCTGGGCGCAGGTGCCCGGCGCGACCCAGACCGGAACGATCAGCCTGCAGGCGCGCAACGAGGCCTCGGGTACGCTCGACGCCTTCGAGAACCTGTTCATGGGCGGCGCGAGCCTCTCGTCGACCGCGGCCCGGCTGGCCTCCAACGGCCTGATCCAGGCCGCCGTCCAGCGCAACCCGTCGGCGATCGGCTTCGTCTCGATCGAGTTCCTGCGGGGCGTCAACGCGGTCGACTACGAGAACGTCGCCTGCACGATCAACAACGCCAAGAGCGGTCGCTACAAGGGCACCCGCGCGTTCTGGATGGTCACCAAGGGCACGCCGAAGGGCGAGACCGCCCGGTTCCTCAACTGGGTGATGAAGAGCGCGGCGGCCCGGCGGATCGTGATCGCCGAGAGCGCCGTCCCGCTGCGCTAGCCGCCGCCCCGTCCGCCGTCGACCGCCGAGCCGAACCCGTCCGAATCGCGTGCTGAGCCGCCTGCGCCAACCCCTGACCGACCGCGGCGCCGAGCGCCTGCTCGGCGTTCCCGCCGTGCTGGTCGTGCTGGTGATCGTCGCGATGGTGGTCTTCATCGCGATCGAGGCGTGGCCGTCGCTGAAGCACAACGGCCTGGCCTGGTTCGGCTCGAGCGCGGACGTCGATGCGGAGATCGGCGAGATGGTCAACGCCGGGCCCGACGCGCCGCCGGAGGCGTACGAGCTGCGCGCCTGGCCGCTGGTCTACGCGACGATCCTGACCACCGCGCTGTCGGTGGTGATCGGCACGGTCACCGCGGTGCTGGCGGCGATCTTCGTCGTCCACCTGGCGCCGCCGCGGCTGGCCGCGGTGATCACGCCGGTGGTCCGCCTGCTGGCCGCGGTGCCGTCGGTGATCTACGGCCTGATCGGGATCCTCGTGCTGGTCCCGTTCGTCAACGACCACCTGATCACCGAGGCCCAGCGCGAGTCGGTGGCCTACGTGATCTCGCTCAGCGGCCCCGGCCTGCTGGTCTCGGTCGTGCTGCTGACGCTGATGATCACGCCGATCATGATCGCGCTGGTGATCGACGCCCTGAACGCCGTTCCGCGCGGCTGGCGCGAGGGGGCGCTGGCGCTCGGCGTCACGCGCTGGCGGGCGATCATGTCGGTGTCGGTCCGGGCGATCCGGCCGGCGATCGTCGCGGCCGCGGTGCTCGCCAGCGCGCGGGCGCTGGGCGAGGCGATCATGCTCTCCATGGTCTCCGGCTCGAAGGGCTTCTCGCCCCAGCCGTGGGACGGCATCATCTTCCTCTTCGAGCCGCTGCGCCCGTTGGCGGCGACGATCGCCGAGCAGGCGGAGGGGATCCAGGCCCCGGCGCTGCGGACCAGCATCTACGCGATGGCGCTGATGCTGCTGCTGTCGTCGCTGTTCCTCTCGGTCAGCGGGTCGCTGATCAAGCGCTCGCTGCGGCTGGGGACGGCGCGGTGAGCACCGTCGACGCGCCCGTCCGTCCGGGGCGGGGCCCGCAGCCCCGGACCCGCTGGCAGCGGCTGCGCGGCGAGCTGTCGCTTTGGCGCCCGCTCGACCTGCTCGGCGTCGCCGCGGCCTGGACGATCGGCCTGCTGCTGATCCTGATCGCCGCCGCGCTGATCCTCTACATGGGCTTCCGCGGCCTCCAGTACCTGAGCCTCGACATGCTGATCTCGCGCCCTCAGGCTGGGGCCGAGCAGCACGACACCGGCGGCATCCTCGACCCGATGATCGGCACGCTGCTGATCATCCTGCTGGCGACCGCGATCGCGCTGCCGCTGGCCGTCGGCACGGCGCTCTGGATCGTCGAGTACGGGCGTCCGCGCTGGCTCGCGAAGATCGTCGAGTCGGCGATCGAGGTGATCGCCGGCGCCCCGTCGATCGCGATCGCGATCTTCGGCCTGGCGATCTTCCAGCTGCCGATGATGGCCTGGGCGTCGTTCTCGGCCGCGGACGGCGGCGGCGTCTTCGGCCGCAGCTTCATCGCCGCCGGTTCGGTGATGTCGCTGATCGCGCTGCCGTCGATCTTCACCACCACCCGCGAGGCACTGCAGTCGGTCCCGCGCCACGTGCGCGAGGCCAGCTACGGCCTGGGCAAGACCCGCTGGGCGACGATCCGCCGGGTGCTGCTGCCGACCGTGCGGCCGGACATCGCCACCGGCACGGCGCTCGGGATGGGCCGGATCGCGGGGGACACGGCGATCATCGTGCTGCTGCTCGGCGCCACGATCCAGCTCCAGGCCGGCAGCGAGATCCCGCTGATCGGCACCTTCCAGGGCACCGGATCGACGCTCACCAGCTACATCTACAACAACTCCCCGACCGGCGAGGGCAACGCCCCGGAGAAGGCCTACGCGGCCGCCTTCGTGCTGATGCTGATGATCATCGGCCTCAACCTGATCGTGTCGTTCATCGGTCGCCGGCGTGCCGGCAACGACCTGCCGAGGTAGCCATGGAGTCCGTTCCTCCTCCCGTCCGCCGGATCGCCGTCGACCGCGCCCCGCGGATCGTCCCGCCGGCCGAGCGCGGTCCGCTGCCCGACCCGATCGCCCGCGCCGTCGCGCCGTCGTTCGGGCCGGAGCGGCTGCGGATCGACGGTGTCTCGATCTTCTACGAGGGCGCTCCGAAGCCCGCCGTCAACGCGGTCACGCTGCCCGTCCGCCAGGGCGAGGTGCTGGCGCTGATCGGCCCGTCCGGCTGCGGCAAGACGACGCTCCTGCGGTCGCTCAACCGGCTCGTCGAGCTGACCCCGGGGGCCCGGCGCGACGGCCGGATCCTGCTCGACGGCGACGACATCGACGCGATCGAGATCACCCGCCTGCGGCGCCGGATCTCGATGATCTTCCAGCAGCCCAACCCGTTCCCGATGTCGATCTTCGACAACGTCGCCTACGCGATCCGCGAGCAGTCGCGGCGCCGCCCGGGCAAGTCGACGCTGATGCCGCGGGTCGAGCAGGCGCTGCGGCGGGCCGGCCTCTGGGATGAGGTCAAGGACGACCTGGGCCGTCCGGCGCTGCGGCTCTCCGGCGGCCAGCAGCAGCGGCTCTGCATCGCGCGGGCGCTGGCCGTCGAGCCGGACGTGCTGCTGATGGACGAGCCGTGCTCGGCGCTCGATCCGATCTCGACCGGCGTCGTCGAGGAGCTGATCCACGAGCTGCGGCGCAGCCTGGCGATCGTGATCGTCACCCACAACCTGGCCCAGGCTCGGCGCGTCGGCGACCACATCGCGTTCATGTACCTGGGCGACCTGGTCGAGTACGGCCCCGCCGAGGAGATCTTCGAGCGACCGCGCGCGGACCGCACCCGCGACTACGTCGGCGGCGGGTTCGGATGACCGGTCGCGTCTCCGGCCTGCTCGCGCTGGTCGCCGTCGGCCTGGCGCTGGCCGGCTGCCAGACCACGCAGCAGAAGAGCGCCGAGCTGGAGCGCCAGGCGCTGGAAGAGCAGCGACGCGAGCAGGCGGCCGAGACGACGACCGGGTCCCGGACGTCGGGCGACGGCGAAGGACAGCAGTGAGCTTCCCGGAGGATCTGACATGAGCACGATCACCCCGACCGGCGATCCGCGGGTCGCCGGCTGCGCGAGCTGCGGCACGCCGCTGGCGTCCGACCAGCGCTACTGCCTGAGCTGCGGCGCCCGCCGCGATCAGGCCCGCCTGCCGTTCCAGGACGCGCTGGCCCCGGCGACGGTGCTGCCGCCCAGTCCCCCGGGGCCGCCGGTCATTCCGCCGGCGACGATCTGGTATCCGCCGCCCCCGTCGAGCGGCGTCTCGACGACCACCGTGCTGGCCGCCCTGGCCTGCGTGCTGGTGGCGTTCGGCGTCGGCCTGCTCGTCGGCAACCAGGGCGGCGATCGCGATCCGGTGGTGATCGGCGGCGCGGTCGCCCCGGTGGCCGCGGGAACCGCCCCGCCGGCCGCGGACCCGGCGGCGACCGACGCGGCCGCGGCGGCCGACGACGCCGCGACGGACGACGCCGCCGACGAGGCGGAGTCGGGCGGCTCCGGTGCCGCCGAGTCCGGTGACACGGTGCCCGCGGCGCTGCCGGAGGCCGACAAGGCTGCCGCAGCAGAGGTCGAGAAGACGTCGACCGAGGTGCCGGAGGCCAAGCCGCTCAGCGACAGCGCCAGCCAGAACCTGGACAGCGACGATCCGGACAAGGCCCGCGAGGCCTCCCAGTCGCTGCCCGACGTCGTGTCGACGGGAGACTGACGGTGCCCCCGCGTCTGCGTCTGATCGGCCGCAAGGCCGACGACTCGGAGCCCGCGGCGGCCGCGACGCCGCTGCGGTCGGCCCTGGAGGAGGAGCGCCGCGTGCTGGCGGAGGAGGTCGCCCGGCAGACCTGGGACCTCGGGGGCCTGGCCTACGAGATGGCGGTCCGCGACCACTTCCGGGTCGACGTGCTGAGCCGCCGCGCGGCCGACCTGCAGCTGGTCGACGCGCGCCTCAGCGAGGTCGAGCGGCTGCTCGCCGACCACGCCGGGATCGCCGGCAGCTGCCGCTTCTGCGGGTCGCCGCACGGCCGCTCGGCCGAGTTCTGCTGGAACTGCGGCGAGCGGCTGATCGTCCGGGTTCCGCCGGGCGCGGTGATCGACGTGACCCCGAACGACGTCAGCGACACGGCATCCGAGGCGCCGACCGCGGTCCACGACGCGCCCGGCCCACGCTGACCGGGTGCGATCTGGGCCACTTGGGGGCTCGGATCGAGCCCGGTCGCTCGTCTCCCGCGGCGGCGTGACGACCACGTGCGATTCGGGCGCTTGGGCGGCCGTGATCGCACCCGCCCGTGGGACGGCGTCCCGGGCTCGTGGCGACCGGCGCGCCGGAGACCGTTCCCGTAGCCTCCGGGACGATGGCCACCTGGCTCCCCGCGTACCTGCTCCACGGTGACGACCACGACCGCGTCGCCGAGCGGCGATCGCGGCTCAAGGCCAGCGCGGAAGCGGAGGTCGGCGCCGAGGGGATCGAGCAGCTGAGCGGCGACGCGGCGACCCCGGCCGCCGTCGGGGTCGCACTGTCCGCGATGACGCTCGGACTCGGCCGGCGGTTCGTGATCGTCGAGGGCGTCGAGCGCTGGAAGGACGCGGAGGCCGACGCCGACGTGGTCCCGGCGCTGCTCGGGATGGACCGCGAGAGCACCACCGTCGCCTTCGTCGCGATGGAGGACAAGAAGCTGACGGCGCCGAAGCCTCTGGTCGACGCGATCGCCAAGATCGGCGGCACGGCCGTGCAGGAGCAGGCGCTGAAGGCGCGCGACCTGCCGCGCTGGGCGATCGGCCAGGCCACGCGGCTGGGGATCGAGCTCGACGGCGCGGCCGCGCAGGCGCTCGTCGGACACGTCGGCGAGCGGCGGGTTCGGCTGGAGCGGGAGCTGGAGAAGCTGGCGCTCGAGCACGGCCCGGGGGCGCGGATCTCGACGGCCGACGTCGAGGGCGCGGTCGCGGACGGCGCCGAGCGGCAGGTCTGGGACCTGGTCGACGCGATCGTCGGCGGGGAGCGGCAGACCGCGGTCCGCAGCTACCTGGCGCTGCGCGCCCAGGGCGAGACGCTGCCGCGGCTGACCGGCCTGCTGCAGTCGCGACTGCGGACCGCCCTGGAGATCTCGCGACGACTCGACGCGGGGGAGGACCGCGGGCAGATCGCCAAGACGGTGCGGATGGCGCCGTGGATGCTCGACCGGCGGATCAGCGAGGCGCGCGACGTGGGCACGCCGACGCTGGCGCTGGCGGTCGACCGGATCGCCCGGCTGGAGCTGGCGGCGCGCGGCGACAGTGCGCTCGACGCCGACACCGAGGCGATCCGCGCGATCGGCGCGATCACGGCCCGTCGCTGAGCGGGCCTGACGCTGCGGGGCCGCCGAGCGCTCAGCGCGCGGCGCGGATTGCGAGTCTGACGCTGTAGAGCGCCCCGGCGCTCAGTGCGCGGCGCGGAATGCGGGTCCGACGCTGCAGGGCTGCGGAGCCCCGCAGTCGTGGGCTCCGCGGTGGAGAACGAGAAACGGCCCGCAGAGCGGGCCGAAAACGCGATCCCGGAAGGGATCGGAGCGGGGCGAGCGGCGGGCCGCTCGCGGGGCGGCTAGGCCGCGGAGCGCTTGACCAGGCGGGCGGCGCGGGCCTTCTTGCGGGCGCCCGTGTTGCGGTGCAGGGCGCCGCCCTTGACCGCCTTGTCGACCAGGCTCGCGTAGCGGCTGTTGGCCGCCGCGGTCGCCTCGTCGTCGCCGGCCTTGACGGCCGCCTCGAGGTGGCGGAACTGGGTCTTGACCGCCGAGGTGTAGCGCCGGTTCTCCTGGCGCTCCCGCTCGGAGCGGAGGATGCGCTTCTTCTGCGATGCGATGTTTGCCATAAGACGACGAGGGATAGTAGCGATCGCTGCGCCGTGGCGTCGTGCCCGCGCCGGCCGGCGCCCGCGAGACTGGCCGCTTGGGCCCGCCGACCGGATCGCGGAGGGTGGCGCCGACCTTCGCGACCCGTAGCATTCTCGCGCGGTGACCCCCACGTCGCGTCGAGACCGGAGCGCAGGATCCCGCGGGCCCACACGCGCGACCGCCGCGGCGCCGCGGGCACGGGAGGACGTGGCCGACGACGGGTTGCCGGCGCTGGCCGTCGAGGCGCAGGCCGCGGCGGGCCGGGCACGCAACACGATCATCTTCTCGATCGCCACCGGGCTCTCTCGGATCGTCGGCCTGGTCCGCGAGATGGTCTCCGCGGTCCTCTACGGCGGCCCGCTCGGCAGTGCCTTCACCCTGGCCTTCCAGGTTCCGAACCTGCTGCGCAGCCTGTTCGCCGACATGGCGCTGTCGGCGGCCTTCGTCCCGGTCTTCTCGGAGTTGCTCGAGCAGAAGCGACGACGGGAGGCCCTGCTGCTGCTCTCGACGTTGTTCTGGGTGCTGCTGGTCGGACTTGGCGCGCTGGTCGCGCTGGCGATGGTCGCCGCGCCGCTCTACGTCCCGCTGCTGACCTCGGCCGAGCTGGCGGCGGAGCTGCAGAACGTCGACCGGACGACGGCGGTGCTGTCGCAGATCATGCTGCCGACGGTCCTGCTGCTCGGCCTCAACGGGATCCTGGTCGGGGCGCTCAACGCCTACGACCACTTCTCGATCCCGGCGATCTCGCCGCTGGTCTGGAACGTCGTGATCATCGCGGTGACCTTCGGCCTGCTGCCGTTCTTCGAGGGCGACGCCAAGATCTACGCGCAGGCGATCGGCGTGCTGGTGGGCACGCTCGTCCAGCTGCTGATGATCGTCCCGGTGCTGCGTCGCTACGGGATCCGGTTGGTCCCGCGCGTGGACCTGAGCGACCCGCGGCTCAAGCAGGTGCTGATCCTGATGGTCCCGGTGGCGCTGAGCCTCGGCCTGATCAACTTCAGCGCCGCGATCAACGCCGCGCTCGGGGCCGAGGTCTCCCCGGAGGGCCCGCGCGCGATCGAGGTCGCCTTCCGGCTGTACATGCTGCCCCAGGGGGTCTTCAGCGTCGCGATCGTGACGGTGCTGTTCCCGGTGCTCAGTCGCGCGGTCGCGCGCGGCGATCGCCCGGCGATGCGCGGCCTGGTCAGCAGCGGGATGGCTCAGATTCTGGTGCTGCTGGTGCCGGTCGGGCTGCTCTTCGCCAGCCCGGTGATCGCGACCGACATCATCCGCGTGCTGTTCCAGTACGGCAACTGGACGGCCGCCGACACCGCCGCCGCCGCCGAGGCGCTGGTCTGGCTGGGGCTCTGCCTGGCGCTCAACGGCGTCAGCCTGCTGCTCAGCCGGACGTTCTTCGCGATGCAGCGACCGTGGGCCAACACCGGCCTGGCGCTCGCCAGTCTGGTGGTCGCGACGATCGTCTCGGTCGCGCTCTACCGGCCGCTCGGGATCGCCGGGATCATCATCGGCACGCTGCTGGGCAACGTCGCGCTGGTGGCCGCCCAGATCGCCCTGCTGCGGCGGGCGACGGGCGGGCCGCTCGGCCTGCTGCCGGTGGTCCGCTCGCTGCTGCAGGTGGTCGTCGCGTCGGTCTTCGCGGTGCTGGTCGCCAGCGGCGTGGTGCTGCTGGGCCGGGTCGGCAGCGATGCGCTCGGCGACGGGACCGCGGCGACGATCGTCACGATCGTCTACCTGGGGCTGGCGGTCCTGGCGGGCGGGATCGTCTACGCCGGTCTGGCGCTCGACCTGGGGCTGCGCGAGCTGGAGCAGGCGGGGGGACGGTTCGTCCGGCTCGGCGCGCGACTGCGCGGGATCGCCGGGGCGCTGCCGGGCGCGACGGTCGTCGCGCGGCTCGTCCGCCGGCCCGCGGTCGTCCGCGCCCGGCGCGTCGGGGGCGCGACGCTGGCGCTGCTCGGCCGGCCGCTCGTCCTGGTCACCGCGCTCGCGCGGCTGCTGTCCTCGGCGCTGGTGCGGCTGGTGCCGGCCGGCGCCCCGGTCGCGGTGACCGCGCTCGACGCCGGCGCGGCGATGGAGTCCGGGGCACCGGCGGCGCCGCGGGGGCGAGGGCGCCGGCGGCCACCTCAACCTGAAGCTGAGGTTGAGGTTCAGGACGGAGGTGCGCCCGGGGATGCCTCCTTCTACGACGGTGCCGAGGACTGGCCGACGATCGGGCAGCGCGGCACCGCGCATCCGCTCGTCGCCCCGCCGACGGCGCCCGGCGACGGCGTGTCGGCCGTCGATCACGCCGACGCGCAGCGGATGATCGCCGAGCGCGAGGCCGCCCTGGAGCGGATCGCGGAGCGTCAGCGGCGGCGAACGGAGCGCGGCCGCCGCAATACCCGCCGACGCTGACGGGAAACGGCCATTGCGGCACGACCCGCCGTTCGGGGGGATCGACGATGCCTAGGATTGGGCCTGCTATCGGGTCCCGTCCCCGTTACCTCCGCCGTCCCGAGGTCCGCTGTGCCAGCGGTTTCGCGGTTCGTCAGGCGCGTTCACGAGCGTGGCCTCCGGCCACCGCGAACTCGAGGGGGGGGAAGACGCGACAGGATCCGACTGATCCCTGGACACGTGTCCGGGCGCCTTCGTGCGCTCGCGGACGCGCGTCCGTCCTCGCCGGCCCCCTCGTGGGTGCTTCCGGCGGGGCTCTGTCAACTCCACGCGTCTCGCGCCGACCCCGGAGGAACCCGAAGATGCAACCGACATGGTCCCCACCAACCACCGCGAGGAGGCCCACGCCACCCCGGCGTCGCGCTCGCGTGCTCGCGATGCTGGTCGCCTTCGTCGCGATCCTCGGCGGGGCTCTCGCCCCCGCGGCCTCGGCCGACCCGACCGGCGAGGTCCGGATCACGGCCAGCGACCCCTCGCCGCCCGGGGCACCGAAGCCGACCGGATCGGCGTCCGCCTACACCATCAACTTCCGGTGCAGCGCGGTCAACGTCCAGGAGTGCGGAGACAATCCGGTGATCCGGATCCCGCTCGACCTGACGTCGACGAACCCGGAGACGCCGCCGATGGCCGGCTGGACGTACTCCGCGACCTCCGGCACCCCCGACCTGGTCGCGAGCTACGCCGTCGAGGGCAACGAGCTGGTGATCCGGCTCGACCCCACCAAGGTCACGCCCGGTGACTCGCTGACGATCGACCTGCGGGTCACCCCGCCGAACAACGTCACGCCGAACGGGACCACCTGGTCGCTCCAGCCGACGTTCGGCAGCGACGACATCCCGACGGTGACCGCGCCGGACCCGGCGCTCGGCGCCGCGAGCGCATCGGCCAACACCACGCTCACCAAGGACGTCCACGACGGCTCGAGCTTCGTGATCCGCGGCAACGAGGTGATCTACACCGTCCGTGCCACCTGCGGCTCGTCCTCGACCGGGAACCTGCACCTGAAGAGCGGCTCGCTGGTCGACGAACTGCCGCCCGGCCTGACCTTCGTGTCGGTGTCGCCCGCGGCACCGGCCCCGAGCGTGACGGGCACGCCCGCGACCGGCCAGACGCTGACCTGGGACTACCCGAACGCGGCCTCGCTGCCCACCGGCTGCGCGGCCGGAGCGTCGGCGCCCAACACGTACACGATCCGCGCGACGATCGACCCGAGCGTCAACGACGGCGACCTGCTGACCAACGACGCGACCTTCACCGGCCTGCCGATCGGCCGCGACGGTACCCCCGGCGACCCGGCCAACCAGCCGATCGTCCGCGAGGACGACGCCACGATCCGGGTCCTCGACGACCCGCCGACGACGCTCAACGGCTTCGTCGGCAAGACCGGCGTCGGTCCGCTGTCCTACCAGGACGGCGTGGACCTGCGCTACATCGGGACCTACCCGGGCAACTGGATGCCGAACGCGGCGGCGTCGCCGGCGACCGACAACCCGGCCTCGGCTCCCGGCCGGTTCACGACGAGGATCAACTACGGCGGCGACGACGCCTACCAGACCGATCTGGTCGATCCGATGCCGTGCCTGTCCAACCAGGTGCCGCTGCTGAGCCGGAACTTCCAGTCGCTCGGCGTCACGGCGCCGACGCTGCCGGGCGACCAGCCCGCGATCGACGGCACCTGCACCACGCCCGCCTTCCACCCGACGGTGGTCCGGGTCAGCGCGCTGAGCCTGGCGGCCGCGGTCACCGGCGGCTGGGTCCCGGTCGGGATCGGGCTCGACGGCACGACCGAGGTCCCGCTCGAGCACGTCTCGGGTAGCGGAACCGCGCAGTACTTCCGGATTCCGTCGGCCTCCGTCGGCCAGATCTCCGCGATCCGCCTGAAGCGCGACGCGAACCTGACCGATCGCGTCCTGACCCTGGACGTCTTCGGCTACGCCGACGCCAGCACGCAGGGCCTGGACACGCTCCGCAACGTGGTGTCCGTGTCGGCCTACCCGACCGACGGTGCCAACCCGATCACCGGGACCGACGACGCGCGCCTCGTGATCGAGGACGAGGTCCCGCAGCTCGGCGCGCACAAGTCGTTCGGCGCGCAGAGCACCTCCGGCGGCCGGGTCCGGGCGCCGATGACGCTGATCGGTCGCGTGTCGACCGCCGCGACGCCGCTGGTCGGCGACGTGGTGATCGCCGACCTGCTGCCGCAGGACATGGAGTGGGACTCGCCGGTCACGTCGGTCACCTACAACCTGACCGACCGTCCCGGGGGCACGGCGACGCCGATCACGGGCACCGTCGAGTACCTGACGAACCACGACAACACCGGCCGGAACCTGATTCGGATCACGTTCCCCAAGGAGCGCTTCGAGGATCCGGGCTACTACACCCTGACGCCGCAGGCGACGTTGACGATCAGCGTGCCGGTCGGCGCGCAGACCTACAACAACGAGACGCGCACCTACGTCCAGGGCAGCGGCACGAACACCAGCGCCACCTGCACCCAGGGCACCACCGAGGTTCCCGCGGTGATCCAGTCGGCCGACGAGCACGACCTGGATGGCGACGGCGTGACCGCGCAGCGCTCCTGCTCGTGGCCCGCACCGCTGGTCGTCCCGCCGCCGGCGGGGGCCGCGTTCGGCCTGTACAAGACCGTCCAGGGCGACCTGGACTCCGACCCCAAGCGCTCGCCGGGTGTCGGCGAGGCGTCCGAGGGTGGCAGCGGTGAGTACACCCTGACCTGGCGGAACATCGGCGGCACGCCGCTGACCGACCCGGTCGTGTACGACATCCTCCCGTACGTGGGGGACACCGGCGTCACCCTGACCAGCACGCCGCGGGACAGTGCCTTCCGGCCGCTGTTCACCGGCATGACGGTCGTGCCGGGCAACGTCGACGTCCAGTACTCGACGTCGAGCAACCCCTGTCGTCCCGAGGTCATCAACCTCGGCACGGCGTGCGACGACAACTGGACCTCGGCGCCGCCGTCGGACCTGTCCGACGTGCGGGCCCTGCGGTTCGCCGCGACCGGCACGTTCAACACCAACCAGAACTTCAAGGTGGAGTTCGGGATCGACGTCCCCGTCGGGAACGTCAACGTGATCGCCTGGAACAGCGCGGCGAGCACGGCCAAGGCCGGCGGCACCTACCTGCTGGCGGCGGAGCCGCCGAAGGTCGGCATCCGCGCGCCCGCGCCGCTGGTCACGCCGACGCTGACCACGGAGGTCGACGACGCGACGATCGTCCAGGGGGCCAACGCCCGCGACACGATCACGATCGCCGGCAGCAAGGGCGCCACCGGTGACATCGAGTGGCAGCTGGTGGGCCCGCAGCCCGCGGTCGCCGGCTCGTGCGCCGCAGTCGACTGGACCGGGTCGGCCGTGGTCGATTCCGGGATGATCCCGCTGCAGGGCGACGACGACTACCTGACGCCGACGACGGCGCTGACCGCCTTCGGCTGCTACAGCTACGTCGTCAAGGTCACCAGCGACTTCATCGACGGTGGCGAGGTCAGCCACCCGGCCGGTGCGCTCAACGAGGTCGTGCAGGTGGCGCCGGTCGTGCCGACGCTGACCACGCAGGTCTCGAAGGTGGCGACGACGCCCGGTGAGGACGTCCTCGACACGATCACCCTGGCCGGCGCCGACGGCGCCGCCGGGACGATCGACTGGGAGCTGGTCGGGCCCAAGCCGATCGGTACCGACGGCACCTGCGACGCGGTCGTCTGGACCGGCGCGTCGACGGTCGACAGCGGATCGCTGCCGTTCAGCGGCAGCGGCGACTACGACACCACGACGTCGGCTCCGACCGGCGCCGGCTGCTACAGCTACGTCGTCGAGGTGACCAGCCCGCAGTTCTCGGGTCCGGTCAGCCACCCGGCGGGCGAGACGAACGAGGTCTTCCTCGTCCGTCCCGCGACGATCGTCACGGCCGCATCCTCGGTCCGGATCGCTCCGGGCGCCGAGATCACCGACCGGGTCGACCTGACCGGCACCGGTGGCGGCACGGGCACGCTCGAGTGGAGCATCGTCGGTCCGATCCCGGCCAACGGCCAGGGGACCTGCGAGAACCTCGACTGGAGCGGCGCTCAGACGTTCGACAGCGGCACGATCGCGGTCAACGGCGACGGCGTCTACGACACCGATCCGTCGAACCCGACCCAGACGGGTTGCTACAGCTACGTCCAGCTGCTGAACGCCAGCTCGGCCGGCGGTCCGTCGCTGCACGCGGCCGGTGAGCCGAACGAGATGTTCTACGTCGGTCGCCCGACCGTCGAGACGACCGTCTCGTCGCCCGCGATCCTGCCCGGCGGCACGCTGCTGGACTCGATCGACGTCAAGGGCACGGGTGGCGGCGCGGGCACGCTGGAGTGGAAGCTCTACGGCCCGGTCGTTCCGGGCATCGGCGACACCTGCCTCGGTCTCAACTGGACCGGCGCGACCGTCGTCGCCCAGGGCACGATCCCGGTGACGGGTGACGGCACCTACCTGACCCCGGCCACGCCGCCGCTGTTGCTGCAGGGGTGCTACGGCTACGAGGTCACGCTGGACGGTAAGGACTACGGCGGACCCGTCGTCAGCCCGGCGGGTACGCCCGGCGAGCTGTCGCTGGTCAAGGCGCCGGTCGTCCCGCAGCAGACCGCCAAGGTGGCGATCGAGAAGACCGCCAGCCATCGCGCGGTGCGCGCCGGCCGGCAGATCACCTACACGCTGACCGCCAGCAACACCGGTGCGGGCACGGCGCACAACGTCGTGATCACCGACACGCCGCAGACGGGCATGCGGTTCGTCTCGGCGACGCCGGAGGCCGGCACCTGCGGCACCGGGTTCCCGCTGAGCTGCAACGTCGGCTCGCTGGCCCCCGGTCAGAAGGTCGCGGTCAAGGTCGTGGCGGTTCACGACCGCCTCGGGCGCGGTCGTGAACAGCGCGCGGGTGACGACGGACACGCCGAACGAGTCGCCGGCCAACGAGGTCGTCGCGGATTCGCGCGTGGTCGTCAAGGTCCCGGTGCGGATCTCCAAGCGGGCGGCGCGCTCGTCCGTCCAGGCGGGCAACACCGTCCGGTTCACGGTCACGGTGCGGAACCCGACGCGGGTCGCGACGGGCCGCGCCGAGGTCTGCGACCGGATGCCGAGCGGCCTGGTGATGGTCTCGGTCCGCGGCGCCAAGGTCACCCGCAAGGGCGGCCAGCACTGCTGGACGGTCCCGGCGCTGAAGCCCGGGCAGTCCAAGCGGTACACGGTCACCGCCCGGGCGCTGAAGGGCGCCAAGGGTACCCAGACCAACCGCGTGTCGCTGAAGGGCGACAGCGTCCAGACGGCGAGCGCTCGCGCCTCCGTCCGGGTGCGCGCGGTGCCGGTGCGGGCCGGCGGAGTGACGGGCTGATCCCCACCCGGATCACCCGGGTCGGGCTGGCGGTGCTCGCGCTGAGCACCGCCGCCCCGGCCGCACGCGCCGCGGACGGCGCCCCCGGCTCGGGGTCCAACGGGTCGGGGGCGCCGTCCGCGGTCGTCGTTGACGAGCCGTCCGCTCCGGCGCCGATCGTGGCGCCGGACCGGCGGACGGGTGCGACCACGGCGCGGATCGTCGCGCCGACGGTCGCTCGCTCCCGGGCCGGCGGCGGCCGCCGGATCGGCCGCGTGTCGACCGGCACCAGCTGGTCGGGGCAGCCGCGGACGCTGCTGGTGCTGGAGAGCACGATGGTCGGCGAGCGGCAGTGGTTGAAGGTCCTGCTGGCGACGCGCCCGAACGGCGCGACCGGCTGGATCCCGGCCGACGACACGGTGCTCGGCCGGACCCGCACGTGGGTCACGCTGCGGCTGGCGGCGCGCGAGCTGCGGGTCTACCGCAGCGGACGGCTGGTGTCACGTCACCGTGCGGTGATCGGCCAGGCGCGCACGCCGACCCCGCTCGGGCTGTCGGCGGTCTACGAGCAGAATCGCCAGCCGGATCCGCGCGGCTTCTACGGCCCGTGGGTGCTGTCGCTGAGCTCGCTGTCGCCGACGATCTTCGACTTCGGCGGCGGTCCCGGCCGGATCGCGATCCACGGGCGGGCGGGCGCGAGCCTCGGCGATCCGCTGGGCAGCGCCCGCTCGCACGGCTGCGTGCGGATCGACAACGCGGCGATCCGCGCGCTGGCCCGGATCGCGACGCCGGGCACCCCGGTCGAGGTGGTGCGCTGAGCCGCCGCCGTGACGGTCGGCCGCGCGCCGGGCATCGCGTTCGCCCCGGCCGCGCGCGCTGCAACCCGTTCGCGGTTTACCCGCTCAGGCCGGGCGAACCACGAACGCGCTCGCCCGCTCAGCCGGCGGTGGCCGTTCCCGCGCCGCCGCGGTGCGCCCCGTGCGAGAAGTCCGCGTGCTCGACGCCACGCTGCGGAGCCGCCTGGCGGCTCAGCCGCTCGACCGCGCGGCCGACGTCGGCCAGCAGCAGGTCGGCCAGGTCGTCGCTGAAGCCGTTGCGGACGACGATCCGCAGCACGTGCAGGTCCTCGCGGGCCTCGACGAAGGGGTACGCCGGGACCAGCCAGCCGCGTTCGCGCAGGGTCGCCGACACGTCGTAGACGGAGAACGCGTCGACGTCGTCGGCTAGCGTCACCGCGAACACCGGCAGCTCGTCGCCGTGCGTCAGGGCGCGGAACGCTCCGGTCGCCTCCAGCGACGACGCCAGCCGGATCGCGGTGTCGCGCGATCCCTGGTGGACGCGCCGGTAGCCCTCGTGCCCGAGCCGCAGCAGGTTGTAGTACTGGGCGACGACCTGGGCGCCGGGGCGCGAGAAGTTCAGCGCGAAGGTCGGCATGTCGCCGCCCAGGTAGCTGACGCGGAAGACCAGATCGTCGGGCAGCGCGTCGGCGTCGCGCCAGATCGCCCAGCCGACGCCGGGGTAGACCAGGCCGTACTTGTGGCCGGAGGCGTTGATCGAGGCGACGCGCGGCAGCCGGAAG
>CAZFIQ010000017.1:16710-19862 GCA_964519185.1 uncultured Patulibacter sp.
CAGACCAGGTCGGGGTCGAGGAACGGCGCGACGAAGCCGCCGGAGGCGCCGTCGACGTGCAGCGGGACATCGATCCCCGTCCGCGCCTGCAGGTCGTCGAGCGCGGCGGCGATCTCCGCGATCGGCTCGTACGACCCGTCGAAGGTCGACCCGAGGATGCCGACCACGCCGATCGTCCGCTCGTCGCACTGCGCCGCGGCGGTCGGCCCGTCCAGGTGGAACCGCTCGCCCTCCATCGGCACCAGCCGCGGCTCGACGTCCCAGTAGCGGGCGAACTTGTCCCAGCAGACCTGGACGTTGGCGCCCATCACGATGTTCGGCCGGTCGGTCGGCTGCCCGGCGGCGCGGCGACGTGCCTCCCAGCGGCGCTTGAGCGCCAGCCCGCAGAGCATCGCCGCCTCGCTCGATCCGGTGGTCGAGCAGCCGACCGCCGCGTCCTCGGAGGCACCCGCGACCGCTCCCGGCGCGTTCCACAGCCGGGACAGCATCGCCACGCAGCGCGACTCGATCTCCGCGGTCTGCGGGTACTCGTCCTTGTCGATCATGTTCTTGTTGAAGCAGGAGGCCATCAGCAGCTCGGCCTCCGGCTCCATCCACGTCGTGACGAAGGTCGCCAGGTTGAGTCGGGCGTTGCCGTCGAGCATCAGCTCGTCCTCGACGATCCGCCGCGCCGTCAGGGGGTCGATGCTCCGGGCCGGCAGCGCCGTCCGCGGGATCGCGATCGGCTCGCTCGCGTGGAGTGGGTTGACGGCCAGCGTGTCGGAGCGGTCGGCGGGCGGGGACGAGCGGTGGAGGGCCATGGCCGCACGATAGGTCGTCGGACGGCGCAACGGGAAGGGCGGACCGGAGATCGGGGGAGGGCGCCGGTCCGTGGGGCCCGTGACGGCGACGCGTAACCAGGAGGTTGCACTGATCCCGGCGATGTGTAACTATGTGGTTACGAATTGAGGGCCGGAAGCCGGCCCGGAAGGGAGTGGGATGAGCACGGACCGGATCGAACGCGAGGTCACGATCGGGGCGCCGATCGAGCGCGTCTGGGCGCTGATCACCGAGCCGGAACACCTCGGCGTCTGGTTCGGCGACGCGGGAGCGACGATCGACCTGCGCGTCGGCGGCGAGATCGAGTTCCGCTGGAAGCAGCACGGCGACGCGCGCGGCACGGTCGTGGCGGTCGAGCCGCCGCGGCGGTTCGCGTACCGCTGGGTCTCTCTGACCTCGGCGCGCGGTCAGGCGCCGACCGACGCCAACACCACGCTGGTCGAGTTCACGCTCGAGCCGGCGGGCCGTGGAACCCGGCTACGGGTGGTCGAGAGTGGCTTCGATGCGCTGGTCTGCGGCGACGCCGAGCGGGCCGACGCGGTTGCCGGCAACACCCGGGGCTGGCGCTCGGAGCTCGCCGAGCTGGTCGCCTACGCGGAGCGCGTGGCGGCGTGACCCCGGTGCTCCTGACCGAGCCGCCGGCGGCGGAGGTCTTCGCGGCGCTCGCCGATCCGACGCGCCGTTCGGTCCTGCAGCGGCTGGCCGACCACGGCGACGGCACCGCGACGACGCTGGCCGACGGGCTGCCGGTCAGTCGCGTCGCCGTGGTCAAGCACCTCGGGGTGCTCGACCGAGCCGGGCTGGTCGTCAAGCACCGACGCGGCCGCGAGGTCCGCTACCGCGTCCAGTCGCAGCCGCTCAGCGACACGGCCCGCTGGATGGACGAGCTGGCGTCCGCCTGGGACGTGCGGCTGGCGGCGCTCAAACGGCTGGCCGAGGCGGGGGAGGCACGAGACGGCCCGCCGGGCTGAGCCGCGTCGCCCCGGAACGCTGCGTCCCGGGGCGGCCGGGAGCTCGCCGCTCTCTCGCCTTTACGCGATAGTAAAGGCATGTCCCGGATCTCCTCCAAGAACCGGCTGACGATTCCCGTCGACGTGCTGCGGGAGGCCGGGTTCGGGCCGGGTGACGAAGTCGTCGTCGATGCGGGTGGGCCGGACCGGATCGTCATCCGGCGTCGCCCGGCGGATCCGGAGGCAGGGCTTGGCGTCTTCGACGGGCTCTACGGCGACGGATACCTCGACCAGCTGCGGGCCGGCGAGCGAGCGTGAGCGGAGGAGGGCCGCGGGCCCGCCCTCGCCCGTGCGTGCTCGGCACGGATGTCGTGATCGGGGCCTTGGACCGCTCGGACGCTCATCACGAAGCGGCCACGGCGCTGCTGCGCGCTGATCGCGGAAGAGGCACCGCGTCGGATGTCGCCGATCAACTACGCCGAGGCGCTCGTGCGCCCCGCCGAGCGTGAAGGGATGCTCGAGCGCGCCGTGGCTGCGCTGGACGACCTGGGTATCGAGCTGATCGCTCCGACCGGTCAGGAGGCGCGTGATGCCGCGCGAATCCGCGGCCTCGGGGTCAGCCTGGCCGATGCGTTCGCGATCGCCGCGGCGCAGCGGGTGGGGGGAACGGTCGCGAGCTTCGACCGGCGGGTGCGCCGGGCGGCGGAGCAGGTCGGCGTCGTCGTCCGGGGGTGAGCGGACGTCGTCGGCGACCACCCCCGTACTCTTGGGGATTCCGCATGACCGCTCAGGACCGCATTCGCAACTTCTCGATCATCGCCCACATCGACCACGGCAAGTCGACGCTGGCCGACCGGATCCTCGAGCTGACCGACACCGTCGCCGACCGCGACATGCAGGACCAGCTGCTGGACTCGATGGAGCTCGAGCGCGAGCGCGGGATCACGATCAAGTCGCAGGCGGTGCGCGTGTACTTCGACGCCGACGACGGCGAGACGTACATGTTCCACCTGATCGACACCCCCGGGCACGTCGACTTCACCTACGAGGTCTCGCGCTCGCTGCAGGCCTGCGAGGGCGCGCTGCTGGTCGTCGATGCGTCGCAGGGCGTCGAGGCCCAGACGCTGGCCAACACCTACCTGGCGCTCGACGCGGGGCTGGAGATCATCCCCTGCCTGAACAAGATCGACCTGCCGGGCGCCGAGCCGGAGCGGGTCGGCGGCGAGGTCGCGGAGCTGCTGGGCGAGGACGCCGACGCGATCCTGCGGATCTCCGGCAAGACCGGCGAAGGGGTCAACGCGGTCCTCAACCAGCTGGTCAAGACGGTTCCCGCGCCCGGCGGCGACCGCGACGCGCCGGCCCGCGCGCTGATCTTCGACTCCG
>CAZFIQ010000017.1:19872-28158 GCA_964519185.1 uncultured Patulibacter sp.
GGCGTGATCGCGTACATCCGGGTCGTCGACGGGGTCTTCAAGAAGGGCGACAAGATCACCGCGATGGCCGCCGAGACGGAGGCCGACGTCGACGAGCTGGGGATCTTCTCGCCGCAGATGGTGCCGATCAACGAGCTGGGCCCGGGCGAGGTCGGCTACGTGATCACCGGCATCAAGGACGTGATGCTGCTGCGCGTCGGCGACACGATCACCCACCGCGCGAGCGTCCGCGGCGCGGGCGAGAAGCTGGTCCCCGCGACGGAGGCGCTGCCCGGCTACCGCGAGATCAAGCCGATGGTCTTCTGCGGCCTGTTCCCGACCGACACCGCGCAGTACCCGGACATGCGCGACGCGCTCGAGAAGCTGTCGCTCAACGACGCCGCGCTCGTCTGGGAGCCGGAGACGTCCGACGCGCTCGGCTTCGGCTTCAGGATCGGCTTCCTCGGCCTGCTGCACATGGACATCGTCCGCGAGCGGCTGGAGCGCGAGTACGACCTGGACCTGATCGCGACGATGCCGTCGGTGGGCTTCGAGCTGACCCTGCAGGACGGCACGATCCAGGAGCTGCACTCGCCGTCGGCGTACCCGGATCCGACCTTCATCAAGGAGATCCGCGAGCCGTTCGTGACGATCAACATCCTGACCCCGACCGAGTACGTCGGGACGATCATGGAGCTCTGCCAGGAGAAGCGCGGCGAGCACCAGGGGATGCAGTACATCTCGTCCGACCGCGTCCAGCTGACCTACCAGGTGCCGATGGGCGAGATCGTCCTCGACTTCTTCGACCAGCTGAAGTCGCGGACGCGGGGCTACGCGTCGCTGGACTACGAGCCGATCGGGCTGCGTCCGAGCGATCTGGTCAAGCTCGACGTCCTGCTCTCCGGCGAGCCGGTCGACGCGCTCTCGCTGCTGGTCCACCGCAGCAAGGCGCAGGAGATCGGCAAGAAGTTCACCGAGAAGCTCAAGGAGAAGATCCCGCGTCAGCAGTTCGACGTGCCGATCCAGGCGGCGATCGGTGGCCGGATCCTGGCCCGCGAGACGGTCAAGGCGTTCCGCAAGGACGTCACGGCCAAGCTCTACGGCGGTGACATCTCGCGCAAGAAGAAGCTGCTGCAGAAGCAGAAGGCCGGCAAGAAGCGGATGAAGCAGGTCGGCAACGTCGAGGTCCCGCAGGAGGCGTTCCTGGCGGTGCTCGAGCTGGGCGACGACTCCTCGAAGAAGTAGGTCGGCGGCGGCGGTACGGGGAGCGTTGACCGGCGGCAGTAACCGACGCGTCGGCTGAGCTTGTCGGGTGGTGCCGAGCTATCCGACACAACCCAACAAGCTTGGCCGGCGGCGGGCGGGTGACGTCGCGCGCGTCGGATGGAGCCGAACGAGTCGGTAGAGAACGACAAGCGGACCGGCGGCGTGGGACGGCGCACGCGGACCGGTGCGGCGGCTCGACGGGTCGTCTACGCTGTCGCGGCTTCCAACTTCCGAGGTCCCGCGCATGTCCCGTCTCACCGATCGTCCTCGTCGTTGGCTGGTTCACCCATCTGTGGGGCGGTCCGCCCGCTGGTCCCTGGCGGTGGCGGCGCTGGCCGTCGCGCTACCGGCCGCGGCCGCGAACGCGGAAACGGCCACGTTCGCCGCGACCGGAGCCGAGCAGCCCTGGGTCGTGCCGCTCGGGGTCTACTCGCTCGACGTGATCGCCGTCGGCGGCGCGGGAGCCAACGGCCCGAGCAACGGCGGCCGCGGGGGCCGCGGAGCCGAGGTGCGGGGAACGGTCGAGGTCGTGCCGGGCACGACGATCTTCGTCCGGGTCGGTGGGTCGGCCACCAGCGCGACCGGCGGCTTCAACGGTGGCGGAGAGGGAGCGTCCGGGTTTCGCGGCGGAGGCGGCGGAGGGGCGACCGACCTGCGCACGGTCCCGGCCAACCGACCGAACAGCCTCCAGTCGCGGCTGATCGTCGCGGCCGGCGGCGGTGGGGGCGGCGGAAACTCCCTCGGCGGCGACGGAGGTGACCAGGCCCAGGCCGGAACCTCTGCGTTCTCCAGCGGGGCGGGCAGCGGGGGCGGCGCGGCCACGCCGCTGGCCGGCGGAGCCGGCGGTGCGGGCAACGGCGGCCTCAACGGGTCGGCGGGAAGCCTCGGCCTCGGCGGTACGTCGATCGCCAACGACATCAACAGCGGCGGCGGGGGCGGCGGGGGCGGCGGCCTCTACGGCGGAGGCGGCGGGGGCAGCGGCGCCCCCAACGCCGGCGGCGGGGGCGGGGGCGGCGGGTCGAACCTGGTCCCGGCCGGGGGCTCGGCCCAGACCGTCGCCTTCGGGGCGCCGAGCCTGACGTTGAGCTACGAGTACGAGCCGCACGTGGCCCTGGCCGCACCGGCCGTGCTCGGCCCCGACAAGGTGCACCTGACCGGCGTTGCGAGCGTGCTCTTCGGGACGATCGAGGCCGAGCTGCGGTACGGGCCGACGACCGCCTACGGCACGACGGTCCCGGTGGCGCTCTGGTCCTCGGCCGGCGGACCGGTGTCGGTGCTGCTCAAGGGCCTCGACCCGGAGACCACGTACCACTACCAGCTGGTGGCGACGTCTGGGACGGGGGCGGTACGGGCGACGGCCGACGCGACGTTCACGACGGAGCCGGCGACGGTGCCGCCGACCGGTCCCGAGGGCCCGGCGGGTCCCGCTGGGCCGGAAGGTCCGGCCGGTCCCGCGGGCCCGACCGGCCCGACCGGGCCTGCTGGTCCCGAAGGGCCGACGGGTCCGGAGGGGCCGGCCGGGCCGCAGGGGCCCGGTGGCGATCCAGGTCCGCAGGGTCCGCAGGGACCGAGCGGCGGTACCGGCCCGCAAGGGCCGGCGGGTGCGGACGGAGCAACGGGTGCCGGCGGCCAGGATGGCGCGGACGGGGCGATCGGGGCCACGGGCGCGACCGGGCCCGCGGGTTCGGCGGGACCGACGGGCGTCCCGGGACCCCAGGGCCCGGTCGGACCGCTCGGGCCCAGCGGCCCCGCCGGCCGTGACGCGATCCCGTCGGTCCTGACCGGTCGCGTGTCGAAGCTGAGCCTGAAGCGCGGAGCCCGCGGCACGCTCCGCGTCCGGGTGCGCAACGGCGGAGCCGGCGTGGCGCCGAACGTTCAGCTGATCGTGACGCTCCCGCCCAGCGTGGTGACCGCGAAGGGCGCCGACCGCGTCGTGCGGGTCCGCGTCGGCCCGCTTGCCGCCGGAGTCTCGAAGACGGTGACCCTGCGGGTTCGCACCGCCCGCGGCGCGCGGGCGGGCTCGGGCGCGGTCCGCGCCCTGCTGCTGTCCCCGACCGCCGACGTTGCGTTGGCCAAGGGCACCGCGCGGGTCCGCTGACCGACGTCCGGCGCCGACCGACGGTCCGGTCGGCCGCCGCGCCCCCGCCGCTGCGTGCGATTCGGGCCCCGGGGGACCGAGGCGCATTCGCAGGCCGGGGCCGCTCAGGCCGGGCGCCCCGCCTCGCCCGGGCGGGGGCGGTGCTCGATGTACTCGGCGACCGTGCCGTCGGCGTGCCGGGCGTACATCAGCCGGCCGACGTCGGCGGCGAACGGCGGCTGGAGGATCTCCACGCCCGCCGCGATCAGCCGCTCGTGGGCCACGTCGGCGTCGGCCACGGTGACGATCGCGCGCAGCGCGGACGCCGGCTGCCGCGCCTCCTCGGTGCCGGCGATCAGCGAGAAGCCGCCGACCACCGCGACGTCCAGCCCGATGTCGGGGAGCGGCAGCCGCATGTCGGCCTTGGTGCCCTGCATCGCCTCGTAGAAGGCGATCGCGCCGTCCAACTCGTCCGGATCGAGGAACACCGGGACCAGCACGCGCGGCGCGGTCAGCGTCGACGAGTCGGGCGCGTCGCGGAACCAGCCCGCGGGCGGGGCGACGTCGTTCGCGGAGGCGGAGTCAGGCATGCGGCCAGTCTAGTTGTCGACAGTTGACGGGTCTAGTCCGCGCGCTGGTGGGCGGTCTGGCCCCGGATAGCGGGTCAACCGCACATCGGTGCCGAGGCGCGGGGCATCGGAGCGCGAGCGGCGGAGCGCGGGGCGGCGGGAGCGCGGGCGGCGGAGCGCGGGGCGGCGGGAGCGCGGGCGGCGGAGGCGCGGCGGGGACGGCGGCGCTCGGCCGGGGGTTGCGAAGATCCCTCCATGGATCTGGAACTGGCCGGGGAGTCGGTCGTCGTCACCGGGGCGACCAGCGGGATCGGCCGCGCGGTCGCCGAGCGACTGGCCGCCGAGGGCGCGCGCCTGACGCTGGTGGCGCGGACGGCTCCGCGGCTCGACGAGGTCGTGGCCGCCCTGCCCGGCGGCCCGCACGCGACCGTCGCCGACGACGTCACCGACGAGGCGTCCGGGGCGGCGATCGTCGCCGGCGCGCTGGCCGCCCACGGACGCCTCGACGCGCTGGTGATCGCGGCCGGGACCAGCCGTCGGGTCCCGATCGAGCAGCTGACGGCGGACGACTGGGACCAGCAGTGGCGGCTCAACGTGCTGGGGCCGAACGCGTTGCTGCTGGCCGCGGCTGATGCCCTGGTCGCGGCGCCGCGCGGGGGGCGGGTGGTGCTGGTCTCGTCGTCGTCGGGCAAGCGCCCGTCCGGCACCAACGTCGCCTACTCGGTCACCAAGTCCGGCCAGCTCGCGCTCTCGCGGGCGTGGGCGGAGCACCTGGCGGGGCGCGGCGTGCGGGTCAACGCGGTCGCGCCCGGGCCGATCGACAGCGAGCTGTGGATGCAGCCCGGCGGGCTCGCCGAGCAGGCCGCGGCGGCGACCGCCACGACCGTCGAGCAGGCCGTTGCCGGTGCCGCGGCGAAGCTGCCGCTCGGCCGCCTGGGGACGCCCGACGAGATCGCCGACGTGATCGCGCTGCTGACGTCGCCGCGGGCGGGCTTCGCGACGGGGGCGGCCTGGTCGGTCGACGGCGGCGGCGTGCCCGGGATCCTCTAGCTCTAGCGGCGGTATTCCACGATCTCGCGCCCCGCTACGCCGGGGCGACCACGATCGTTCGGGTGATCGTGGTGGTGCGGTCCTTGGGCAGGCGGAAGCGGATCTGCAGCTCCGGACCGGGATCCGGGTTGGAGAGCTGGCTGACGCCGCGGACGACGACCCCGCGGGCGTCGGCGGGCAGGCCGCGGAAGCGGACGCTGAAGCGGCCGCCGTCGGGCGACGTGATCGTCATCCCGCGCTGGAGGGTGGCCCGCGAGACCTTCTGGCCGACCCGCAGCGATCCGGAGGTCCGCGACCCGTAGGTGGGAACGCCGATCGTCCCGTTGACCTGCTGCTTGCGGTCGTTCCGGAGCCGGTAGCGACTGACGATCGAGCGCTCGTCGAAGCGGTGCTGCAGCTCCAGGCGGACGTCGATCGCGGCGTCGGTCGCCCGGACCGTCAGCGGCCGTCGCAGCGTGGCCGATCGGTCCCGGGCGCCGCTCGGCATCGCCACCGTCGACTGCGAGGCACGGTAGCGCCCGGGCTGCGTGGTCAGGATCCGCTGGCCGCCCGCGGTCAGCATCAGCGCGAGCGTGCCCTCGTTGGCCCCGCCGATCCCGGTCAGCGCCCGGCCGCGGGCGTCGATGATCCGCGACGGCTCGACGCCGCCGGTCCGCAGGTTCGACCACGGCCGGATGACGGCCGCCGCGTAGCGCTTGGTCGTCACCGCCAGCCGGCCGATGCTCTGGTCGTGGCTGTAGGCGTTGGGCAGCGGATCGGCCCGACGGTTGCGCCGCGGCTCCAGGCCGAGCAGCGCCAGCTCGCTGGCGGTCGACGCGAAGCGCGCGGTGCCGGTGGTGCCGTCGAAGCTCTCGGTCACGAGCTGGCTGCCGGAGAAGCCGAACGAGCTGGCGGGCAGGATCACGCTGCCGTGCTCGATCGCCCGGCGCCGGTAGAGCGCCATCGCCTGGGCGGCCATCTGCCGGGCGACCGGGGTCTGGTCGGCGAGCAGGCCGCTCCGCCGCGAGCCGTCCATCGCGGTGCCGAAGCCGCGCAGCGCGAGCAGCCAGTACTGGGTCAGGTGGAGCCGCTCGATCCCCTTGCCACTGTCCCAGTTGAGGTAGCCGCTGGCCGACCACGTGCCGTAGACGACGCGGCGCATCCACTTCTGCAGCGTGCTGTGGACGCGGGCCGGCAGCGGCTGCATGCCGGCCGCCGAGGCCTCGTCCAGGTAGGCCAGCGCGCCGAGCGCGATGTTGGCGTACTCCGAGGTGTCGACCTGGTTGATCGAGCTGTCGCTGCGGTTGGGGACGTAGTGGAAGCCGTAGCCGCTGGCCAGGTTGGTGGTGCCCTTCGGGTACGCGACCCGCCGCGCGTGATCGGCGAACCAGATCAGGTTGCGGCGGTAGTCGTTCCGCAGCAGGTTGGGATCGCCGGTCACGGTGTAGTACGCGGCGTAGACGTCGGCGTTCCAGTTGATCTGGTTGAGCAGGCGGCTCGGGTAGCGCCAGAACGGCGACAGCGCGACCGCGGTCACGCGGTTGCGGATCAGCTCCTGGGCCTCGGCCGACATCCCGACCTGCTGGCGGATGCGCCAGGCGGCGGCGAGCGCCCGCATCACCACCGCGTCGAGCGCCTGGTGCATCGTCGAGGTGTTGCGGTTGGCGTCGCTGAAGCCGGGGGCGTGGGCGGTCACGCTGCGGCCGTCGCGGAACGGCTGGGTCACCTTCCCGTCGAGCGTCTCCAGGTACATCCGCCCGGTCAGCAGGCGGACCAGCGGCTCGACGCGGTCGGGCCGCTGGGCGGTGCCCTGGTGCCCGGCCCGCACGGCGTTGGCGTGGACCAGCAGCATCTCGGCGTTGGTGCGGACCCGCAGCACGCCGCGGGCCGCGGTCGCGTGGGGAGCGGCGTAGCCGCCCTGCTGCGGATCCCACAGCGCGTCGAGCGGCAGCACGGCGGCGTCGGCCATCGACCAGAAGTCGGACGGCGCGCTGCCGCGGATCTGGCTGATGGCCTGGGCGAGCACGGCCGTCGAGGGGCCGGTGACCGGGCTGACCGGCGTCTCGAACTCGGCGGCCTGGCGCGGGGACGCGGCCGATGATGGGGGGGAATCCGCCGATGCGGTCCCGGCGAGCGCCCCGGACGCGAGGCCCAGGAGGACCGCGACGAGGGCCGCTCGCCGAAGGTGGACCCGGCGAGGACGAAGCTGCTGCACTGCGGGGTATCGTGGCGGATAGATCGCCTGCGCGCGTCAATCGTTCGTCGCGCCGCGCGAATACGATGGTGGTTCGCTCCGCCCGGCCGAACGCGCCGTGCGAAGCCCCACCCCGCCCAACGTCGAGGACCAGATCCGCGTGGCTGAACCCCCTGCTGCCGTTCCCATCGGGAAGCGCTTTCCCCCCGTGTCGTACGTGATCGGACGCGAGAAGATCCGTGAGTACGCGCGCGCGGTCGGCGAGACCAACCCGGTGCACCACGACGTCGCGGTCGCCCGCGCCGCCGGCTACGAGGACCTGGTCGCGCCGCCGATGTTCGTCGTCGTCTACTCGTCGGGGGCGATCGGCCCGGCGATGCTCGACGACGAGGTCGGGCTGGACTTCGACCGTCTGGTCCACGGGGCCCAGGAGTTCGTCTGGCACCGTGAGCTGGTCGCCGGCGAGGAGGTCCGGACGACGGTGACGCTCGACGAGGTGCGGACGCTCGAGGCCGCCAACGTCACCTACTACGTCTTCGGGGCGGAGACGACCGACGCGCAGGGCGCGGTGGTCTCGACCGGGATCTGGACCAACATCGTGCGAGGGAGCGCCGGATGAGCGACCAGACGCCGCAGGAGCCGGAGCAGGCCCCGCTGACGTGGGAGGCGGGCGGCGAGCTGCCCGAGCTGACCGTCACGCCGGATCGCTACCTGACCGTCCGCTACGCCGGCGCGTCGGGCGACTTCAACCCGATCCACGTCGACGACGACTTCGCGCGGCAGGTCGGCCTGCCCGGCCGGATCCTCCACGGCCTGTGGACGATGGCCCAGGTCGCGCGAGCACAGACCGAGGCGGTCGGTGGACCGCAGGCGCCGGCCGCGCGCAAGCGGCTGAGCGTCGAGTTCCGCGGGATGGCGGTCCCGGAGCAGGAGATCGTCGTGACCTCCAAGGTCAAGGCCGTCGAGGACGGCGTCGCGCGGGTCGCGACGCAGGCCAAGCAGGGCTCGTCCCGCGTCGTCCGCAACGGCGTGGCGGAGATCGTGGTGCCGCCGACCGCCTGACCCAGCGGCGCGCCGACCGCCACCCGGCGGCCGGCGCGCCTACCGGGATAGGGCCTTAGGACCTGTTTCAGAATGATCGGCCGCCCACGACGGCCGCTGACTCATCGCAG
>CAZFIQ010000018.1:0-4380 GCA_964519185.1 uncultured Patulibacter sp.
CGGCAAGATCGTCGAGCAGAAGGAACGCGAGCGGGCGGAGGAGATCGCCAAGGAGAAGGGCGAGTCGCAGGACGTCGGCTGGGGATCCCAGATCCGCTCCTACGTGCTCAATCCGTACACGATGGTCAAGGACCTGCGGACGGGCGTCGAGACCGGCAACGTCCAGCCCGTGCTCGACGGCGACCTGGACGACTTCGTCCGCGCCTGGCTGCTGCTGCAGGCCGCCGGCAACGAGACCGCGGTCGCGGAGTAGCGTCGTCGCGTCGGAACGCGGGCGCGGTCCGACGCTCGCGGGGGATTCGGCGCGCCGGCTTGGCCGCGCCGCGCCGCGCCGAACGACGACCGGTCGGCATTGGACGTCCTGGAAGCGCCGAACGACGACCAGTTGCCGTTGGGCAGGGCGCGGACGTCCAGCGACGACCGGTTGACCTTGGACGTCCTGGAAGCGCCGAACGACGACCGGTCCGCGACCGGCACGGAGTTGGTGCGCGGTTGACGCAGTTCGCTGGCCACAGGTGCAATCGGTCTCGCGAGGATTTCCGGCATGGAAGCAAGGGGTGGCGGACGAGTCGAGGCGAACATCAGCGGAGCGGACGGGGCCGTCGACCGTGACCGACGAATCAACGGACTGGCTGCGCGGCAGCACGGGGTCGTGGCCCGCCGGCAGCTGATTGCGCTCGGCCTGCGGCGTCAGGCGATCTCCGTGCGGGTGCGCCATGGCTGGTTGCAGCCGGTTCACCGTGGTGTGTACGCGGTCGGAAGCCGGCGTCTCGACCACCCCGGGCGTTGTCTCGCGGCGGTCCTGGCGGCAGGGGGACGCAGCGGACACGAGCTGGCCGCCGGGGAGCGCTCGCCCGTCCTCGCCAGCCACCTCGCCGCCGCGGCGTTGTATGGGTTTCACGGGACGCACGGGGCCCGCGACCGGGATCCCATCGACGTCACAGCGGTCGCAGGCCACCGACCGCGCCAAGGGATCAGATCGCACCGGTCGCGGTCGCTCGATGGGATCGTGACGGTCCGGGCCGGAGTTCCGTGCACGTCGGTGGAGCGAACGCTCGTCGACATCGCGGGGATCGGCAGCGTCCCGCTGTTCGAGCGCGTCTGGTCGCAGGCCGCGAGTGGGCGGCGGATACGGACGGAGGCTCTTCGGCACGAGCTCGACGCGTTTCCGACACGCTCGGGAGCGGCGCGCGTTCGCGCCGCTCTGGCGGCCGACCACGCGTATCTGGAGCAGCCGACCCGGAGCGGCCTCGAGCGTCGCGTGCTGCTCGCGCTCCGTGACGCCGGCGTGCCGCGACCGGCCGCCAACCGCTGGGTGCAGCTGGACGACGGGAGCGGGTACGAGGTAGATCTGGTGTGGCCGGCTGAGCGCGTCGCGGTCGAGGTCGACGGCGACGCCGTGCACGGGCATCCGGCTGCGAGACGTCGCGACCAGGAGCGCGATCTGGCGCTCGATCGCGCGGGATGGAGAACCCTGCGGATTTCCGAGCGCGACGTTGCCGACGACCCGGCCCGCGTCGTCGCCCGCGTTCGCGGTCTCCTCGGGGGCGCGTGACGCGTCCCTAGTTCGGAGGCCGATTGGCGTGCCGGCTTGTGCGAACGACGACCGGTTGGCGTTGGGCGTCCCGGGGGCGTCGTTTGACGACCGGTCGTCGTTGGGCACCGGGCGTAGCGCGGGGACATCGGCCGGCCGGGATGCCATTGCCGACCGGTCGGCATTCGGCGTCCTGGGAGGGCCGTTCGGCGACCGGTCGGCATTGGGCGGCGGGGAACTGGCGCGGTCCGGCGGTCCGGTGATGACGCTCGCGGGTGAGAGCCGCTGTAGCGAACGTGCCATGGTTGGCTGGCCAGCCAGTAGGCTGGGCGAGCAGTGGCCGGAGCGTGCTTCCGGCGTCCTCGACCCGGAGAGCGCGATGGCGATCGACTTCACCCTGACCGACGAGCAGCAGGCGTACCGTGACGCGCTGCGGGAGAGCTTCCTGCGCGAGGTCGGCACCGCCGAGGCGCTCGAACGGGCGACCGCAGGGCACACCACCCACCACAGCCAGGAGCTGAGCCGGAAGCTCGGCGCCGCGGGCCTGCTCGGTCCGAGCCTGGCCGAGCAGCACGGCGGGGGCGGGGCCGGCGTGGTCGAGGAGATGATCCTGCTGGAGGAGATGATGCGCCGGCAGGTGCCGATCGGCGCCTACCCGGTGTCGCTGATCGTGGCCGGCGCGACCCAGAAGTTCGGCACGCCGGCGCAGCAGGCGCTGATCCTCGGGAACATCGCGGCGGGCGGTGTCGAGGCGATCGCGATGTCGGAGCCGGAAGCAGGCTCGGACGTCGCCGCGCTGACCACCACGGCTACGCGGACCGACGGCGGCTGGGTGCTCAACGGGGTCAAGCTGTGGATCTCCAACGCTCACATCGCCGACCGGATCCTGGTCGTCTGCCGCGACGCCGCCGCGGCGGGAGCGGACGCGTCGAAGCACGACGGGCTGTGCATGATCTGGGTCGATCGCGACGCCGAGGGCGTGCGGATCGACGAGGTACCGACGATGACCGGCCAGCACGAGGTCAACTACGTCTACCTGGACGACGTCGTCGTGTCCGACGACGCGGTGCTGGGGGAGCCGGGCAACGGCTGGTTCCAGCTGATGTCCGGTCTGAACGTCGAGCGGCTGATCATCGCCGCGCTGGCGCTCGGGCAGGCGGAGCTGGCGCTGGAGACCGCACTCGAGTACGCCAAGCAGCGCCAGCAGTTCGGTCGTCCGATCGGCAGCTTCCAGGTGCAACAGCACCGGCTCGTCGACATGGCGACCGAGGTCGAGCTGACGCGCCTGCTCGTGTACAAGGTCGCAGCCGACGTCGACCGCGACCCGACGGCGCTGTTCCCGCGGGAGGCGTCGATGGCCAAGGTCTGGGCGACCGAGACGGCCGAGTGGACGGTCAACGCCGCGTTCAAGATCCACGGCGGCTACGGCTACGCCCGCGAGTACGCGATCTCCCGCCAGATCGGCCCGTCGATGGTGGCGACGATCTTCGGCGGCACCAACGACGTCCAGCGCAACATCATCGCCAAGGTGATGGGACTCTGACGGACGGGACCGGGCGCCGCCGCCACGACGCTCGTCCCTCGTATCCTCTGCCGGGTATGCCGACGCTCGACCCGCACGCTGCGCTGCTGGACCTGATCGACCGCGCGCTCGCCGAGGACCTCGGGGACGGCGACGTCACCGCTGAGGCGACGATCCCGGCCGATCTGCAGGCGGTCGCCTCGATCACGCAGAAGCAGCCCGGCGTGGTCGCCGGAGTCCACGCCGCGGCGGAGGTCTTCGCCCGGGTCGACCCACGACTGCACGTGGAGGTCGTCGGGCCGGAGGGGGTCTGGCGCGACGGCGGTCCGGTGCTGGAGATCACCGGCAACGCCCGCGCGATCGTCGCCGCCGAGCGGACGGCGCTGAACATCATGGGCCGGCTGTCCGGCGTGGCGACGATGACCGCCGCCTACGTCGCGGCCGTCGACGGCACGCGGGCCAAGATCCTCGACACCCGCAAGACGACCCCGGGGATGCGATTGCTGGAGAAGCAGGCGGTGCTCGCCGGGGGCGGGGAGAACCACCGGATCGGGCTGTTCGACGAGGTGCTGATCAAGGAGAACCACGCGGCGCTGGCCGGCGGGGTAGGGCCGGCGGTGCGGGCCGCGCACGCCCACCGGCCGGAGCTGCCGATCGTGGTCGAGTGCGAGACCCTCGACGAGGTCGACGAGGCGCTGACGGTCGGACGCGACCTGGGACTGGAGCGCTTCCGGATCCTGCTCGACAACATGACCCACGAGCAGCTGCGGTCCGCAGTGGCCCGGTCCGCCGGGTCTGTACCGTTGGAGGCATCCGGCAACGTCTCGCTGGACACCGTGGGAGCAATCGCGGCGACCGGCGTAGACTTCATCTCCGCCGGTGCGCTGACCCACTCTGCGCCCGTCCTGGACCTGTCGCTGATCTTGGAGCCCCGCCGATGAGCATCCAGCTGCCGATGGCCGACGACCCGGTACGCGCCGGGATCCCGGCCCCCTCCGACGCCGATCTGCGTTCGCTGACCGAGGAGATCCGTACCCTCGCGAAGGCGAAGAACGCGGTGATCCTGGCCCACAACTACCAGCTGCCCGAAGTCCAGGGCGTCGCCGACGTGGTCGGCGACTCGCTCGGCCTGTCGATCGAGGCGGCAAAGACCGACGCCGACGTGATCGTCTTCTGCGGCGTCCACTTCATGGCCGAGTCCGCGTCGGTGCTCAGCCCGGAGAAGACCGTCCTGATCCCGGACGTCGACGCCGGCTGCTCGCTGGCCGATTCTCGCAGGAGAGCGATATGGAACTGACACCGCGCGAGAAGGACAAGCTGTTGC
>CAZFIQ010000018.1:4390-11463 GCA_964519185.1 uncultured Patulibacter sp.
TGTACGTCAACACGACGGCCGAGGTCAAGGCGCTGACCGACTACTGCGTGACCTCGTCGAACGCGGTCCCGGTGGTCGAGCGGATCTACCGCGACCACGGCGACGACGTCGAGATCCTCTTCGGGCCCGACATGTTCCTGGGCTCGTACGTGGCCAAGCGGATCGAGCAGGAGCGGCGCGAGCGCGGCGAGGACGTCGGCGACTTCGCGTCGCGGTTCCACGTCTGGGACGGCGAGTGCCACGTCCACGCCGGGATCCGTCCGTCGGACATCGACCGAGTCCGCGGCGAGCACCCCGACGCGGAGTTCCTGATCCACCCCGAGTGCGGCTGCTCGACCCAGGCGATGGAGTACGTGGCGGCGGGCGACATCGACGCATCGGGCGTCCACATGCTGTCGACCGGCGGGATGCTCGACTTCGCGCAGGAGCAGGAGCAGAAGGGCCCCAACCCCGATGGCTCGCGGCGGACGGCGATCGTCGCCACCGAGACCGGCATGCTCCATCCGCTGCGGATGGCCGCGCCGGACGTCGACTTCATCCCGGCCAACGTCAACGCGGCGTGCGGCTACATGAAGATGATCACCCTGGAGAAGGTCCGCAACTGCCTGCGGGACGGCACCGGCCTGGTCAAGGTGCCGGAGGACGTCGCCAAGCGCGCCCAGCTGCCGATCGAGCGGATGATCCAGGTCGGGCGCGACGCCAACGCGCCGCTCGGCGGGGAGTAGCCGCCGGGGACGGGCTGCCGGCTGAGCGGCGGAGCTTCCGGATCCGCCGCTAGTCCCCGCGAGGGCTGATGCGGATCGCGTCCGTCCGGCGGGCGAAATCCGCATCGGCTTGCGGTGGACGGCGGCGTGGGGATGGGCTCTCAGCCCTCCCAGTCGAAGTCCGCGGCGGTGTGCGGACCGACGCAGGCGACCGCGGCCTGCTGCGGGTCGATCGCGCGGGCGACCTCGCGGACCTCGTCGAGGGTGACCGCGTCCATCTGGGCGATCGTCTCGTCGGCGTCGAAGTCCTCGCCGTGGACGATCGTCTGGCTGGCGGCCTGGCGCGCGACCGCGCCACCGTTCTCGAACGCCAGCACCAGTCGCCCGGCGGTGTACGCCCGGGCGCGGTCGACCTCCTCCGCGGTCGGGCCGTCGTCGTGCAGCTCGCGGATGATCTCGCGCATCCGGCCGTAGGCCTCGGTGGTCTTCGTCGAGTCGAGGCCGGCCGACAGTTGCAGCTGGGTGGTGTCGCCGATCGACCAGGCCGACGCGGAGACCGAGTAGGCCAGGCCCCGCTGCTCGCGGATCTCGTCGAACAGCCGCGATCCCATCGAGCCGCCGAGCAGCGTGCCGTAGATCGACAACGCGGCGCGGACCTTCGGGTCGTTCGCGTCCAGCTCCGGCCGGTAGGAGACCCGCAGGTGCGACTGGTTGGTGTCGCGCTCCTCGATCACGCGATCGGTGCGCGGCGCCGGCGCCGGGTCGGACGCGGGGGCGGGGGAGAGGTCGGGGAAGCGGCCCAGCAGCTCGCCGAGCCGGGCATCGTCCGGCAGGTGGTCGAGCGCGCCGACCAGGAACGCGCCACCGCGACGGCCCGACCACTGACGCTCGCGGAAACCGACGACCTGGTCGCGGGTGAACGTCTCCAGGTGTTCCTTCGGTCCGAGCACCGAGCGGCCGAGCGGATGGTCGCCGAAGGTCGCCTCGTCGAGCAGCATCTCGGCCAGCGCCGACGGCTGGTCGTGGTACCGGGCGATCTCCTGGATCACCACGCCGCGCTCCTTGTCGAGCTCCTCGGCGTCGAGCAGCGGACGCCCGGCGAAGTCGGTCAGCAGGTCGAGCGCCTCGTCCGCCGCCTCGGCACGGACGGTGATGTGGAACGCGACCAGCGAGTGCGAGGTGTAGGCGTTGAGCACGCCGCCCATCCGCTCGGCGGTCTCGTTGACCTTGCGGTAGTGGTCGTAGGTCTCGCCGCCCTTGAACACCAGGTGCTCGAGGAAGTGCGCGATTCCGTTCTCCTCCGGGCGCTCGGTGCGGGCGCCCGCGTCGAAGGCGACCAGGGCGGTCAGGGTGCGGGTCCCGGGCACGGCGATCCGGTGGAT
This sequence comes from uncultured Patulibacter sp., assembly GCA_964519185.1. GTDB lineage: Bacteria > Actinomycetota > Thermoleophilia > Solirubrobacterales > Solirubrobacteraceae > Patulibacter. Next base: position 6,477 of record CAZFIQ010000018.1, read on the forward strand.
CGGCAGCCCGTTGGGGGCGACGGTGGCGTTCTGCGGCATTCCGACGAACGTACCGGAACGCCGGCGCCGCCCGCCCGTTCTGGGGCGTCGCGCCCGACGGACCACCGATCGCCTCCTCGCGGGAGGCCCGAGCCGGCGAGGCGATCGAGGGGGTCGAGGCCACCGGGAACGACTTCTCGCGGTGGGGTCACGACGGCGACGCGATTCGTGGGGTAGGTGGTCGTGCCCGGTACGCCGAAGGTCGGGCTGCTCGGCGGACCGCCAGGGGGTTCAGCCGAGGAGCGCGTCGAGCCAGGCCGACGTCGGCAGGATCCGGACGTCGCCGAGGGACACCGTTCCGGGCCGGTGGCCGGGCGGCGGGTACCCCGGTGGGTAGACGACGCCCGGTCGCTCGGGGTCGACGCTCACGGCCAGCTCGGTCCCGGCCTGCACGTCGGGGATGGCGACCCGGAAGACCGTCCACTCGACCGTCCGGCGGGTCGCCGGCTCCTCCGGCGACCGCGACACGTCCAGCTCGACGCGGTAGACGTCCGAGCTGCTGTTCACGTCCTGCGCGGTGCGGGTCACCTGCTCGGCCAGGACGACCGTCGCCGTGGCCGGCACCGCCCGGGCGAGCGACTCGGCGTGCGGGTCGGCCTTGGGAGCCCGACGGAAGAAGGCCATGCGGCCGATCCTAGGCCGACGCGATCCTCGGCACCAGCCGCTGAGACCGACGTGAGACCCGCCCACGCCGCGGCGAGCGGCGGGCCCCGGAGCCGACGTGGACCGGGACCGTCCACGGCCCCGCACGTCACTACGGCGACGCGCGCTCGGTGAGCACCAGCTCGGCGACGGTCGTGGCCGCCGTCGCGAGCCGGCGGAAGTAGGTTGCGCGGCTGAGGTTCAGCTCGTGGGCGGCGAGCACGTGGCCGCCGTCGGGGTCGAGGTAGCCCCGCTCGATCGTCGCGCGCTGCAGCCGGGCGTCGATCGAGTCGCCGAAGGCCGCGACCGTCGCGTCCCTGAGCAGCGTCCGCACCGAGTCGGCCCGCGCCGACGGAGTGGAGCCGCGTGCGAGCGGACTGGCGGCCAGCGCGACCGGGTCGTGGTAGGCGCGCAGCGCGTCGCGGACGACGTCGGCGCCGGGCGAGCCGTCGTGCGTCGGTCGCGGCGGCGGCAGCCCGAGGTCGCGGTAGACCAGGGTGCGGGCGGTCCCGATCACGCCCCCGGGACCGTGGTCCAGGACGTGGCACTCGACCCGGCGCTCGCCGTCGACGACGTCGAGCGCCGGTACGTGGACGGCCCCGATCGCGCGGCTCAGCCGACGCGCCTGCGGGTCATCGGCGTTGACGGCACCGTAGAAGCAGCGGACGTTCGGCAGCCCGCAGAGCAGGCTCGCCGCGGTGTTCAGCAGCGCCACGACGGGCGATTCGGCGGGGCGGTCGGCGTCGGCGGAGAGGTCGAGGGTGTCGCGCCAGAGCAGCACGTCGCCCTCGGGACGCTGGGCCCGCGCGTGCGCGATCCAGGGACCGCGGATCGCGTCCTCCTCGACCCACGCCGGGGCGTTGCCCGGGGTCACGGCGACGCACAGCCCGGCGAGCCGCCCGCTGGCCTCGCGCACGACCGCGACGCGCTCGGGCGCGTCCGTCAGGAACCGGCGGACGCCGCGCCACCAGGTGGCGTCGGCGACGCCGAGCGCGGCGGCGGCCGCGGCCTCGTCACCCGGGCGGATCCGGTCGATCCGGTGGCGCTCGGTCGCTCCGGCGAAGCCCCAGCGCACCTCCGGGTCGTCGATCAGCGCCGCCAGGTCGATCACCAGCCGCGGCTCGCCGAGCAGCGCGCGGTCGTGCAGGTGGTCGGCGATCGCGCGCCGCAGCTCGCGCTCGTGATCGGGGTCCCGCTCCGTCAGGTCGCGCCGGAGGGCGGCGCGGATGCGGTCGTGGAGCGCGACGCGGGTGCCGTGGAGCTCGGCGAACGACAGGCCGCGCAGCCAGGTCTCGGCGTGGTCCCCGTCGACGTTGCGCAGGACCGCCGCGAGCAGGCGAGCGTCGACCGCGACCGCGATCGCGGCCACGGCGAGCACGTCGCGGTCGGCGCCGTCCAGCTCGTCGCCGGCCAGCCGTCGCAGCAGCGTGGCGGCCAGCTGGGCGTCGGTGTCCATCCGGTCGCCGGCCGGTCGTGATCCTTGCGGGGTGGGTGGGGCGTCGCGTTCCCGCGGACGACGCTCGACCGTGCCGCCGCGCGCGATCGCGGCGTCGGCCCCGACGGCCAGCGCCAGCGGCAGGCCCCGGGCCCACCGCACCAGCTCGTCCGCGGTGGCGGGATCGTCCACCCCGCGAAGCGCCAGCAGCCGACGGGCGTCGTCGTCGGTGAGCGCGGCCAGCGGCAGCTCCAGGGTGACGGCGTCCCAGCCGTCCTGCGACCAGCCGTCGTCCGGTCCGCTGCGCCCCGCGATCACGACGCGCGCCCGCGCGGGGAGCACGGTCAGCGCCTGGTCGCGCAGCGATGCGCCGAGTGCGGAGATCCGCTCGAAGGCGTCCAGCATCAGCAGCGGGCGGTCGGCGTCGGCGAGCGTCTCGACCGCCGGTCCGAGCGGATCCGCCGCCGCTGCGGCGTCGCGTCCGTCGACCGTCGCGACCCGGAACCCCCGGAGCTCGGCGCGGCGTCGGACCTCGCGCAGCAGGGTGCTCTTGCCGACGCCCCCGGGGCCGTGGATCAGCACGACCGATGCGGGTGGATCGTCGCCGAGCACGCGGTCGAGCAGCCGCAGCTCGCGCTCGCGCCCGCAGAAGCGCTCGGCGTCGCGCTGCAGGGCGAGTCGGTGCATCGAGGTCGGCACGGTCTCGGAGCGTACACCGGCATCGGGCGGCGGCTCGGGGGCGGCCGACGAGACGGCAGACGGCGGTCTGATGCGGATCGCGCCGACGTCGGCGGCGAAAGCCGCATCAGCTTGGGTGGGTGGGGGCGTGAGACCGATCCCGGACTCGACCGCGGACCGCGCGCGAACTACGGTCCGGGCGGGATCCGCCTCCGGACGACCGGGTCCGGTGCGGCCACCGACTCCGGAGCGGTCCCGTGGGATCGGCGTGTGGCCGGTGCCCGGACGGAGGGACGGAGATGGGGTTCTTCAAGCAGGTCGTGACGGCGTTCAAGCCGTCGAACATCGCCCAGGGGCTGGAGGCGGCGCGGAACCCGCCCGACGCCGCGGCGATCGAGGCGAGCCTCGCGACGCTGACCCCCGAGCAACGCGCCGCCTACGACGCGAACATGGCCGAGGTCGAGCGCGGGCAGGCCGAGGCGCAGGCGTCGTGGGAGCAGGCGAAGGCGATCAACGACGAAGCCCGGATCCTCGGCGGTCCCGCGGGGCGCTACGTCTACGGCGCGGGCATGAGCGACCTGAGCTCGCCGGAGGCGGTGGAGGCGCGGATCGCGGAGGTCGGGCCGCTGGCCGCGATGAACGAGTTGCGCGCGCTGCAGAAGGGCGAGTTCAAGGACGGCCTGCGGCAGGCCTTCAACCGCGACAAGGTGCCGCAGCTCAAGGACCCCGCGGAGCGGGCCGCGGCCGCGGCCGCCGAGCGCGCCGCGCGGGACGAGGCCCGCGCGCCGTACCGGGCGGCCGATCCGCCCGCCGTCACGATCAGCCGGCTCGCGACGCGGGGGGAGACGCAGTTGGCGGAGCTGCTCGATCACCTGCAGGCGTCGGGGCTCGCGACGCGGCCCGACCGCGTCTTCGGTGTCTACCGGGTGCCGGATCGCATCAGCCAGGGGCTGACGCCCCACTCCGAGCGGGGCCGGGTCGTCGAGTGGGACGTGGTGCACGCCCCGCTGGACGGCAGCGTCACGCCGTCCGCCGAGCGGCCCGTCGCGACGTCGTTCGTGGGGGCCGAGCAGTGGGTGGCCCGACGGGTCGGCGACCCGGCCGTGCTCGATGAGGAGCTGGCCGTCGCGTTCTGCGTCGAGGCCGGGATCGGGCCGGAGCGCTGCCTCGGCGTGGCGCGGATCTCCGAGTTCCGGGCGATGCAGAGCGGCGAGGAGTCGCCGCCGGTGCGCACGTTGGTGCGCGGCGTCGTGGCGCTCCACCCGCCGGTCTCGCCGGGAGCCTACGAGCGGATGCGGGACACCGCCCCGCTCGACCTGCCGCACGCGTCGACGGGCGTCCACGTCGAGGTCCTCAACTGGGCGGAGGTCGCCCGAGCGGTGCACCCGAAGGTGCACCATCCGCCGCCGGTGCCGTCGCCGTTCCCGTACCTGCCGGCGACGCCGCAGGAGCTGCTTCGCTCCTACCTGGAGATCGTCGGGGTCGCGGCGTCCGACTGCTACGGCGCGCAGGCGACCGTCGACCGCCCCCGGGCGCTCCAGCAGGGCGGCCTGATGACGACCAACCTGGGGGCGCGGCAGCCGTGCGCCGACGGCAAGCCGCGGATGCGCAGCCACGGTTGCGAGCAGATCGTGATCGCCTACCGCGACCGGGACGACTACGTCACGGGACGCGAGCGCTGGGCCGCCTACCAGGAGCAGGTGCGGCAGGCGGACCTGCGGAAGGGGACCGGCGCCCGCCGCCCGGTGGCCGTCGAGGGCGACGTCGCCGAAGGCGTGCCGACCAAGGCGCTGCGGGCCGCCGTGCGCACGGCCGCCGTGATCGACCGGTTCGAGATGTGGGGCCAGGAGACGGTTCCGCCCTACCGCTACTGCTGGCCGCCGGTCGAGGGCGCGGGCCCCGGCGGGGCCGTGGGCTCGTGAGCGGTCGCGGCCCCGGATGAGCGACTGGAGCAACCCCGACGTGACGCCGGTCGGTCCGCGGGCGGCGTCGCCCGGGCCGAGCGGAGCGGCTCCGTCGGCGTCCCGCGAGCAGGCGGCGCAGGCGTTCGGAGAGGAGCGCCCGCGGCGGGATCGCCGCTCCCGGCGGGACGACCCCTTCGGCGGCCGACCGTCGGTCCGCCGCCGCGGCTGGGTCCGGATCGTCGTCGGCGCGCTGCTGCTGGTCGCGGGCGTGGCGGCGACGATCTCCGGC
>CAZFIQ010000018.1:11473-27161 GCA_964519185.1 uncultured Patulibacter sp.
GGCGTCGATCCGGGCGTACTCGCGGGTCGCCTGGACGATGCCGACGCGGTTGCCCGCGGCACCGTCCGCGCGACGAGCGACCCGGAGACGCTGCGGTTCGTGTCGCCGGCCGGGGGCCGCCGGCCCTACACGGTCTACCTGCGGACGGGCGGGCTCGGCCTCGATGACGAGGACGAGGACCTGACCGTCCGCGACACCGCCTGCGTGGCGACGATGCCCGACGGCGTGCAGACGCGATTCCGCGGGGGCCGCCAGGGCACGGCGATGACCTTGGGGAGTGCGGCCTCGGTCGGCCACTTCACGTCCCAGCCGGGCCCGGTCCTGGTCGCCTGCGCCTACGGAACGGGGACGCGCGGGTCGCGGCGGGTCCGGCCCGACGCGGTGCCGTTCGTGGTGACCACGGGCCGTCCGACGGTGCTCGGCGGGGGCGTGCTGATGATCGTCGGCGGGGTCTCGGTGGCGCTGCTCGGCGGCTTCCTGCTGGGCTGGGGCCTGCGCGGCTCCCGGCGCCGGCGCTGAGCCGGCTGCAAGCGGCCTTGCAACGCGCGGAAATGCACGACGACGTGCAGGAAGCGCGCGGGTGCGGTGCAACTGTGGAACCCGTATGGCTTCCCAGCGCTCCACCACCGACCGCCAGCGTGCCGCTGCCGCCCGCCGTGCCGCCGCGTTCGCCTCCGGCTCCGCCGACGAGAGCGCGCCCGCGCCGGTCGTGATCCCGCGTGATCGCAGCGCGGTGATCGAGTTCCGCGGCGTCACCAAGGCGTACGACAACACGCACGCCGGTCTCCAGGACGCCAGCTTCACGGTGCGCCCGGGGGAGTTCCTCTTCCTCGTCGGCCAGACCGGTGCCGGCAAGTCGACGCTGATGAAGATGCTGTCGAAGGAGATGGAGCCGGACAGCGGCGTGATCCGGGTCGCCGGCCGCGACCTCTCGGAGATCACGCGCAAGAAGATCCCGTTCTACCGCCGCAACCTCGGCGTGGTCTTCCAGGACTTCAAGCTGCTGCCCAACCGGACGGTCTACGACAACGTCGCCTACGCGCTGCAGGTGACGGGGGCCAGCCGCAAGCAGATCCGTCGCCAGGTGCCGGACATCCTCCGGCTGACCGGGCTCTCGACCAAGCTGCACCACTACCCGCACCAGCTGTCGGGCGGCGAGCAGCAGCGCGTCAGCGTCGCCCGCGCGTTCGTCAACCACCCGCCGCTGCTGCTGGCCGACGAGCCGACCGGCAACCTCGATCCCGACACCACGATCGGGATCATGCAGCTGCTGTACCGCATCAACAAGACCGGCACGACGGTGATCGTCGCGACCCACGACGAGGGCATGGTCAACCGCATGCGCCGGCGCGTGATCGAGCTGCAGGCCGGCCAGATCATCCGCGACGAGTTCGCCGGCGGTTACGGCGCGTCCGCGTCCAGCGAGACCACCGCCGAGTTCGGCGCGCTGCTGCGCGACGAGCCCGCGCCCGCCCCGCGACGGATGTCGCGCGGTCCGGTCGAGGCCGCGGACCTGTTCGACGACGCCTTCAGCGAGTAGACGCGACCCGCTCGCCGTCGCCACCCCGAGGAACCGATGAACCGCATCTCCTTCTTCTTCAAGGAAGCTATCCGCTCGATCGGCCGCAACCCGATCCCGAGCTTCGCCGCGCTGATGGCGGTGCTGATCACCGTGCTGGTGCTCGGCATCTTCATCCCGGCCGTGCAGCTGGCCAACGGCGCCGCCGACGACGTCCGCGGCCGGATCGGCGTCAACGTCTTCATGAAGACGAACGCGGAAAAGGACCAGGTGACGCGCGTCCAGCAGCACCTGGAGACCAGCATCCCGCACGTCAAGAACGTCGAGTTCGTCTCCAAGGCCCAGGCCTACGAGGAGCAGAAGAAGCAGAACCCCGAGGCCTACGAGCTGCTCGGCAGCACCAACCCGCTGCCGGACACCTTCCGGATCACACCGGACAACGCGTCGAACGTCGACGCGCTGCTGGCGGCGCTGCAGAAGACCAGCGTCAGCGGCAAGACCACGCCGTTCGACGCGGCGATCGGCTCGATCAAGGCGTCGAAGGACGACACCGAGAAGATCGTCCAGATCACCGGCGCGATGAAGCTGTCGCTGGGCCTGCTCGGCGGCCTGCTGATCATCGCCTCGGTGCTGCTGATCTCCAACACGATCCGGCTGTCGCTGTTCTCGCGGCGGCGCGAGGTCGAGGTGATGAAGCTGGTCGGCGCGACCGACTCGTTCATCCGCTGGCCGTTCATGATCGAGGGCCTGGTGCTCGGCGCGATCGGCGGTGTGCTCGCGATCGCCCTGCTCGGCGTGGCCAAGCTGACGATCCTCAACCAGCTCGAGGGCATCGCGGTCCTGATCTCGCGGCCCGATATGATCCAGTTCGGGCCGTTGATCGGCATCCTGGTGCTGGCCAGCATCGTGGTCGCGGCGGCCGGCTCCGGCCTCTCGCTGCGCCGCTTCCTGCGGGTCTGATCGCGCCGCCCGCCGGCCCCGTCCGCTGCCGCCCCGACGGGGTGGCAGCCGGTCGTCGGCGGAAAAGCCCTGCGTAAGGGCTTTCTAAGATCTCCGGTCGAGCGTTCCGCTCCGGCCCGCGGGTCGGCATCCTTGTGGAGTGAGCTTCACTCTTCGCTTCCTCCGCGGAGCCGCATCGGCCGTCGCGCTGGTGGTCGTCGTGCTGGCGATCTTCACCGCCGGCGCCTACGTCGGCGCGCGCGAGCCGCAGTCGCTGCCGGGCGTGATCCGCGATCGCGTGGTCGACCCCGACGGGGCCGGATCGGTCTCCGAGGCCTTCGGGATCATCCGCGACCAGTACTACGACGAGCCCGACGGCGCGACCCTGCGCGACGACGCCATCACCGGCATGGTCGACGGTCTCGACGATCGCTTCTCGGCGTACTTCGACCCCAAGGCCTACGCCCAGTTCAAGCAGAGCCAGGACAACCGGTTCGACGGGATCGGCGTGGTCGTCAACGAGCACGACCGCGGTCTGGAGGTGCTCCGGGTCTACCCGAAGTCCCCCGCCAAGGAGGCCGGGCTGGAGGTCGGCGACGTGATCGTCTCCGCGGACGGGACGTCGCTCAAGGGGATGAGCGCGACGCGCGCGTCGAGCAAGGTCCGCGGACCGGCGGGCACCAAGGTGGTGCTGGAGGTCGAGCGCCGGGAGGACGGCAAGCGGCGGACCCGCAAGATCACCACCGAGCGGCGGCCGGTCGAGGTGCCGATCGTGGCGTCGACGCTGCGCACCGAGGACGGCGAGAAGGTCGGCGTCGTCCGCCTGGCGCAGTTCACCAACGGCGCCACGCAGCAGGTCGGCCAGGCCTTCGCGCGGCTGGAGAAGCGGGGCGCGAAGCGGTTCGTGCTCGACCTGCGATCCAACCCCGGCGGGCTGGTCAACGAGGCCCAGGGCGTCGCCAGCCTGTTCCTCGACGGCGGCAACGTCGTCACGCTGAAGGGCCGCACGATCGGCGACGTCGAGTATCCGGCGACCGACGATCCGGTCTTCCCGAAGCAGCCGCTGGTCGTCGTCGTCAACCAGGGCTCGGCGTCGGCGTCGGAGATCGTCACCGGGGCCGTCCAGGACCGCGACCGGGCGACGGTCGTCGGCGAGCGGACGTACGGCAAGGGCGTCTTCCAGCGGGTCGTGCCGCTGTCCAGCGGCGGGGCGCTCGACATCACCGCCGGGCAGTACTTCACGCCCGAGGGCCGCAACCTCGGCGGCACCGGGACGAAGATCGGCAAGGGCCTGCAGCCCGACATCAAGGTGGAGGACGACCCGGACAGCGACCGCGACGTGGTGCTCGACCGTGCGGTCGAGGAGGCCGCACAGGCGAAGGCGCCGCGGTGAGCGGTCGGGGGCCCGGCCGCTCCGGCGCGGGCGGACGCGGTGGCAAGGCGGGCGGCAAGGGCGGCAAGCGCGCGGGCTCCGGAGGCGGCAAGCGCGGCCGCGGTCCGCAGGCGAGCGGGGGCGCGGGGCGGAAGGGTCCGGCACGCGCCCCGCGCCCGGGCGCCTCGCCGCGGGACGGCGCGGGCGGTCGCGCGGGCGACCAGCGCCACGCGATGCCCGGCGACGCCGACGAGCGGGCGGCGCTGGAGGGCACCGGCGGCCGGCGGAGCGGGCGTGACGATCGTGCGGGCTCCCGCTCGGGCGGTCGCGGCGGACGGGACGATCGCAGCGGTCGCGGCGGACGGCCTCCGCGCTCCGGTCGACCGGGCGCGCCGCGCGGCCGCGACGGCCGCGCGGCGACGACCGAGAGCGGCCAGCCGGGCCTGCCCCGCGACGTCTGGCGGGACGAGTCCCCGGCCGCCCCGGTCGTCGCGGTGATCCGGCCGCGCGGCCGCTTCCTGGTCGGCGAGCCGCTGTTCGGCCGCGGACCGCGGGCCACCCTCGACCGCCGCGGACCGGCGCCGCCGATCGGCCGGATCGTCCTGCTGCAGCCCCAGCGCGCCGGACGCCGCGGCGGCGCCGGCTACCGCGTCGCGCGTCAGGTCGGCGCGCCCGACGTCGCCCGCGACGTGCTCGACGCGCTGCTGCTCGACCACGGCCTGCCGCGGCGGGTCGCCCGCGCGGTCGGGGTCGAGGCGGAGGCGGTCGCGGGCAGGCCGCCCGGCGACGATGCGATCGACCGCGAGGATCTGCGGGACCTGCCGACCTTCACGATCGACCCTGTCACCGCCCGCGACTTCGACGATGCGATCAGCGCGGAACGGCCCGATCCCGCGCGGCCGGAGCGGATCACGGTCTGGGTCCACATCGCCGACGTCGCCGCCTACGTGCGACCGGGCGGCGCGATCGACGCCGACGCCCGCTGGCGCGGCACCAGCGTCTACGTGCCGGGAACGGTTGAGCCGATGCTGCCCTCGTCGCTCTCCGACGACGCCTGCTCGCTGGTCCCGCACGTCGACCGGCGGGCGGTGACGGTGCGGATGGACCTCGACGGCGCCGAGGTCGTGCGGACTCGCGTCTCGCGCAGCCTGATCCGCTCCGACGCGCGCCTCGACTACGACCACGTCGACCGGATCTTCGCGGGGCAGGAGCGGGCCGCGGAGCCGTGGGCGACGCCGCTGGAGGTCGCCCGCGCGGCCGCGCGGGCCCGTCAGGAGCGGCGCGAGGACGGCACGCGCGCGCTCGAGCTGAACACCGGCGAGCCGCGCTTCGCCTTCGACGCCGACGGCCACGTCGACGGGATCGTCGTCGAGCGTCAGACCGAGGCCCACCGCCTGATCGAGCACCTGATGGTGACGGCCAACGAGCAGGTCGCACGGCTGCTCGACGAGGGCGGCACGCCCAGCCTGCACCGGGTCCACGGCCTGCCGGAGCCGACCGCCGCGCGGCGGCTGGTTGGCCAGCTGGAGGCGCTCGGCGTGCCGACCGGCGAGGCCGCGGCCGGTCTGCCGGAGGCCGCGACGGCCGAGCAGGCCGCGCACGCGATCGCGGTCCTGTCGCGGGCGGTCGACGCCCACGTGCGGCGGACCGGACACGGACGGGCCGGCCTCTCGTTCCTGGTCCTGCGGGCGCTGCAGCAGGCGCGCTACGAGCCGCGAGGCCGGGGCCACGCGGGGCTCGGGCTCGACCACTACTGCCACTTCACCTCGCCGATCCGTCGCTATCCCGACCTGGTCGCCCACCGCGCGGTGCTGGCGCAGGTCGGCGCCGGGGAGCAGCCGCCCGCCGGGTCGGCGAGCCGACTCGAGGAGCTCGGCGTGTGGTGCTCGGCGACCGAGCGCGAGGCGATGCAGATCGAGCGGACCGCGGACCAGATCGCGCGCGCGTTCCTGCTCGAGCGGACGTTGTTCGCCGACGGCTGGGACCAGCGCTTCTCCGGCGAGGTGACCGGCGTGGCCGCGGCCGGGGCCTTCGTCCGGTTCGGCGGCGGGACGCTCGACGACGAGGCGTTCGAGGGCCTGCTGCCGGTCCGCGGACTGCCGTCGGACTGGTGGGAGCTCGACGAGATCGGCGTCGCGCTGGTCGGCACCCGCAGCGGGCGGACGGTGCGGATCGGCGACCCGCTGACGGTCACGGTCGATGGGGTCGACCCGGTCCGCGGGCGGGTCTCGCTGGCGCTGGTCCGTCGCTGACGGTCGGTGCCGCCCGGTGCGCCGGGAGCGGGCGCGCGGTTGCAGGACGTCGTCGCGCGACCGGGTGAGTATCGCGGTCCGGCCTTCGGGGTACATATGGGCATGGCCGGACTCTCCGGCCCGCACCACGAACGAGGGAGACGGACACGATGATCGGGGCAATCATCCTGGGCCTGGTGGCCGGGTTCATCGGCAAGGCGATCATGCCGGGTAAGGATCCCGGTGGGTTCTTCGCGACGATCGGGCTCGGCCTGGTCGGCGCGGTCGTCGGCTGGCTGATCTTCACGGGGCTGCTCGGGATCGGCGACAAGGACATGTTCGACCTGGGTGGCATCGTCAGCGCGATCATCGGCGTGCTGATCGTGCTGGGCATCTACCGCGTCGCGGTCGGACGGCGCGTCAGCGGGTAGCCGGCCGCGTCCCGCAGCGGTCGCGGTCGGTCCGGTGACGCCGGGCCCGACGCGACCGTTCGCGGTGCGGCTCGGCGTCGGGCCGCCCGGAGCGGGAACGCCCGCCCCCGCAGCGGTCCGGTCGCGCTAGGCTCCGACGTTCGATGGCGAAGGGCAAGAAGAAGAAGCCGTCAGGCGGCGACTACGGCTTCAACCGCCAGGCGCGCTTCCGCTACGAGCTGCTCGACCGGCTGGAGTGCGGGATCGTCCTGACCGGCACCGAGGTCAAGGCGCTGCGGACCACCGGCTGCCAGATGGGCGACGCCTACGTCGACGTCCGCGGCGGCGAGCTGTGGCTGATGAACCTGCGGATCGATCCGTACGCCCCGGCCGCGATGAACAACCACGTGCCCGACCGCAAGCGCAAGCTGCTCGCGCACCGCAAGGAGATCGACAAGCTGCTCGGCCTGGCCAAGCAGCAGGGCCTGACGATGGTCGCGACCCGGGTCTACCCGAAGGACCGCCGGATCAAGGTCGAGATCGCGCTCGCCCGCGGCAAGAACGTGGCCGACAAGCGCCAGGCGATCAAGGAGCGCGACACCCGCCGCGAGATGGACCGGGAAGCGCGCGACGCGATGCGGCGGTAGCCCGCCGCACCGCCGCTCGCGTCGGTCGTCAGGCGCTGATCTTGCCGGCCTCGACGGCCGCCTGCTCCGCCTGCTCCAGCTGGTCGCGGACCAGGGCCAGGCCGCTGCGCCAGAACCCGGGGTCGGTCAGGTCGAGACCGGCGATCGCCACCAGCTGCTCCGGCGGCAGCGATCCGCCGGCCGCCAGCAGCTCCAGGTACTTCGGCGCGAACTCCGGTCCGCGGGCGCGGTACTGGCCGTAGACGGACAGCGCCATCAGCTGGCCGTAGGCGTACGCGTACACGTAGCCGGGGGTGCCGATGAAGTGGGGGACGTACGACCACCACGAGCGGTAGCCGTCGGTGATCTCGACCGCGTCGCCGAGCATCGACTCCTGGCTGGCGTGCCACAGCTCGCCGAAGCGGTCGATCGACAGCTCGCCCTCCTCGCGCCGGGCGGTGTGGACCGCGTGCTCGAAGCGGTTCATCGCGGTCTGCCGGAAGATCGTCGCGATCGAGCCCTCGATCTGCTCGGCGAGCAGTCCCAGCCGCGCCTGCGGATCGGTCGTCTCGGTCAGCAGCCGGTCGAAGACCAGGGTCTCGCCGAAGACCGACGCGGTCTCGGCCAGCGTCAGCGGCGTCGTCTGCTCGAACGGCCCACGGTCGCGCGCCAGGTAGGCGTGGATCCCGTGGCCCAGCTCGTGCGCCAGGGTCAGCACGTCGCGGCGGCGGCTGGTCCAGTTCAGCAGCACGTAGGGGTGGTGGCCCGGCACGGTGTAGGCGCAGAACGCTCCGCCGCGCTTGCCCGGCCGCGGCGGGGCGTCGATCCACTGCTCGTCGACGAACCGCCGGGCGACGTCGCCCATCTCCGTCGCGAAGGCGTCGAAGCTGGTGTAGACCAGGTCGGTCGCCTGGCCCCACGAGAACGCCTGCTCGTCGGCGGTCGTGATCGACGCCATCCGGTCGTAGTCGGACAGCCGGTCGATCCCGAGGATCTTGGCCTTCAGCTTGTACCAGCGCTGCGGGACGTCGTAGGCCTCTTGGACCGCGTCGACGAGCGCCTGGACCGATTCGTCGCTGGCCTCGTTGGCCAGGTTGCGCGACGCCAACCAGCTCGGGTACGAGCGCAGCCGGTCCTCGACCGCCTTGTCCTGGAGCAGCGTGTTGAAGATGAAGGCGCGGGTCCGCAGGCCGGGCTGGAGGGCGGCGGTGACGGCGCTCGCGACCTGCTGGCGGACCTGGCGATCCGGGTTGGTCAGCTGGGCCAGCGCGACGTCGAGCGCGACCGGCTCCGTCTGGTCCGGGTCGACGGCCGACAGGTCGACCTCGATCACCGAGGTCAGCTCGTCGAACAGCCGGTCCCAGGCGCCGCGGCTGGAGGTCGCCTTCTCCGCCAGGATCCGTTCCTCCGGCTCGCTCAGCAGGTGCGGCTTCTCACGCCGGACCGTCCGCAGGTAGTGCCGGGCCTTCTCCAGCCCGTCCGCCCGCAGCAGCTCGTCGGCGGTGGCGTCGTCGAGCGCGGTCCACTCCAGCTCGAAGAACAGCAGCTTGGTCTGGATCGCGGTCCCGCGCTCCTCGACCAGCGCCAGCAGCGCGCCGTGCTCCGGCTTGGTGGTGTCGACGGCGAACTTGAGCGACGCGTACGAGCCGGCGCGGCCGATCAGGTCGGCGATCGCCGCCAGGTCGCGCATCGCGGCGGCCAGCCCCGCGCCGTCGAGCGCGGCGACCTGGCCCTGGTAGGTGGTCGCGAAGGCGTCCGCCAGCGCGGCGGCCTGGTCGAGCAGCGCGGTGACCCCGTCGGCGCCGGGCGGGTGACCGTCCCCGATGAGCGGCTCCAGGTCCCAGGCGACGTCGGTGTGCTCCACGGCGGTGCTCATGAGCGGAAGCCTAGATGAGTCCGGGTCCCGCGCTCGGCGGCTGGCGCCGTGGCCGGTGCGCCGGCGTCGGCGACGGAGCGATCCGGCGGCCTCGCGGGAGCGGACGACGGGGGCCATAGCCACCCCGCCGGACCGAGCGCGGCGCTGTACGGTCGCGGGCGTGTCTCCGTCCGCTGCACCCGCCGAGATCCGCACCGCGCGGTTGCTGCTGCGGCCGTGGCGGGCCGGCGACCGCGACGGACTGGCGGCGATCAACGCCGATCCGCGGGTGATGCGCCACATCGGTGGTGGGGTCCTCGACCGGGCTGAGAGCGACGTGCTGTGGGGACGGCTGCGGCGCGACTGGCGGGACCGCGGCTTTGCGCCGTGGGCGGTCGAGCGGGTCGCCGACGGGACGCTGCTCGGGTTCTGCGGCCTGGCCGTGCCGACGTTCCTGCCGCAGGTGCTGCCCGCCGTCGAGATCGGCTGGCGGCTGCGACGCGACGCCTGGGGCCGCGGCTACGCGACGGAGGCGGCGCAGGCGGCGCTCGCCGCGGGGTGGACCAGCATGGGTTTGGCGCAGGTGGTCGCGATCGTCCATCCGGAGAACGAGCGCTCGCTGGCGCTGGCGGGGCGGCTGGGGATGCGCGTGACCGGCCGGACCCGGCACGCGGCGACCGGCTGGGACGTTCTGGTGCTGCGGGTCGATCGGCCGACGAGCGGCTGATTCGGCGTCCCGCGGCGCATGCGTCCCGTCGGAGGCGCGATGATCCGTCGGGATGCTTCCCCCGTCGTCGGACTCCCGCGTCCCCCTGGAGCGCCTGTCGATCGTCGCGCTCCGCATCGCGATCATCGGGCTGGTCGGCTACGGCCTGCTGCTGGTCTGGCGCGAGCTGGCCTTCATCCTGCTCCCGTTCTTCGTGGCGGTGCTGCTGACGGCGCTGCTGTCGCCGGTCGCCGCGTTCCTCCACCGCAGGCTGCGGCTGCCGCGGGTGGTCTCCTCGATCACCACCGTGATCCTCACGATCGCCTTGATCGTCGGTCTGCTGACCTGGGTGACGCCGGACATCGTCCGCCAGGCGGAGGAGCTGGCCCGCCAGATCGAGCGCGGCATCAACCAGATCCCCGACCTGCTGCACGACATCGGCATCAAGGACTCCGACATCCAGGAGTTCACGACCAACGTCACCGAGCGGCTGCAGGACTCGATCGGGACGATCGGCAGCTCGCTGAGCACCGGCGTGATCTCGGCGGCGGCGGGGGTCGTCAGCGTCGTGGCGGGCGTCTTCCTGACGTTGATGATGCTGATCTACCTGCTGTGGGACGGGGGCAGCTTCTGGCGCGGCGTGGTGCGGTTCGCCCCGGCCGACCGGCGCGAGGCGTGGCACGCCTCCGGCACGCGGGCCTGGGAGGCGCTGACCACCTTCGTCCGCAGCCAGGTGCTGGTCGCGGCGATCGACGGCATCGGGATCGGGCTGGGTCTCTGGATCCTCGGTATTCCGATGGCGCTGCCGATCGGCGTGCTGACGTTCATCCTGGCCTTCATCCCGTACATCGGCGCGATCCTCGCCGGCGCGGCGGCGGTGCTGGTCGGCCTGTCGAGCAACGGCGTCGAGGGCGCGCTCGGCGCGCTCGCGGTGACGATCATCGTCCAGCAGGTGGAGAGCAACATCCTCTACCCGCTGCTGATCGGACACTCGGTCAAGCTCCACCCGCTGACGGTGCTGCTCGGCGTCGGCGGCGGCAGCGCGCTGCTGGGGATCACCGGCGCGTTCCTGGCGACGCCGGTGATCGCCGCGGTCGCGGCGGCGGCGGGCTGGCTCGAGGACGAGGACGGCGACGGTCCGACGGGCTCGCTGCGCGCGGCCCGCCACCGGCACGGGGAACGCTACGACGGCGAGGACGACGATCCACCGCCGGGCGAGCGGGACGACGGCGGGGGGCCGGACGGCGGCCGCGAGCGCGCCGACGGCCTGGGCGGCGGCCGCGAGCGCGCCGACGGCGGCGACCGCGCCCCGGACGACGGCGACGACGGGGCGTCCGTCGCGGACGACGGGTCGGCGGCGGGCGACTGACGACCCGGTGCCGGAGCCGGCGAGCCGGCGCGGGGCGGGCGCTGCGGGGCGGTGAGGCGCGCAGCGTGAGGCACGCGAGGCGAGGCGGGCGCTGCGGGGCGGTGAGGCGCGCAGCGTGAGGCGTGCGGGACGAGGCGGGCGCTGCGGGGCGGCCAGGCGCGCAGCGTGAGGCGCGCGAGCGGGGGCGGGCGCGGCAGCGTGCGGGGCGTGCAGCGGCTGACGCGCCCGCGCCGGGCGTCCTGCGCGGGAGTCGGGCTTGGCCGTCGCGGCGGGGCGCGCTAGAATCGGTGGACGTTCCGTCTTCGGACGGTGCGGTCCCTGGGGGCGACAGGCTTCGACGCGGTCAGTCATGGGGGCAACTGCGAGTCGAGGTGCCGGAGGCCTCGTAAAACCCCGGCACAACACACACATGCGGACTCTCACGAGTACGCCCTCGCTGCCTAGCAACCACTAGGTGAGTGAGGTATCGGCCCCCGCTCGCCGACGGTGGGGATCGCCGGTATCACTTCAGTCGGATCACCTGGCGGCGACGCCCTCGCGTCGTCGGGGACATTCAAGGAGGGCTGGCGCTCCGTACGTGGGTCGACGAGACCGAGGGAGCGTGAGATCCAGATACGCCGACTACGCTCGTAGACGTTGCTCTTGGTGCGGTCGCGGACGCGGGTTCAACTCCCGCCGCTTCCACCTCCACCCGAACGCCCCGCAAGTTGCGGGGCGTTCGGCGTTTCGCGGGCGGTGCGCGCTCACGGCCTGTCACGGGCTGCGGCTCGTGGCCGGGCGGATCGCCCGCCACGGAGCCGTGTCCCGGCCCGCGCGACGTGACTCAGCGGTCGCCGTACGGATCGTGCACGGCGCGAGCGCACGCCCACAGCAGGACGATCATGGAGAGCGGCCAGGTGAAGGCCAGGAGCATGTTGCCCAATCCGTGGGCCAGCGGGTCGTCGCTGATCCCCAGCACGTGCCGCGCGGCGGCGACGACGACGGCGACGACGCAGGCGCCGGCCGCCCAGGCGAGCGGCTCGCGGCGGAGGGCGAGCGCGTAGCGCTCCGCGGTGGCCCGGGCGAGCGCGCGGTTCAGTCGGCGGAGGCCACGCGCGTCCCGGAGCCGCCCGCGGGCGACGTGGGTCGCCGCGTCGGCCACGCGGGAGAACGCGCCCGTCGTCTCGCCGGCGGTGACGGCATCGCCCGGCCAGACCCTGCGCCGGGCCAGCGTCCGGGCTTCCACCCGCCCGTCGTTCGTGCCGGGGCGGGCGCGGACGTGGACCAGCTCCACGCGCTCGGCGGCGCCGTCGCGGCCGCGGAGGACGAGGAACCGGCCGGCCGGGCCCGGCACGCCGCCGGCCAGCCCGGAGGCGTCGGCGCGACCGGCCGCCCGAACCGCGGAGAGCATCCGCCGGCCGGGGGCGCGACGGCGGGCGACGTGGAGGACGGCGACCAGCGCCACCGCGACCGCGAGCGCGGCGTAGCCGACGATGCGGGCGGGGGTCGGGTTAACGCTGCCGTCCGCGCTCGCCACGGCGATGAACCACACGGTCGCGGCCCCGCCCGCCCCCCCAGAGCAGCTTCTGCCGCAGCTCCGCGGGGAGGTTGGCGGAGGTCGTCGCCCGGCGCTCCGCGTCGTCGGGCCACTCCGCGGGCGGGCGGTTCGTCGGTGGTCCGGGCTCCACGGCCAGACGCTCGAGCACCGCGGAGCTCCAGAGCAGCGGGCTGGACCGGACCAGGCGCGCCGCGAGCTCGCTGCGACCGTCGTCCTCCAGCGGATCGGGCTCCCAGTCGACGGGCACGGGGAGGGTGGGATCGGCGGCGGGGAGCACGTCGCGGGCGGCCGCGACGATCGTCCGCAGGCGGTCGGCGTCCGGCGCGGACGTCCGCCGGTCGGGGCCCGGAAGCCCGCGAGCGGCCTCGGCGCGCAGCGCGACCTCGGCGAGCTCGACGACCGCGTCCTCGGCGCCGGCGACGTCGTCGGGATCGAGCCGGCGCTCGCCGAGCGTGCGGAGCTCGACGCGTGCGGGGTCGTCGGGGTCGCCACGAACCCAGAGCAGCGAGGCGACCTGCTCGTGGGGTCCGGCGAGCAGCGCGACGGTGGGCCGGGCCCGGGGATCGTCCGCCGCGGCGACGGCGGGGTCGCCGTCGGCGATCCGCCGGGCCTCGAGCCCGGACCGGATCCGCCGCAGCCCGCGCCGGGCGAGCTCCGCCCCGCCCAGCGCGCACGCCGCGAACGCCGCCCCGACCGCGACGTCGAGCTCGCTGTCGCTGGGGTCCGGATCGGCGAACGGCGCACCGAGCGCGGTGAACAGCGGCGTCAGGGTCGGGATCAGGGCCCCCGCGATCCCGAAGCAGCCGATCAGCACCCCGGCGACGACCTGGAGGCGTCCGAGCACCGCCGCGGGGGCGTCGCGCCAGCCGATCCCTGCTGTCGTCGCGCCGAGCTCGTGCAACTCGCGCGAGCCGAGCGAGACGTGGCCGTCGAGCTCGCGCCGCGCCAGCTGCCGGACCGGGGCGGCGGCGATGACCTCCGCGAACCCGGGACCGTCCTCCAACGGATCGGGGACCGTGCCCGGATGCGGCTGATCGGGCAGCGGCATGCCCACACGCTAGCGAGCGACGGTGCTCCGTCGCGCGGGTCGGCACCGCCGTCCGGCGACCGGTCGGAGGCGTCTCGGGGTGGGCGGCGTGGTGGTCAACTGCCGCGCTGCGTCGTCCGCGCTTCCGCCCGTTCAGAGCCCGAACCCACCCGCGCCGTCCAGCTCGACCGCATCGCCGATCGGGTCGGCGGCGAGCAGGCGATCGATCGTCGCGCGGTGCTCGGTCCGACCGAAGGCCCGGCGGTCGCTGGCGTCGCGGGCCACGACGATGCCCACGTTGCCGCGACCGTCGCGGTCGTAGGCGACGGTGAACGACTCGACCGTCCCGTTCCCCGTGGCCTGATCCGCGATCGTGACGCGCGGCTGGGCGTCGACCGTCGCCTGGACGTCGTGGTGGGCGTAGGGGCGGTCCGGCGGCGTGGCGGACAGCAGTGCCAGGCCGTGCTTGGTCAGGTACCAGCCGACCGCGCTCGCCAGCGCCCGCTCGCCGGGCTGCTCGCGCGCGCGGTCGACCAGGGTCGCGATCGAGTGGGTGACGTAGTCGTTCGCCGGGCCGCCGAAGAACGCCAGGCCGCCGGTCGCGGTCAGCGGCCGGGCCGGGTCGTCGACGCGGAAGCCCAGCTCGCGCGCGCCGACCTGGACGGCGCAGGGGAAGCAGGAATACAGGTCGACCAGGGCGATCCCGTCGGCGTCGGTTCGTGCGTGGCGGAAGAGCGCGTCGCCGCCGGCGGCGATCGCGGGCGACCGATCGAGCCGCTCGCGCTCGCCGACGAACCAGTGGTCGGCCGCCGCCGCGGTGCCGTGGACGAAGACCCAGCGGTCGCGGGGGATCCCGGCGGCCTCGGCGGCGCCGGCGCTGGTCACGAGCAGCATCGCGGCCTGGTCGACCGCGATGTTGGCGTTCATCGTGCGGGGATAGGGGTCGGCGATCAGCCGGTTGCCGTCGGACGGCGTAGCGACCTGCTCCGGGGTCAGCGGCTCGCGGGTCCAGCCCTGCGGGTGAGCGGCCGAGACCGCGCTGTAGCGGGCCCACCACGACGCGATCCAGTCGCGTTGCTCGGCGCTCGTGCGGCCGGCGGCGTGGCGCAGCGCGTGCTCGAACAGCGGGTAGACCAGGACCGGGGCCAGCAGGCCCGCGGCCAGCTCGGCGTCGTGGGACGGCGGCCGGTCGACGCCGATCGTCCGCGTCGGGGTCGTGCCCTCCGGCTGGGTCGGCCAGCCCGGGTCGGCACCGCCCAGCATCTGGGCGCGGTGGGCGACGCCGGCCTCGCCGCCGCCGAGCAGCGCGACGTCCAGCTCGCCCGCGGCGATCCGCGTGGCGGCGTCGGCCAGCAGCGCGATCGGGCTGTTGCCGCCGATCACGGTGCGGACCGTCTCGGCCGGCGCGATCCCCAGCGCGGCGGCGAGCAGCGCGCTCGGATCGGGAACGGGCCAGCAGAAGACGTCGACCACGCCGACGCTCTGGACGCGGGCCAGTAGGGCGTCGCCGTGCGGGCCGCCGTCGGCGGCCGCGGCGCGGGCCGCTGCGACCATCAGCTCGAGCGGGCCGGCGTCCCCGTCGCCCCGGTGCTGCACCACCTGGCCGGTGCCGACGATGACGGGGGTGCGGGGGTCGATCGCGCTCACGCGGACATCATGTCGCATGTGAAGTAGCAAGTGTCACCTCCTACTTTTCGGCGTGTCGTTGCCTGCGCAGGGGCGGACGCGCACTGGTGTGCGATCAGCCACCGTGCGGGTGGTCGATGGCCCACCAGTGCGGGGGCGACTACAGACCCAGTCGGCGCCGCAACGCGCGGACCCGGCCGTGGGCGGCGCCACGCTGCGGGTCGCCGGACGGCAGCGCCGCCACCAGCGCCTCGGCCGCCCGCAGGTCGTCGCGTCCGTGCGGCGCGGTGCACCAGGCCTCCAGCGGGGCGGCCTGCCGGGCCTCCAGCAGCGCCCCGCGCAGCTCGGCGTGGAGCTCGTCGGCCAGCGCGCGCACGCCGGGGGCGGTGCTCGCCGGCAGCAGCGGGCCGCGGTAGGCCCCGACCGCGCGCAGCAGGTCGCCCCGGCGCAGCGCGGTCCGGACCGCGTCCA
>CAZFIQ010000018.1:27171-28068 GCA_964519185.1 uncultured Patulibacter sp.
ACCTGGACGCGGTGCGGACCCCGTCGGACAACCGGTAGGGGTCGGCGCCGATCACGCCCGGCCAGCGCGATCGCAGGCGGGAGCAGGCGGCGCGAACCGTGCCGGGGTGGGCGTCGTCGCCGTGCAGCAGCACCGCCAGGCGCTCGGCGCGCAGACCGTCGGGGGCGTCGGCGAGCAGCGCCAGCAGGTCGGCCTGACCGCGGCTGACGACCTGCGACGCGCCGTCGATCGCGATCGTCGGGTTGCCGGTGCCGAGCAGCTCGAGGGCCACGGTCGGCGTCGCGGTCCGCCCGGCGCCGATCGCGTAGACGAGGAACCCGTCGTCGCCCTCCGGCTCGGCGTAGCCGCGGCGGCCGTCGGGCAGCAGCAGCTCACCCCCGCCGGGGCCGGGGACCGGCAGCCGCCAGCGCGGATCGTGGGGCGACGCCGGGACGGTCGAGGTGCGACCGTCGAGGGTCAGGACGCGGCCCGACGCGCTCAGCGCCAGCTCCGGCCGCGGCGCGCCGGCCGGGCGGTGGAGGGCCCGCTGACGCAGCCGCGCGTCACGCTGCGCGACCCGCGCGCGCAGGGTGATCTCGGCGGCGCGCGCCGCCGCCTGGACGATCGGCAGGGTGCGCGGCGACACCGTCCGCAGGTCCGCGGTCGCGTCGAGCGCGCCGATCACGCGCCCGGTCTCCGGGTCATGGATCGGCGCCCCGGAGCAGGTCCAGTTGTGGACGGCGGGGCGGAAGTGCTCGGCGCTGAAGATCTGGACGGCGTGGTCCTCCGCCAGCGCGGTGCCGACGGCGTTGGTGCCCGCGGACCGCTCGCTCCAGTCGGCGCCGACCTCGAAGGCCATCTCCTCGCTCGCCCGCTCGACCACGTCGTCCGGGCCGTCGACCCACAGCAGCACCCCGT
>CAZFIQ010000019.1:0-15617 GCA_964519185.1 uncultured Patulibacter sp.
GCCTCGCGGATGTCGGCAGCGATCAGGTCGCGGATGCCGCGCGCGGTCACCGCGGAGCGGCGCCGCTGGAGCGCCCGCCGCGTGGCCCGGTCGACGGTCGAGGTGGTGATGTCGATGGCCGAGGCCGCCTCGGCCACCAGGCCGAGCACCGCGTCGCTTGCGGTGCTGGTCACGATTGCTCGACCGACCGCGGCGGCGTACCCCGTGACGCCGGGAACGACCGCGCAGGAGCGCGCCGCGACCGAGCAGCGGACCACATCGCCCGGGAAGGCACCGTCCTGGTCGGCGGCGTTGCCGAAGACGACGGAGCGCGAGTCGGACGTCCACGAGAGCCCGTCGGGGTACACGTAGTAGGACCGTCCGCCCGGCCGTCGCGGGAACAGGACGAACGGCGGACGCCCGTCGGTCGGGACGATCGCGAGGCCGTTTTCGCCACTCCACTCGCCCCACAGCACGGCGAAGTACCGCCCGTCGGGCGAGCGGCGCAGCCCGTAGGGCACGCGCGGGAAGGAGTACGGGCCGAGCGTGCGCGGCTGACCGGCGACGTCGGTGGCCACGATCGTGGCGTGGGCCGGCTCGCCGGACGCGGGCTCCGCCGCCAGGACCAGCCGGGCGGTGTCGGCATCCGCCGGGCCCGGCACGCCCGCGATCACGCCGAACGCGGCGGCCAGGACCAGCAGCAGGACGGCGGCGGGGTGCTGCGCCGTGCGCGTCACCATGCCGCTTGCACCGGCCCGTCGACGACCACGGACGGCGGCGTGTGCCCGTCGAGCGGGACGCGCACGGTGGCCTCGCCGCGGACCGGCTCGCGCGACTCGCCCGCCTCGTCGGGACCGAGCGAACCGCCCGGGAGGGTGTCGCGCTTCGGCGGCGGGTCCTCGGTCCAGCGGAGCGTGACGATCGCGGCGTTCGTGGCGGCCTCGTGGCCGATCACCTCGAGGCCGGGCGTGCCCGGGGTCGGGGTCCGGCCGAGGACGACCCGCACCAGCTCGGTCGCGGACGCGATCGAGCCGCCGACCCGGACGAACGCGGCGCGACCGCGGGGCGAGATCGCGGTCAGCACGAGGCCACCGCGGCGCGCGCCGTCGGCCGGCCATCCGGTCGTCGCCAGCCAGCCACCGGTGGCGGTCGCCGCCCGCGGCTGGGGCACGTCGCGTTGCGACTCGATTCGCCCGCGGGAGGCCTCGCCGCGGTTGCCGCGTGGCGCGCTGTGCGCGGCCGGCACGGTCAGCTCCGGCGCCACGACGGTGCGGGAGTGGCCGTCGGCCCGGAGCAGGGTCCAGCGGTCGCGGCCGGCGATCGAACGCCCGCGGACCCCGCGCGGGGTCCGCCGCAGCTGGACGCGTTCGCGGGATCGGACGATCAGCGCGGCGCGGCGTCCGCCGATGACGTCGGTGGCGGCCTCCCGACCGTCGACCAGGCTGGCCCGACGTTGCCACACGGTCCGCAGCGAGCCCGGGGTCGGCACGCTGCGGGTCGACAGCACGGTGCGGCTCAGCTGCGGCTCGCGGAACCCGCGGATGCTCGCGGCCCCGAAGAGGTCCTCGTCGTCGAACTCGAGTCCGCGGACCCACGACGAGCCCTCGGCCGTCGAGGTGCTCGCGACGAGCCCGCGGCCCAACGGCGCGGCGAGACCCTGGACGTGGGAGAGCTCCCGGCAGTCGCGCGTCGCGAGCGCGCAGCGGAGCACCGCGAACGTGGTCGTGCCGTCCGTCCGGTTGGCGCTGCCGACGATCAGCGCGCGACCGTCGGTGGTCCAGGCGATGTCCTCCGGGGACGCCGCGAAGCGGCGCGAGCCGACCGCCAGCGGGATCGCGAACGACCGACCGCCGTCGGTCGGCACGATCATCAGCTCGCGGACGCGGAAGCTCCAGCGGCCGATCAGCGCGGCGAAGTGGTCCCCGTCGGGCGAGCGGGTCAGCCCGAACGCCGAGCGCCAGACCCGGAACCGGCCGACCGTCGTCGTGGTCCCGTCGGGCGCGGTCACCGCGATCGTGCGCTCGCGGGGCGCGGCGCCGGCGAACGTCGAGATCCGCGCGGTGTCGGCCGTCGCCGGGCTCGGGCGCTCCAGGGTGGGAGCGAGCGCGAGCGCGGTGACGGCGGCCAGCAGGCCGGCGGGACGCCGAAGGCTCACCACGCGACCGCCTCGAACGTCCGGCTGACCACGGTCGGCGCCGTCCGCCCGTCGAGCGGGACGCGGAACGTCGCGTCGCGGTAGCGCACGGTGCGCCGGGTGTTCCGCTCCTCCCAGGTGATCCGCACGATCGCCGCGTCGGTGGCGGCCTCGTGCCCGGCGATCTCCATCGACATCGGCCCGGAGATCCGCGTGCGGCCCAGCGTCGTGCGGACCAGCTCGTAGGCCGTCATCAGCCGGCCGCCCGAGCGGACGATCGACGAGCGACCGTCCCGGGCGGTGCGCGTCAGCGCCTGGCCGTTGTCGAAGCTGTCGCCGCGGGCCTGCGCCAGGCCGATCCAGCCGCCGTACGGGAGCGGCAGCTGCGGCGTGATCAGCGCCACGGCACGGCGTCCGCGCGGCTCGCGGACGGCCGGTCGGACGGTCGCCGGCAGGCGGACCTTCGGAGCGGTCACCGTGCGGCGCGCACCGGCCGGGTCGATCACCGTCCAGCGGACGGGGCCGACCCGCGGTCGGATGATGCGGTCGCGGCCGGACCGCGTGATCGGCGTGCGGACCCGCTGGTGGGCGATCAGCGCGTCGACCGGCCCGCCGATCGCCCAGACGGCGACGTCGAGGCCGTCGGTCAGGCTCGCGGTCCGGCGGGCGAGGATCTGCGTCGTTGCGCCGACCAGGGCGGTCGTCGCGGTGCGGCGCTGCTGCCACGGCGCCAGGTCGGCGCGTTGGTCGGGCGGGAACCGCCAGCGCTGGGAGCCTGGGGCCCACGGCACGATCGGCAGGTCGATCCCGAGGTCGGTCGGCTCGAACGGCAGCAGCGACCCGACCGACGAGCTGGTCGCGATGCCCCCGGGGAGCGGCGCCGCGAGGCCGTCGACGTCGGGGACCGGTTGGCAGGCGGTCGCCGCGATCGGGCAGCGGAGGACCCGCGAGCGGTACGGGCGGGCGGCGCTCTCGGTCTTCGGGTCGGCGCGTCCCTCGGCGACGTCACCGACGATCAGCTCGCTGCCGTCCGCGGACCACCACGCACTGCTGCGCTCGGTCGCGAAGCGTCGCGCTCCGGTCGCCAGCCGGCGCACGGGGCCACCGTCGAGCGGCACGATCGCGACCGCGTCGAAGCGTCCGAAGCTCGGCACCACCGCCAGCTGGCGACCGTCGGGCGACGCCCGCAGCTCGGGGTGCCTCGGACGGGATCCGACCGGTCCGAGCCGTCGCTGGCTGCCGTCGGGTGCGGTCACGACGATCATCGGCCCGGCCGGGGTCGCTTCCAGGCGGGCGGTGTCGGCGGTGGCCGGTGCGGCGAGCGTGAAGCTGCCCGTGACGGCGGCCAGCGCGACGAGCGCCCCGGCCACGGAGCGGGGGCGGGGGGTGGTGGAGCGGCGCGGCAGACGCGCCCGGTCGGTCACCACGCGTCGTCCTCGACGTGGCGGCTGATCAGGCTCGGCGCCGTCTGCCCGTCGAGCGGGACGCGGACGGTCGCCTCCCGGTGGCGGAAGCGGTCCCCGCGGCTCTCCGGCCAGCCGAGCGAGAGGACCGCCGCGTCGGTGGCGGTCTCGTGACCGACGACCCGCAACGACGTCGACGCCGCGGGCGCGCGGGCGCCGATCGTCGTCCGGATCAGATCGGCCGCCGAGACGATCCCTCCGCGGTTGCGGAGCAGCGCGGCGCGGCCGTCGGGACCGACGACGGCGAGCGCCACGGCGGCGTAGCCGGCCTCGCTGAGCGTTCGCACCTCGGCCAGCCAGCGGCCGTCGGGGAGCGGGGCTCGTGGCTCGACCGTGGCCCGTACGGTCGTGCGCTTGGCGTTCTCCGGGGTCGGGTCGGCGAGGGCCATCGGGATCCGGAGCCGCGGGGCGGTGATGGTCCGCCGGCCGCCGTGCGGGGCGACCAACGTCCAGCGGACCGGTCCCGGACGCCAGCGGACGACGTGCCCGCCCGCCTTCCGGGCGGTGATCGCGGTCCGCAACCGTCGGTGGACGATCAGCGCGGCGGCCGGGCCGCTGACCGCCGCGAAGGCGCCGTCGATGCCCGCGGCCAGGCTCGACGTCGTCGAGCGCAGCGTCCGCACGGCGTCGGCGACCACCGCGCTGCTGCTCCGCCTCGCGACCCGGAACCGCCGGAGATCGGACGGATCGCGCTCGACGGTCCGCCACCGGAACTCGCTATCCATCCGGCCCGGGTCGTAGGGCAGCAACGACCCGACCGAGCTGCTGGTGACGATCGCGCCGGGCACGGTCGCGGCGACGCCATCGACCCCCGGGATCGGCCGGCAGACGGTGGCGGCCAGCGCACAGCGGAGGACCCGGGAGCGGTAGGGGTGGTGCTGTCGGCGGGAGCCGACCTGCATCGTGTCGCCGACGATCAGCGCCTGGCTGTCGGAGGTCCACCAGAAGCCGCTGCGGTCGGTGGCCGAGCGCACGGCGGGGTCGACGGTCAGCGTTCGCGCCGGGCCCCCGTCGGTCGGGACGATCCAGACCGAGCGCAGCCGGGCCGGGAAGTAGGGCACGAGTGCGATCCACCGGCGGTCGGGTGAGATGCGCAGGAGGATCTCCGGCACCCCGATGTCGTAGCGGCCCAGCGTGCGCCGGGTACCGTCGGCGCCGGTGATCACGATCTCCGTCATCGGGGGTGTCCCGGGGGCCGGTCTCGGGTCGCGCACGATCCGGGCGGTATCGGCTGACGCCGGCCGTGGCTGATCGAGCGACGCCAGCAGCGCCAGCCCGGCGGCGCCGACGACGACAGCGCGACGGATCACCACGCCACCTGCTCGATCTCCGACAGGCGGGTCACGCGGTCGCGGATCGGTGTCGGGGCGGTGCGGCCGTCGAGCGGGACCCGGACGACCGCGGCATGCTCGACCGACGGTCGCCGCTTCGGCTCCCAGACGACCAAGGCGATCGCCGCGTCGGTCGACGCCTCGTGGGCGAGCAGGAACAGCGCCGGGGTGCCGGGGACCGCCGCACGCCCGAGCCGGTGGACCAGCGTCGCCGCCGAGGCCAGCGCGCCACCGGTCCGCACGAACGTCGCGTCCCCGGCGGCGGTGATCTGCGTCAGCACCAGCCCGTCGCCGCTGCCGACGTAGGTCCGGTCCCCGACGGTTCCCAGCCAGCCACCGCTCGAGCGGGAGACGGCGGGCTGGACCGCCGCCCGCTGACCGAGGACCCGGTCGTACCGACGACCGGCAGCGCCGTGGGCACGCGGCACCGTGAGCCGCGGCGCGGCGCGCGTCCGGCTGCGACCGTCGGGGCTGATGATCGTCCAGCGGGCCCCACCGTGGTGCTGTCGCGCCGTCCAGCCGTCGCTCCGCCGCGTCAGCGTCGCGCGGTAGCGCTGTTGGACGAGCAACGCGCCGGACGGGCCGCCAAGCAGGCCGACGGTGCCGTGGAGCCCGTCGAGCGCGTTGACGCGGTCCGCCTGGATGGTCGTCGTGCCGGCGGCGGCCGTCAGCGCGATCCGGGCCGTACGACGCTGCCGCAGGTCGCGCAGCTCGGCGGGGCGGAGGCGGTGCCGGGGACCGGTCCACGGCCGCAGCCGCGGCACCAGCTCCCCGTAGCCGGTGACGCTGAGGATGCCGTTCGGCACGGTGGTCGCCATGCCGCTGATGCCGGGTACCGGCACGCAGACGCGGGTGACGATCGCGCAGCGCAGCACCGCCAGGCCGGCACCGCCGTCGGCGTGGTTGGCGTAGCCGATCACGAGCTCCTCGCCGTCGGCCGACCACGAGACCTGGCTGGTCGTCGCGACGGTCGCCACCGGCCCCGCGGGGCCCAGGCGGAACCCGAACGGCGCCCCGCCGTCGGTCGGAACGATGGTGATCGCGCCGATCAGGTCGCGGTAGCCGTGCAGGACGGCGAACCAGCGGCCGTCCGGCGACCGGGTCAGGCCCGCCAGCGGCATCTCGCCCGCGAACGGGCCGAGCGTCCGCTGGCGACCGGCGACGTCGGTGACGACGATCGTGCCTCCGGTCGCGCCGTCGGACGTCCCCGCGGGTACCAGCCGCGCGGTGTCGGCCGGAGCCGCGGGCGCCCCGGCCAGGGCGATCGTCGCGGCGATCACCAGGCCGGCGACGAGGGTCTGTCCTGGTCCGCGGCGACCGCCGGGTCGTGGAGCGTGGGGGACGGGCACGCCCGACAGCGTACGCCGCGTCCGTCGACGACGGGCCGACCGTGGCGCGGCCACGCGGCGTCGGGCGCCCCCGTACCCTTCCCGGCGATGTCGTCGCCGATCGAGCCCCGGCAGCGCAAGGATCGCTGCATCACCGTCTACGGCCGCCGGGCGGTGCTCGAGGCCCTGCGCGACCCGCAGCTGGAGGTCGCCGGCGTGACGGTGTCGGAGGCCGGCGGCGCGGTGGTCAAGGAGGTCACCAAGTCGGCCCGCGAGCGCGGCGTCGAGCTGCGCGAGGCGACGGCCCACCGGGTCTCGCTGATCTCCGGCAACGGCCGCCAGGACCAGGGCGTGGTGGCGGACGTCGTGGCGCCGGAGATGCGGCCGCTCGGCGAGCGCCTGGCCGCGCTGGAGCGGGACCCGGCGCGGAAGCAGCGCCTGCTGCTGATCGACGGGGTGACGACCCCGGGCAACCTGGGCCTGATCATCCGCTCGGCGACCGCGTCGGGGGTCGACGGGATCGTGGTCCCGCGCCGCGGCACCGCGGCGATCGATCCGCAGGTGGTCAAGGCGTCGGCTGGCACCGCCTTCCGCGCGCCGATCCTGCGCACGCCGAGCGCCCCGGACGCTTTGGCCGCGCTGACCGACGCCGGGTTCGCGATCGTCGGCCTGGACGCGGGGGCGGCCACGTCGCTGTGGGAGCTGCCGCTGCCCGACCGCGTGGCCTTCCTGGTCGGCGGCGAGCACGACGGTGCGTCGCAGGCGTCCACCGCGTTCGTCCACTCCTGGGTCTCGGTGCCGATGCCCGGCGACGTCGAGTCGCTGAACGTCGCCTGCGCGACCACCCTGGTGGCGTTCGAGATCGCCCGGCGCGGGTAGCGGCGCGTCGCCCGGGGCCGGCCGCGAGGTCTGGTCCGCGGCGGTGCGATCGCGATCCGCCCGCCGAGGCGACGGGCGCTCCGGAACGACGAAGCGCGACGGAGGTCCGTCGCGCTCGATGCTGCGGAGGCCGGCGCACGGGCGCCGGAGGCACGATCAGCCGGCCTGCGGCTCCATGTCCTTGCAACGCTCCTCGATCGACATGCCCTTGTCGACACCGGCCGGCTCGGCGGCCTTCAGGCCCGCGTACTTGCAGAGGAAGAGGGCGATCGCCTCGGCGTCCTCGCCGACCGCCAGGTTCTGCGGCATGACGGCGCCGGAGAAGCCGCCGTTGGCGAGCGCGTAGAGCACGGCGCCCTTGGTCTCCTTGCGGAGGTCGAAGTCGGGTCCGTCGCTGCGCTCGCGATCCTTGATCGCGCTGGCGCCGCCCTGGGTGCCGGCGACCGAGAGGGTGTGGCAGCCGGAGCAGCGCTCGGCGAAGAGCTCGGCTCCGCGGAGGACCTGGGGATCGGTCTCTCCCTTGAGTGGTCCGTCTTTGATGTTGGTCTGGACCGACTCGGAACCGCAGGAGGCAAGAACGAGGGTTGCCGCCAGGGCCGTCAGGGTCGTGAGGACTCGACGCTGCATGAGGGTCCGAATCGTAGACGACCGTCTCGCTTCGGGGAGTGCCGCCGGGGCGAAATTTACGAAATCGTTCGGTCCGGGCAGACGATTCGTCGGTCAGGGGTGAGCTCGGGCGGCGGATTGCGCGGTCGTGCGCCCGGCCGCGGGAAAAAGCGCCGTGCTTGCGGGAAGGAACCGTCAAGACGGCGGCGAACCACGGGATTGCCCCCCGGCACGGGCCACGAGGACCTTTCGCATCGCGCACGTGATGCCCGCGACTGGTCTTTCGACGGCGGCAACCATTTGGCCGGTGTCGGGGGGTGCGCCTTCCGCGGTGGGCCCGGGCTCGGGCGTCAGATCGCGCCGAGGGTGGCGCTGAGCTCGCTCGCCGCGCCCGTCACCAGGTCGGCCAGCGCCTCGCGCTCCCCCGGGTCGTAGCGGGCGGCCGGGATCGAGACCGACAGCGACCCGATGACCCGTCCCTGGCCGGCGAAGACCGGAGCGGCGAGGCCGACCGAGTCGGGGATCTTCTCTCCCTCGGTGAAGTCCCAGCCGCGCTCGCGGATCGCCGGCAGCACGTCGCGCAGGAGCTTGGCGGCCGACGGGGGCTTGGCGCCGGTGACCGGCGACGTCGCGGTGCCGCGGACCACCTGCTTGACCGCCTCCTCGTCGAGGTAGGCGAGGATCACGCGCCCCGAGCAGCCCCAGAGCGCGGACATCGGCTCCTGCAGCGGGATGTGGAACCGCAGCGCCTGAGTCGATTCGACCTGGGCCGCGAACACCATGTCGTGGCCGTTCGGGCGGAACAGGCCCAGCAGGCACGATTCGTTCCGCGCCTCGACCACGCGGCGCATCACGGGCAGGGCGAGCGCGACGACGTCGCTCTTGGCGGTGACCAGCCCGGCCAGTCGCACGTACTCCACGCCGACGTCGTAGCGGCGGGTCGCGGGGAGGTGCTCGACGACGTCCTCGCTGGCCAGCAGGTGGAGCAGGCGGTGGGTCGTGCTGGGGGGCAGGTCCAGGCGCTCGGCGGCCGTGCTGACGGAGATCGGTCCGTCGGCCTCGGCGAGCACCCGCAGCAGCGCGATCGCCCGCGAGATCGTGCCGGCCGGTGCGTCGTTCGCCATTGGGGGATCTTGCCGGATTTTCGACGCCGGGCTTGACCGCGTCCTTCGCCGAGGGATAAAGTTCTAATCAGTGGATTTGTATTCCGATCAATGGAATTAACGGAGGCAGGGCGATGAGGATGAGCGTGGCCGCGGTAGCGGCGATGATCTGCACGACCGGGGCGCTCGCGGCCTGCGGCGGGAGCGACGAGTCGACCGAGCCGTCGACGGCGGCGGCCGCGGGGGGCGACACCACCTGGCCCGCGACGACCGTCGATCTGGGCGGCGGCCGGGAAGCGACCTTCGAGGAGGGGCAGAAGCCGCGCTTCGTCTACTTCGCGTTCAACTCGGACGTCTACATCAGCGCGACCGCCAAGGGCGCGAAGGAGGAGGCCGAGAAGCTCGGGATCGAGCTCGACGTGCTCGACGCCGAGGTCGACCCGGCCAAGCAGGTCCGCCAGATGCAGGACGCGATGCAGTCCGGGAAGTACGCCGGCGGGATCGTGACGCCGGTCGTCGAGAGCCAGCTGTGCGGCATCGGCACCGAGCAGATGCCGGAGCGCAACATGATGCTCGTGGTCACCAACTCCCCGCTCTGCGGACGCACCGAGGAGGACGGCGAGGGCACCTGGGCTCCGGGCTCGCTCGCGTTCGTCGGCGGCACCCAGACCCCCGGGACGTTCCGCGCGTTCGCGGCGCGGATCCAGCAGGACAACCCCGGGAAGCAGCGGGTGATCGTCGTGGCCGGGCCGGAGCTGAACTCGCAGTCCGAGCTGATCATGAAGGCGTTCGACAGCGTCGCGGCGGAGCACCCGGACTTCGAGATCGCGGCGAAGGTCCACACGGACTTCTCGACGGCCGACGCGCAGCGGAAGATGCAGGACGCGCTCCAGGCCAATCCTGGGACCACGGTCGTGGCGACGATCTTCTCGGCGCTGACCAAGGGCGCGGTGGTCGCGCTGAAGCAGGCCGGCAAGACGGAGGGCGTCAAGCTCTACGACATCGGCGGCGACTCGACCGTGATCCCGCTGATCGAGAGCGGCGAGGTCGCGATGACCTACCCGTACTACCCGGAGACCAAGGGCCGCGTGGCGGTCCAGGCGCTCTACAACGCGCGCATGGGGAAGCCGTTCGAGCGGTTCTACGCGAACGACGGTCACGCCCCGGAGGAGCTGCGGGAGCCGGGTGAGGACCTGCTCTTCATCACGAAGGAGAACGTCGGCGACTGGAAGTCGTCCGGACTCGGCGAGTACTGATGGCGACCGCGGATCGCGTGGCGGTCGCCTGCCGCGGGCTCGGGAAGCGCTTCGGCGCGGCCCGGGCCCTGGGCGGCGTGGACCTGGACGTCCGCGCGGGGACCGTGCACGCGCTGGTCGGGGGCAACGGCGCGGGCAAGTCGACCTGCCTCGGCCTGATCGCGGGGCGGATCCCGCCGACCGAGGGCACCGTGACGGTGGGCGAGACGCCGCTCGGGCACGGAGATCCGCGGGAGGCCCGGCAGGCGGGGGTCGCGACCATCTACCAGGAGCTGACGATCGTGCCCGCGCTCAGCACGCAGGCCAACGTCTTCCTCGGGGTGCCGCACGCGCGCGGCGGGTGGTTGGCGGAGCGGAGGATGCGCGACGAGTTCGTGGCCCTCTGCCGCCGGCTGGACGTGCAGCTCCCGCTCGACGTGCCCGCGGGAGCGCTGTCGGTCGCCGATCAGCAGCTGCTGGAGATCCTCCGGGCCCTGGTCTCCGATCCGCGGGTGATCCTCTTCGACGAGCCGACCGCGTCGTTGGCGCAGCACGAGCGGGAGGTGCTCTTCCGGGTGATGCGCGACCTGCGCGACCAGGGCGTCGCGATCCTCTTCGTGAGCCACAACCTCGACGAGGTCCTGGAGATCGCGGACGACGTGACCGTCTTCCGCAACGGGCGCCGGGTGGCCGGTGGTCCGGCGGCGCAGTGGACGAAGCCGGGACTGGTCGCCGAGATGCTCGGACGGCCGTGGTCCGGTGCCGTGACGGTGTCGGGCGACGCCGACCGGCGCAGCCAGGCTGCCTCCGCGCTGCGGGTCGCGGGCCTCGCCGTGCCGGGCGCGCTCCATCCCGTCGACCTGGAGGTCGGCGCGGGCGAGATCCTCGGCGTCGGAGGGCTGGTGGGCTCGGGACGCACGACGCTCCTGCGCGCGCTCGCCGGCGTCGCGCCGCACGCCCACGGCGCGTGCTGGATCGGGGGCGAGCGGACCACGCTGCCGACCTCCGCGCACGCGGCCCGGCGGCACGGGATCGCGCTGATCTCCGAGGATCGCAAGAGCGCGGGGCTGCTCACGCGGATGTCGTCGATGGACAACGTCGTGGTCAGCGACCTGCGGGCCGTGTCGCGCTGGGGGTTCCTCTCGCGGCGGGCGGTGCGGGAGGCGGCGGGCCGGGCCGTCGAGGACCTCTCGTTCGACCTCGGACGCCTGGCGACGAACGCCGCCAACCTCTCCGGCGGCAACCAGCAGAAGCTGCTGCTCGGGCGGTGGCGGCACTGCCCGCCCCGCGTGCTGCTGGCCGACGAGCCGACGCGCGGCGTCGACATCGGCGCGAAGGAGGACATCCTCCGCGCGCTGCGGGACCTGGCGGTCGCCGGCACCGCGGTGATCGTCGTCTCCTCGGAGCTCGAGGAGCTCGTGGCCGTCGCCGATCGGATCACGGTCCTCGCCGAGGGCCGGCAGGTCGGCGAGCTCCGCCGCGACGCGGACCCCATCAGCGTGGACGCCATCCTGGGGATGGCGTTCCGGACAGAACAGGACGCAGCATGAGCACCGAGGTCATCGTCCCCGCCCACGGCCGCAACCAGGCGCCACCCGGAGGCGATGGTCCGGCGCCGACGCGGCCGCGGCTCGACGACGTCATCGACTTCTCGCTGCGGTTCGCGACCGTCGCCGTGCTGGTCGTGCTGCTGATCGTCACGACGATCCTCTACGACGGCTTCTGGGACGGGGCCAACCTGCGCAACATCCTGAGCCAGAACGCGCCGATCGGCCTGGTCGCGATCGGCATGACGTACGTCATCATCAACGGCAACTTCGACCTGTCGGTCGGCTCGGTGCTCGCGGCCGGAGGCGTGTTCTACGCGAGCGTCGGGGACGACTGGCCGCTCCTGCTCGGGGCGCTCGCCACGGTGGCGGTCGGGGCGGTCGCCGGAGCCCTCAACGGGCTGGTGGTCACCCGCTTCAAGGTCAACAGCCTGATCGCCACGATCGGTACCGGGGCGATCTTCGGCGGGCTGGTCCTGCTCTACTGCAACTCGAAGCCGATCATGGTGACGAACCCCGGGTTCAGCGGGCTCGGCCTGGGGACGGTGGCGGGGATTCCGTGGCCCGGGGTGATCCTGATCGCGGTCTTCGTCGCGGCCGGCGTGGTGCTGGCCAAGAGCGTCTACGGCCGGTCGCTCTACTCGGTCGGCGGGAGCCCCGAGGCGGCGCGTCTGGCCGGCCTCCGCGTCGACGTGCTGCGGATCAGCGTGTTCGTCCTGCTCGGCATGTGCGCGGCGTTCGCCGGGGCGATCCTGGCGTCGCAGCTCTCGATCGGCGAGCCGACGGTCGGCGCGACGGTGGCGCTCGACGCGTTTGCGATCGTGGTCATCGGCGGGACGTCGATCGCCGGGGGCGAGGGCGCGATCTGGAGGACGGCGGTCGGCCTGGCGATCATCGCCGTGATGGGCAACCTGTTCAACAGCCTCACGCTCGACGCGGCGACGCAGTCGATCGCCAAGGGGTCGATCCTGGTGGCGGCGCTGGGGCTCGACGCGCTGGCCCGATCGCGGCGCCGATGATTCTGTTGAACGGAAGAACTGTTTGCTCAGCGGATTAGTAGTGTCGTCCCGGTGGCGAGCTCTGGACCGATAGGCACCGTCTCCCGGGCGATGGCCGTCCTGCGGGTGCTGGCCGAGGCGGAGGGTCCGGTCGCCGTCGCCGACGTGGCCGCGGCACTGGACCTCCCGCACAGCACGACCCACCGGCTGCTGCGGCTGCTGGTGGTCGAGGGGATGGTCGACCGCGGCGGAGGGCGGCGGCGCTACGCGATCGGCGTGGAGTACCAGCGGCTCTCGAGCCTGGTGGTCGGTCGGCGCGGCGTCCCGGAGCTCGCCCGGCCGTTCATGGCCGGGATGGTCGAGGCCTGCGAGGAGACCTGCATGCTCGCCCTGTACCGGCCGAGCGACCGGGACATGACCTTCGTCGCCCAGGTCGAGTCGCGTCAGGCGCTGCGGTTCCACCTGCCGCTGCACGAGTCGCTCCCGGTCCTCTGGGGGTGCTCGGGGCGGGTGATCCTGGCGTTCCTCCCGGAGGAGGAGGTGGCGGCGGTCGTCGCCGCCTCCGGGCCGGCGCCGGTCGGCGGGCGCGTGCCGCCGCCG
Source organism: uncultured Patulibacter sp. (assembly GCA_964519185.1). Lineage (GTDB taxonomy): Bacteria > Actinomycetota > Thermoleophilia > Solirubrobacterales > Solirubrobacteraceae > Patulibacter. Next base: position 13,204 of record CAZFIQ010000019.1, read on the forward strand.
GTCGAGGCGCTGCTCGGCGAGACGCTGCCGGCGATCCGGCGGCGCGGATGGGACACGACGCGCGGCGAGAAGGTCGCCCACAGCGTCGGCGTGGCGGCGCCGGTCTTCGCGCCCGACGGCGTGATCGGGTCGCTGAGCGTCTCGGTGCCCGAGGTCCGCTTCGATCCGGGCTCCGTCGGCGCGCTCGGGGAGCTCGTCGCCGGGGCCGCGCGCTCGCTCAGCCGCGCCCTCGGGGCGCGCGCGACGTAAGGACTCGGCCTGGCGCCGCGGTGCGGCACGGGCTCCTGCTGGGACGACCTCCTACGGCCGCACCCCGATGGTGTCGAGCACGCGGGCCAGGAGCGGGGTCGTGGGCAGCGCGCGGACGACCGCGCGGAGCGGGAGGTCGACGGGCTCCGCGAACGGCAGCTCGACGACCCCCGGTGTGCTGCTCCATCCGCGGGGGACGATCGCCACGGCGTCCAGGGCCGCGAGGTCGGTCAGCTGCGCCACGCCGACGACCGACGCGCGCACGGGGCGCACGTGGGCGCCGCCGCCGGCGCCGAGCGCGACGAGCAGGTCGGTGAGCGGCGTTCCCGGCGCGTTCCAGGTCAGCAGGCGCTCGCCGTCGATCTCGGTGATCCGCACGGCCTGCCGGCCGGCGAGGGAGTGGGTCGGGGGCACGGCCAGCGCGGCGGGCGTCGGCCGCAGCGGCAGGACCTTGAAGCCCGGCTGCGGCGCGAAGGTACGGGCCAGGCCGAAGTCGACCCGCGCTTCGCGCACGGCGCCGGGCAGTGCGGTCGACCGGATCTCGTGGAGCTCGAGCGCGAGCTCGGGGAGGTCGTCGTGGATCCGGGCGGCGACCTCGGCCAGGGTGGCGCGCCCCACCGCTCCGGTGGCGGCGACCGCGATCGTGCCCCGGGCCCCCGAGCCGTGCGCGCGGGCCCGGGCGAAGGCGGAGGCGGCGTCGGCCAGCAGCGCGCGTCCGTCCTCGACCAGGGCGGCCCCCGCCGGGGTCAGGTCGACCGCGCGCGTCGTCCGGACCAGCAGCTCGGTGCCGAGCTCACGCTCGAGCTGGCGCACGATCTTGGAGACCGCGGGCTGGGCGATGTCGAGCCGCTCGGCCGCCCGCGTGAAGCTCCGCTCGTCGGCGACGGCGATCAACACGCGGATCTGGCGGAGGTCAGGCACGTCCGATTGAGGCTATCTCGGAATCGATTGATTCCCGATTGCGTCTTGACGCGCGGGCGACGCGGTGCATATTATCCCACTTAATGGAGTTCTCTTCCGATGAGCGGAATCTTCTGAACGGGTTCCGCCGACCGGCGAACCCGTCCGGAGGGCGCGCCTGGCTGCTGTCGCGGCTGGCCGGCGACGCGCCGCTGGTCGCTCCCGGCGCCTACGACGCGGTCTCCGCCCGGCTGATCGAGCAGACCGGCTTCGAGGCGGTCTACGTCGGCGGCTACGCGGCCGCGGCGAGCACCACCGCCGACCCCGACCTGGGGCTGTCCGGACTGGCGGAGACGCTCGCCTTCTGCCGGAGGATGCGGCGCGCGACGTCGCTGCCCCTGATCGTCGACGCGGACACCGGGTTCGGCGGCCTGATCAACACCGCCCGCGCCGTCGAGGAGCTCGCCGCGATCGGCGTCACCGCGATCCAGATCGAGGACCAGGTCAACCCCAAGCAGTGCGGGCACCTGGACGAGAAGGCCGTGGTCTCGGTCGACGAGGCGTCCTCCCGGATCCGCGCCGCGGTCGCCGCCGCCGGCCCGGGCGGACCGGCGATCATCGCCCGCATCGACGCCCTCGCGCCCGAGGGCATGGACTCGGTGGTCGAGCGGGCCGCCCGCTACCGCGCCGAGGGCGCCGACGTCGTGCTCGTCGACGCCCCGCGGCGCCACGCCGACGTCGTCGAGATCGGGCGCCGCCTGCCGGGGCCGCTGATGTTCAACGGCGCCAGCACCGGGAAGGGGCCGGAGATCCGGCCGGACGAGCTCCGCGGCCTCGGCTACGGCCTCGTCACGTACCCGATCGAGCTGCTGTTCGCCGCCGTCGGCGCGGTCGAGCGGATGCTCGTCGAGCTGCGCGCGGGGGCGCTCCCGCCGGGCACCGGAACCTGGCGGCGTCCGAGCTTCGACGCGATGAACGAGTTCCTCGGGTTGCCGCAGCTCTCCGCGTGGGAGCGACGGATCGGTCAGCCCGCCGACATCCCCACCACCACGGAGGCATAGATGCTCTTCATGTTCCACACGCAACTCCGGCGCCCGGCCGACATGCCGGCCGCGGAGTTCTACGGCGTCTGGCATCGCGAGGCGGTCGCCTCGCTGGAGGCCCTCGAGGCCGGCGCGATCCTGCAGATCTGGAAGGTCCCGGGTCGCGACGACGTGATCGGCGTGATGGACGTCGCCGACGCCGACGCGCTCGACCGCGGCCTC